>NZ_JBSXOK010000001.1:0-2329 GCF_056859415.1 Zunongwangia sp. L-65
TTTTTGCCAATTCTTTGAATACCCATTTCATTATGTCACTCTGGACTTTCCTTGGCGCAATATATTTTCTACCACTCTCATCAATTTTGTTTTTATAACCGATTGGAGCAAGGCCCATCCAGCGTCCTTCTTTTTTAGCCCGGCGCATCCCGTGAAATACATTCAATGCCCTTCTGTCATTCTCCACTTCAGGGGCAGTCAGATAAAAGGCGAGCATCATTTTATTTTCAGGAATTGATAAGTCGAGTGGTTGCTCTACTGCCTGCGGTTCTACCCCCAATCTTCTCAAAGTGCCGATCATCTGATAAGCATCTCCCGCATTCCGGCTAAACCTGTCCCATTTGGTAAATAATATCAAATCGGACTGCCCTCTGGATTTACGAAGGATGCCTAACAGTTTTGTCCAGGAAGGACGTTTAAAGGTTTTTGCGGAATGATCCTCATAAATCACTTTTCGTACCTGAATATGGTTGATATCACAATACTTACGCAAACGCTCTTCCTGATCCCGTTGTGAGTATCCCTTGTCGGCCTGTTCATCCGTGCTTACCCGTATGTATAAATCTGCAATTTTGCCAGATACTGATCAACTACAATATCTGCAATCTCATACATAAAGTCCAGGATGACTTTCACCTGTTCCGCCGTTACTTCTATACCGTCTTCTTTCAATAGTGCTATTGCTTTTTCCGGCGGAATTCTTTTTATTTCATTTTCCATCTTACACCTCCGCTTTAAAACAGCAAAAGCCCCGAAGGGCTTTGTACCGAAAAATTAATTCATTCTCTACCCATCGCTTTCGGGAAAGTAAATTTTACTCCCCCTGTTTTTATTAAATGAGGGTTCATACCGTATATACCCGTAGGCACTCAGATCCTTTACACATTTATGATAGGTCATGGCAGATGATATTTTTGCAATCTTCATAATGTCATAACTAAATGCCACTATCGGATTGCTATTACCCATCTGCGCCCTATACTCCAACAGGGCAGCATATATTCCTATATGTGTAATGCTGATACGGCCATCCTGCTCAATAGCCGTAAAAAAGTCAGATAAAGGCTTTAACTGTTCCATATCCTTTAGGTTATGGTGGGTCTTTTTCTTTTCTTCTTAGCCTTTGGTATGTCCTGAGCCTCGTCGGCAATCGGCTGCTCTTGGCCTTTATGCTCCTGTTTAACAGAGCGGCTTTGTGCTTCCGATTGTTTTTCCGTCTTGGACTGGCGGTTATCCACCCGTTGCATATTGCTGTCATAGATATTGATGGTCTTAAACCGGGGATTCGCCTCGATGTACTGTTTCTGCTTCAAACCTTCCTTTTGAAAAGTTGCCGATTGCAGGTTTCCCTTTTTCAGGGAATCGACCAGATTGGATTTATAGGTTTCATTCTCCAGTTCCTTAATAGGATGTTTAGCGAGTGTTGCTTCCAGATCGTACCCATAGTTTTGATGGTACTGCTGTATTTTAAAATTTCCATTGTCATCACTCTGTTTAAAATCCATCTGTAACCAGGAATTGTACAGTTGCCCTTCCTTATTGGTCAGCTCCTTATTGACCGATCGGCCTTCCATCAGGTTGTAGGCTTCTTTCAGGGTAATGTTATTGCCTTTGTTAATATAGAAGGTCTGTTTCATAGTCTCATCGGGATTGTTTTCCTTTTGCACACTCACCTGGTACGAATTGAAGAAATACATATCCGTTTTTTTGGACTTGCTAAAATGTAGTGTGGAATCTACCTTGTTGCTACCAAAATGCGTTAGGTGCGGGATCTTAAATTCAGGCTGTCCCTTTGCTATTTTTTGCTTTAAGACTTCTTCGAGTCCTTCTCCAAAGCCAGTATATTTAATCTGGTCTTTCAGGTATTCTAAATTCTTCTGATTCATGATAATTGATTTAAAAGTTATTGATAGGTGTACTTCCTGTTGATTGTAATGTGGGAAGTACTGCTGCTTTAATAATCGTCCTGTTTTTTACACTAAGCTTAATATGCCTTCCCCCGTTTGCTTCAAACAATTGAATGGCGAAGTATTTCTTATCGGGAATGGTAAACTTGGGAACCACAATCACCAAGGTCTGTGAAGACCGGCCGTCAATTTTTGTCACCTTGTTTTGGATGTGTACCGGGGTAATTTCAATTTCCTGTGAAGCTGTACGTTTAGCCTTTTTCTGGTCCCGGATAAAAAAACGTAATTGGTCAATATCATAACTGATATTGGATGTGTTGGTAATGGTTAACCGCAGGTACATCAGGTTGTCCCGAATGAATATCCCGTTCAATCCGAAACGTATACCATATTTACGGTGCTTTACCTTACGCCCTTTGTAT
>NZ_JBSXOK010000002.1:0-2105 GCF_056859415.1 Zunongwangia sp. L-65
AAAAAGACATTTGGCTTCTTACAAATAGAATCGATTTTTTAGTGGTTCACTTTACTCCGGCTAAAGTGGTTCACTTTGATCCGGCCAGGGTGGCTCACTTTAACCCGGCCAGGGTGGTATACTATGACCGTTTTTTGCACCCAGACCAATACTTCCCGATAGTCTTCATTCTGTTGGATATCGCGTTGTGATATTTCACATACAGGAGGCAGCTGCATATGATCTCCTAAAAAAGTTACTGGCACATCCTGATTAAAAAGGGTTTGCGCTTTTATAACATTGGAATAACCTGCCTCATCAAGAAATATATGGTCAACGCCTAATTTATCATCAGTAAACCGATATAGATAGGTATCCAGAGTAGCGCCTATTATAGATACATTCTTTAAACGCTCTTCCGTACTATAATTCATTAAGCGCTCTTCTTCTTTCTTTAAAATATCTAATTTTAAAAAAAGTTCATCTTTAGTTTGTGTTTTATATTCTGTAGCAATAGATTCATAAACAGGTTGGGAATCACTAACTTCTTTAATATATGCAGTCAGATTTTCTTCCAATTGATTTAGTCCGCTAGCAATTACTTGAGTTAGTTTAAACTTATCAACAGTTTGAATTGCATTCTTGATACTACGGAGTATGCGCTCGGTATCCTGCTTTTTCTGCAGTACCTGTTCTTCCGCTATTCTAATCTCGTGTGTGAGTTCCTCCAGATTAGAACCAACCTCATTTTTACGAATAGTCTGGTCTGCTTCTTTTCGGATGGTAGCATCTATTAACTCCTGATAGTTCTTACTTTTTCCAAAGAAAGATGTAACTGCTACTAATGTTGAGCTTTTTTTCTTGTTCAACCGTTCACGCTCTAATTGGGCTTCCTGAATGTTTAGTGTACATTCTATTTCCTGACTTTGCAGGCGCTTAATTGCACTCTTTTTATGTTGTAGTTTATCTTCCTCTGCTAGTATGTGTTCATTCTGCTTTTGAAACAGCTTAATATCTTCAAGTGCTTTTCTAAAAACTTTGATACTATTGGATTGCTCATCAATACCCAGAACATTTTGGAGTACAGCGATCTGTTGTCTAAGCTTCTTTAATTCATTTTCAAGTCCTATAATCTCACAAACTTCCGGGAATTCATCTGCAAACTTTTTAGAAGGACCACCCAGCCGTATAATTGCATCCCTAGAAATACCTGCCTTATCAGTCATTTTAATAACGCCTCTAAAGATTTGCTCCAGAGCGTGATTGGTAGGAGCAACAATTGCCACTTTTTTGTTATGCTTTAAATAATTTAAAATAGCATAACTTAAAACGTATTGAGTTTTCCCTGTACCCGGAGCACCCCAGATATAGGAAAAAGGAATATTAAAAATTAGGTTTAAGGCTTCCTGTTGTTCTGAAGAAGGTAAATGTAGATCTGTAAAGAAAAATGAATTTGAAGGGGCTGAAATTACTGGTTTTTTATGGGGTAATTTTAAGGAAGCTCCATTGATTTCATACCATTTCTCAACGCGTTCTATTAAGAACTTCATATCAGATAGAATTTCCCAATCCCTGGGTTGATTTTCAGCAAAAAATTGATAAGATTCTGTGTTGGGTTTAATGACTACCAAATTTTTATCTCTATCGTATACTTGTATCTTAATCCCACCTATGTCCCATTCTTTGTTAGAAGCAATATGTTTAAATACTAAAGTTTCTTCATCAAAAATTTTACCTTGTATCACTAACTTAAACTTATCTTTACCTACAAGCTCAATGTGATTAACCGATATCTTAAAGACGCCACCTCCTTTATCCGTTAGAAATTGAGAATAAGTTTCACAGGCTGTTATACAAACCTTACGTATTTGTGTTGCATTCATAGTCTACTAGCTATGTATAAAATTTTAATTTTTTCTAAACTCTATATTCCACGCCTCTTCATCCCTCAGATTTTTGCAAATGTTTAATACTAATACTTCTTAAGTGGATGAGCCGGCCATAGTGAACCACGTGCGCCGGATGAAAGTGAGCATAGCAAACTAAGTGCGCAAAATCGATTCTACTGTGGTTAAATTTACTATTTATTTTTAAGTTTTTTCCTCATTGATTCCCCCTTGATATCT
>NZ_JBSXOK010000003.1:0-2736 GCF_056859415.1 Zunongwangia sp. L-65
ACGATTTTGTATTTCACCAAGGGTTTATTGATGGCTTAGGGCTTACGCTAAACGAGAACCATATCGTTAACCAAATCCTGTATTTGGATGACAAACATAAATGGCGCAAGCTGCTTGATAAGAAAGTGGTAGAGCTTAACAAAAGCTCGAATTTCGGTTCGCAAAACAAAGTGGTGCTGGGTAAAATCCAGCACATCCTGGATCAGATCAATGCCGATGATAATGCCCGGATTATACGCGGACACTTAAACATCATTTTCTGGGACCGGGATGCCCGGAGCCTTGATAGAATTACCTCCAAAATAAAAACGGAATTTAAGGAACTGGATATTATTCCCTACTATCCACGGGGCGAAGAGCGGAAGAATTATATTCTGAACAGCTACTGCGGTTTTTCTTCTAATTTCTCCAATAACGATTTGTATGTAACGGATCTAAAACACGCGCTTTGCTTATTGATCAATAACAGCAATTACAAATCAGATTCCACCGGAATTATATTCAATGACCGTGAACATAACATTCCCGTGCTTAAAGATGTTTGGGACGAACAAAAAAAACGAATCAAGGCACGGAACTTTGCCATTTTTGCGCCAACCGGTGAGGGAAAATCCTTTTTGGCCAATAACATTCTGCGTCAATATTTTGAAAGCGGAGTACGCCTGGTCATTATCGATTTGGGTGGTTCTTATACTAAATTTGCCAAGCTTTATTCTGAACAATACACCGTACTCCGCTATGAAAGTGGAAAAAACCTGGGTATCAATCCATTTTACATCAGCGATACCAATGACCTGAGCCCGGAACGCTTGGAGGATTTATCGGTATTTCTCTTTGAACTCTTTGCTTCTGATTTAAAAGTAACCAAGGCACAATCGGTTGCCGTAAAAAAGATTCTACGTCATTATTACCATAGTATTTCTGAAAATCACTCGCTGAATGGTTTTTACAATTTTATTGAGAACAATCAAAAAAACCTCTTAAAGCAACTTAAAATCCATCCCGACTATTTCAACGTTACCAGCTTTTTACACGTAATGTCCGAGTACGTCGGCGATGGTCTATATAGCTTCCTTTTTGAAGTCAGTGAAGACCAGACCTATAAAATAGAAGATAAGCGTCTTATTGTATTTGAACTGGACGAAGTCAAGGACAATAAAGAAATCCTCTCCGTAATGCTCAAGCTGATTAAATCGGCCATTCAACGCACCATTTGGAAGAACCGTGCTGAAAAAGGGATTATTCTTTTTGATGAGTTTGCCAAGCAACTGAAGTTTGACAACGTACTGGAAAGCGTAGAATTTTATTATCAAGCCATTCGGAAACAAAATGGTGCAATCGGCATCATTCTGCAATCCATTAACCAGCTCCCGAACAGTTCCACTTCAGCAAGCATCCTTGAAAACACGCAGGTCATTTATAGCCTGAACAACGAGAAAGGCTATGGGGAACTAGTCAAACGGCTCAACCTCTCCAGCCATGATCTGAATCAGTTAAAATCTATCAAAAACAATCTTACCGGCCAAAGGAAATACACTGAAATGTTTATCAAAATTGGAAAAGAAAGCAACATTTTCCGCTTGGAAGTTCCCAAGGAAGTTTATGCCGCTTACTTGACCGACGGTAAGGAAAATGAAACCATAATGGCCACTTATAATAGAACAAATAATATGGAAGCCGCCATAAAAGAATTCATCGCTAAAACATAATACTATGAAGACAAAAATTTTAATCGTTGCAATAGCTCTGACCTTTATGATGCACAGCCGCGCTAAAGCCCAGGGAATGCCCGTCTATGATAACACCAACTTTGTAAGCTTGGTCAAACAACTTGTAGAATCCGGGAAGCAGACTGCTCAACTTATCAAGTCTGTGAAATTCCTGAAAGATGCAAAAGACAGGATTGAAAAGGTTTCCAGTGTAGTACGGCAACTTAGGGCTGTACAAGAGATTGGGCAAAACAATCAACGGCTCATTAACGTAATGCAAAATGATTTACAGGATATTTTAAACTCCCCGTATATCAAGCCGGATGAAATTTCCCGTGTCACAGCATCTTTTGAAAACATTGTCCAGAATTCTTTGGAAACAATGGATTTTATTGATCAAATCTTATCCAGCGATTACCTAAAAATGAGTGATGCCGAACGTGCCACCATATTAAAGCAGAAAGAAATGGAATCAAAGGAAATGGTCTCCGCTATCAGGGTAAAAACAAAACGTTATCGGGAGATTATTTCCTTTCGGAAGATGCAGGATAAAATCAATAACCGCCCACTAAGTGGGATTTAATAATACTTAAATGAAATGATGGGAGCTATAATAACTTTAAGTTTTGGTCTTGAATATGTGGATACTGTTTTTCAAACCATTCAAGACAGTGATTTTTCCCAATATACCATTGGCGGAATGAAAACCCTTGCTGTGCTTTTCTTCCTGATTAATATTTTAAAAAAATATAATGAGGGCGTGGCTAATAAAGACGGTTATACTTGGGGATTGAGCCCAGGGGAACTCGCTAAAAATTTTGCGGTGGTTATCCTCGTTATTTTCTCGACACAGGTATTAGGATTTTTTGACAGTATTCTTGTTTCCATTGAAAGTCAATATCGGGACACCGCTCCTGCTTTGCTCCCCTTGCAGATGCAGGATATTCCTATCGAAGAAGAAGTCAACCTTATAGATGCTGCTAAAAATGCAATGACATTGCTTTATGAAGCTTTAGTCACCCCACTT
>NZ_JBSXOK010000004.1:0-2782 GCF_056859415.1 Zunongwangia sp. L-65
GGCATGCGCAGCAAATCCTATGTAGCAGAAGAACGTGACAAACAAATAGCCGTTGAAACATTAGAGCGGATTATTAAAAAAATCAAAGAATATTAAAACCACTATACCATGAAAAAGCTATTTCTTATATTCATGATCATCCCTGTTATTGGATGCCAAACAAATCAAAAACCTGATAAGGAGACCGTCTTAAAAATGATCAATGATGATCTGAACTATCCACGTACTATTGATTATGAAATCTTTTGTAGCGATCCTGCTCATGCTAATAAGTTGCTGGATTTAAAACTTGATGAGAAAAGAATGGTTACTATTCAGAAAACACAAAAATTAAAAGATATCGGTTCACCACTAATCTCTTTTACCGAAGCAGCCCAGCGGTACCTGATCAAACCTACAGAAAAGGAAAGGAAGCTGGACATTCAAAAAGTAAAGATTGCAGAAGAAACCATAAGTGATATCAAACTCGGAAATAGTTCTGAATCCAATGGAAAAACAACTATCCCGGTGACTTATACCGTAACCTGTACCAATATCACTCCATTTTCGGCCTTGATGAAACGTGATTTTTCCAAACCAATAAACCGCTCCGCTGCACTTCTTTTCACAGATGGTAAATGGAAATTGATAAAGCCATAAAATCATCCCTCCATATCATAGTTACAAAAGAGAACTTTTTAAGAATGTTCTCTTTTTTTTTGAATAATCTCTTCCCGAAAGACATCTATTTCGCTAAGGTTCCAATGGTTACAAAAAGGTTCCAACAAAAAGTTGGACTTGTAGCAGCTTGCATTCGTGCGTTTCTTTGTTATCGAAATTAATAGAAAAACCCCGTCACAAGATTGATGGGCTTAATAGTAACGATAAAAAACAGCTTATGTTTACCCAGATTTCATGGACAGACTACCTGTTGGCGGTCGCCATACTACTAGCTATTTATTATTTGTTTGTTGGGGTACGGTATTTTTCTAGTGACCTTAAAGCCCTGTTAGCAGGCAAACGAAAGCTTACCTTAAAGCCATCTGGTTTTCCGCAAAATGAACCTTTGCAAAATGAAGTTTCAAAAGATACTTCGGTAACTACCGATGAGGAGACCGATGACGAATTCGCAGAAGTAGAACACCTGATCGAAAAGATCCAAACGGTCATTACCGATGCGCTTGGTAAACAACTTGTCAAGGAAGAATTTAGGCAGTACCTACGCCTTGTCCTCAAAGAATTTCCCTCCGTAAAAACATCGGGGCTTCGCCCTTCAGTAAATGAACTGATTGTATCGGAATGCGAAAAACAAGGGATTGTGGCCTTCAATGAGGAAGAAGTGGATGCATTGTGGAGTGAAGAACGGCAATAATCCCGGCGGAACGTCTTTTCCTGCCCAACCCCGAGCCGAAGGGCAAAAGTGATTGAAAAAGATGGGTAAGTGACAGCGAAAGCGTTCCGCTTTTTTTAAAAAATTTAAGTGTAACCTAAATATGATGAATGATGAAAATGTGCAGCAAGAAAACAACAAAGTTTAACCGTAAAAAGGTGATCACCATTTGTGCCGTTATGGCATTACTGGCCATTCAATACAGTGCTTATGCTCAGGATGGTATTGAGGGAATTAACGAAGCAAATACCAAAGTACGCAGCTACTTTGCCGCAGGTACCAACCTGATGTATGCCGTGGGAGCGATCCTCGGCTTAATCGGGGCGGTCAAAGTGTATCAAAAATGGAACAATGGCGATCAGGATACCGGCAAAGTGGCTGCCGCCTGGTTTGGCAGTTGTATTTTCCTGGTGGTTGTGGCTACCGTGATCCAATCGTTCTTCGGTATCTAAAATTCCTGAAGTATGCAGACGCTATTAAAAGAAAAGTTGTGGGCGTTTATCGTCCACAACAATCCTGAATTGATGTTCAATTTGCAGGAAGACTATTCGGTAACCACGTATCTGGATTCAAAAGTAAAGGATATTATGCCTTTGGCGGAACAATTACTTTCCGAAAACCGACCTGGTTATGTTGTGGAGGAATTATGCCTGGAGCAGATGACTGAAGAACTTAAACCTTCCCGTTACCACTACCTCCTTTCCATACTTGAGGAAGAATTTACTGCCGACTACGAGCGGTTACGGGAAAGCGGAACGCTCACCTATGAAGTCGTCAACCTGATTGCTTACTGCAAGGACATTTTTGACGGTTACGGCTTTAATACAGAAAATGAAGACGACAGGCAATTGAGATATACTGTTATTGGTCAGATACACGAGTATCTCAATTAACTACTGAGAAGGAAAAAGCCGGTCATCAAGTAAAGATGACAGCTTTTCAGCCATAGAGGAATTATGCGAATGAAAATGTGTGGATATGGCTTACAATATTTCAGAAAAACTACAAGACAATATCAGGGCGATCCGGATCGCCCTGAGCTATCAAGACGGAAAGGAACTAAATTCTGATGAAGTCTCGAACCTGAAAAAATTCTCAGGTTTTGGAGGCATCAAGGCTATCCTACATCCTTATGGTACACAGGAAGAATGGTCAACCACTGGCGCTACCAAAGAAGACCTGAAACACCATGCAGGGATTATGGAGCTTCATGACCTGCTGAAAGAGAATTATAGTGAAACTCAATATAGGAATATCATTTCTTCTTTGCGCAATAGTGTGCTGACCGCCTTTTATACCCCGCAGGTAGTTCCCGAAACTTTATATACTGTTCTGGCAGCACAAAACCTGCAACCCAAACGATTGTACGAACCTTCAGCAGGTTCCGGCATTTTTATTAGTGAAGCTGTAAGG
>NZ_JBSXOK010000005.1:0-3611 GCF_056859415.1 Zunongwangia sp. L-65
ACTTTTGAACTGCTTTAAAAATTCATCGCTAAATAAATCTTCTTTTTTCATACTGTGTAAAATTTAAAATTAGACAAAAAAAATAACAGGGGTCGCGACCCCTGTTATTTTTCTATTTACACAGTTTATGAGATAGTCCTAAATCAAAAATCCCCGGCTTACCGGGGATTTTTTTATTTAACTAACTAATTAAGTACCTGAAATAACTTCAGATTAATATAACTGAAAACTTATATTTACATTCACACTAATTTCCATCTCTCCTGGAGCTATGGTTTGTTGATCTGCCTGCGCCGCTGACTTCATCTCAGCCATTCGCATTACAGGGTAAGTATTGCCTCCATTTTCAGAGATCATTACCGCTTTACCAATTTTTTGGTCTAAGGCTGCTACCAAATCTTCAGCCTTTTGTTTGGCATCCAAGACCGCTTTTTTACGGGCCTCTTTTTGATACTCCTCTATTTTAGAAGAAGAAAATTCTACCCCGTTAATACGGTTTAGCCCGTTCTTCAATAGTCCCTGCATGATCTTTTCATAATTCTTAAGATCATCAAGTTTTATTGAGATCGCCTGATTGGCCACATAGGTTTCTTCTTTAGTATTATAATCGGTGCGCTTATTCAGATTCATATATTCAGTTTGAATATTTTTTTCTGGAACCCCCTGGGATTTTAAATACTTAAAAATATCATTGGCAATTTTATCATTGTCCTTTTTAACATCCGTCGGATTTAAACCTTCAGTTTCGATTCTGGAGTTAATAATGACCTTATCTGGAACAACCATAACTTTTCCTTCTCCGGTCACCGTAACGGTATTTCTTTCAGTCGAATTTTGGGCGGTTAAACCCATGCTGGTAATCATCACCAGTAATAGCGCTAACTTTTTCATAAGATTGGTTTTATAATTTAGAAGGTATATCCAAATACAATACCAAACTAAATTTTTCCGCTACGATGAAGTAAAAATAAAATAACAATAGGCACCGCTAAAAGGATAACCATCATAAGATGAGCTTCTAGCACATAAGGTGCTAAAATTATTGTTGATAAATAGCCTCCAACCGCACCGCCAAAGTGGGCATCATGACCAATACTATCCCTTCTACTTTTCATGCCATAAATTGTGTATAACAAATAACCAATACCAAACAAATAAGCCGGAATTGGGATAATAAAAAACAATCCAAGCATCATATCTGGATTTAGTAAAATGGCCGAATATAAAATCCCCATTACAGCTCCACTGGCTCCCACAGCAGTATAATTCCACTCATCCTTATGAAAATATAGCGAAAGTAAATTTCCTAAAACCAAACTTACCAGATAAACAACTATAAAACCTGTAGTCCCCAGATAATGAAGCACCGCATCCGCAAAAAAGTAAAGGGTAAGCATGTTTACAAATAAATGGGCATGATTAACATGCAGGAATCCCGAAGTTAAGATCTGGTATTTTTTACCACTTTTAATATCGGCGATATTAAACTTATACTTGTGAAAAAACTCCGGATCATTAAACCCCTTAAAAGAAATAATTACGTTTGCCGCGATAATGATGATCGTCACCAATTCCAAATTGCCCATAGCTATTGCTGTTTAAATTCAAATATACCATATATTTGCGGAAAGTTTTTTTATGCAGGGATTTGTTTTCTGGCTGGTTTATCCTCTACTTTGGTTAATTTCTATTTTACCCTTTAGGCTCTTTTATTTTTTCTCAGACCTCATCTATATTTTGGTCTATTATATCATTGGGTATCGCAAAAAAACGGTTGAAAAAAATCTGAAACTAGCTTTTCCGGAAAAATCTGAAAGTGAATTGATAAGCATAAAAAAGAAGTTTTATCATCACATGTGTGACATGTTTTTAGAGATGATAAAAACATTGACTATTTCAGAAGCTGAATTAAAAAAACATTTTGTATTTATCAATCCTAAAGATATTAAAACCGTAAACAATCTGGGGAAAGGTGTTTTAGTAATGTGCGGACATTATGCTAGCTACGAGTGGATGATCTCTATGGAGCTATATGGACTAAAACTAAAAGGTCACGGTATTTATAAACGTATTCGAAATAAATATTTTGATAAACTGGTAAAAGATATCCGGGGAAAATTTAAAACTGAAATGATCGAATCCCACCGTGTGGTCAGCACCATTGCCCGGCACCAGAAAAATGGTTTAAACGGAATCTACGGAATGATTGCCGACCAAACCCCGAAACGAGCAAACTATAAGTTCTGGACCGATTTTATGGGAGTTAAAGTTCCTTTTTTCACCGGATCTGAAAAATTAGCGAAAGATTTTGACATGCCGGTGTATTATCTAGAAGTCGAAAAAGTAAAGCGTGGTTTTTATGAAGCTCGGCTAAAAAAAATCACTAATAATCCACAATCTGAACCTGATTTCTTTATTACCACTTCATTTCGAGATCGACTGGAAGCACAAATTAAAGCACATCCTGAATATTACTTATGGACGCATAAACGATTTAAACACCGTAATGCTCCTATCCCAGAGAATGCGGTAGTTCGCTAAATGCGAAGTTTGCAGTGAACAGTAGCAGTAGGCAGAGAACAATTAGCAATTAACAGTAAACAATGATCAAAAAATGTCATTTCACCGCTGCCTTAAAAACAGACGATCTACAAGTTGAGAAATTTATTTAAAAAACAAACCTCACAGGTTTTGGAAACCTGTGAGGTTTTATATTGTTTTAAAATCTATTTCGCGTTTAAAAATAATCCGCAGTTAGGGCAAATCTCATCTTTATTTGATATAGAAGCCTTACAAGCAGGACATTGATTTGTAAAATATACCCGCTTTTGCAAATACTGTTCTTTTTTCTTCTGCTGAAATTTCAGATGACTTCTTTCGATTAAATTTCATCTGATTTTTAGAAAACGGTAAACCCAAATATTTAGTGATTTGAACATAAAAAACTTCAAGACTGGATTCATCGGCAGCAAGCCCTATCAACTTAAAATGAGATCGTACTTTTATTAAATCATCTATTGAAAAGCCTTTCTTAAGGTTAGAAAAATACGCTAAAGCTTTTGATTTACTAACTGTAGTTATGGCTAAAAACGAGCAATCTTTTTCTTCCAAAAAAGCCTTAGCATCATCAATAAAATATTTTGGTTTGAAAAAAAGTGGATAAAAAATAAATTTTGATAATAAAAACCAAACTAAAAAGAGAAATAGAAAAACCAGAATTAAAAAACCAATCATATTTTTTATTTTCAACTATTATTTCTAATTCTCTAGTCTCTTAGATTCTTTTGAAGCAATACATCTATAACATACCTCAACCATACACCACTCAAGATTCAATACACTTTTTTCTAAAATGCTCAATTCCCGTAACAAATCTTAGATTGAAACGAAAAGATTTGTATTGAGAAGTGCTTTTAAAACGCTAACTTCAATCTGATTCTCGGTACAATTTCAATTCCACTATCCTAAATTAAAATCACTCCTTTAGACTTGTATTGTTATTTTTATAGCAGTATTAACAAAGAAAAGAGAGCTGAACTCGGGTACACTAATATCGCTCAGAACATAAAGTTCATCGTTCGATTCAGACCCAAGTTCAGACTTTCATCAAC
>NZ_JBSXOK010000006.1:0-2561 GCF_056859415.1 Zunongwangia sp. L-65
CGAAACCAAGCTTTTGCAATTCTTCAGCTTCTTTAGTGCGCTTAGTTTACTTCTGGCTGCCCTGGGTGTTTTTGGTTTGATCGTTCAGGTGACAGAGCAGCGCGTAAAAGAAATAGGGATTCGGAAAGTACTTGGCGCATCGGTACAATCTATCGTGATGCTATTCTCTAAAGACTTTTTAAAAACCATTGCTGTAGCCATTATTATAGCAATTCCAATTGGATGGTACGCCATGTTGCAATGGCTTCAGGATTATGCGTACCGCATAGAAATAAAATGGTGGATTTTTGGCCTTGCAGCATCCGTAGTAATAGGTATCGCTATGTTAACCGTTGGAATACAATCCGCAAAAAAAGCAATTATTAATCCTGCAAAAAGTTTAAAAACCGAATAGCCATGATCAAAAATCACATCAAAATCGCCTGGAGGAATCTTCTTAAAAACAGCACCTATTCTCTAATCAATATTATTGGGTTAACCATTGGTTTAGCTGCCTGTCTTGCCGTGACCACTGTAGTGATCGATGAATCTTCTTATGACCGATTTTGGACAAAAAAAGACCAGATTTTTAGACTGAATAGCACCTACAGGCTTAGTGCGGGTAAACAGACTAAAACGACAAAGGCCTTTGAAGGATGGAAGATTGCGTTACCCGAAAATTTTCCTGAAGCTGAAAAAGTTTCTGGGATACATGTATTCACTGAAAATTTTAAGATAAGTAAGGACAATAGTATTCCGGTAAATGTATTAGAGACAGATAGTACTGCATGGGATATTTTGGATTTTAAAATAATTGCAGGTAATCCTAAAGAATTTCAGTTTGGTGTAGAGAATTTAGTGGTTTCAGAAAGTTTTAAAAACAAATATTTCCCAAACGAAGATATTGTAGGTAAAGAATTAAAAAATCAGCCTTCATATGGAGTAAAACCTAAATCCTATATCATTACCGGGCTAATCAAAGACATCCCAGATAATTCTATTTTTAAAGCTGATGTACTTCATATTAGTGATAGGCGAGAAGAAACTTTATTCAAAGAAGGCTACGGTACCTTTTCACAACTATTTCTGCTAACCAAAAAGGGAACAGATGCTAAAAAGCTTCAGGAAAAAGTAAACAAGTGGTATATCGAATTTTTCGATTCTAAAAATCCATATTTACTAGATTTTCAACCTGTTTATGATATTTATTTGAATTCAAGTTTCGACGGAAAAAACACAAATACGAGTGAGAAAAAGCTTTTAATCTTAGGTAGTATTGCTATTTTATTGCTATTAATAGCCTGTATTAACTACATCAATTTAACAACGGCAAGAGCTTCTTATCATGCTAGAAACACAGGAGTTCGAAAGGTACTGGGTGCTAATAAATCCCATCTCATTCAGCAAAATTTAATCAATTCACTGTTGTTTTTCATTCTTTCGGGATGCCTGGCGCTAATAATATATCAAGTTTCTATTCCGTTGATCGAGAATTTTATAGGCCATTCCCTTACCAAGATATTCACTAAAGATATAAGCCTAATTTCAATTTATAGCTTAGCGATTTTAACATTAGGAATTTTCACAGGCTTGTATCCGGCTATTTTACTTTCTGGAGTGCGAGTAACTTCAGCATTAAAAAACAAAATTATAAAATCTGGCACACATCAAAATTATATTAGAAAAGGACTTGTCATAATCCAGTTTTCAGTCTCTGTTGTGGTCATCATTGCGATGATCGTGGTGGATAGGCAAGTAGAGTTATTGAAAAATAAAGATATAGGTTTTAATAAAAATAACCTTTTAGGAACTCAATATGTATCTTGGGAAGGCAAAGGTGAAAGTTTTAAAAATGAACTCGCCAATAGTCCTTATATCGAAAGTGTAAGCCTAAATGCATGGACTCCCGGAGAAACCGCCGGAAATATGACTAAATCTTTAGATGATCCTTTTAATCCCGGAAATAAAATTGAAATCTGGTATCTTTTTGGAGATGCAGATCTTGCAAAGACTTTAGGCCTGGAACTAAAACAAGGGCGTTTCCTTAATTCTGAATTTCCGGGTGACTTTTTAAATGAGGATTTGCAATTCTCTTCAGATTCTACCGATATCTATAAAATGGCAAATACCCCTGTTTTAATTACTGAAAATACCGCCAAATTATTTCCAGAAAACAAGCTTAACCATGTATTTAAAGATCTAAATGCAAAACCAGTTGGTATTGTAAAGAACTTTAATAACGAATCACTTAGAACAGCAGGAAAACCTATAGTTATAAGAGCTATGGAATATGATGATTACGGTTCAATATTGATGCGTATAAAACCTGGCTCTGAGGAAAAAGTTGTTGCCAAAATCAACGAATTATGGCAAGAATTTTTTCCTTACAAACTTCTGGAAATCAATAATGTTTCAGACCTATTACAAAAACAATATGATGCCGAAACCAAGCTTTTGCAATTCTTCAGCTTCTTTAGTGCGCTTAGTTTACTTCTGGCTGCCCTGGGTGTTTTTGGTTTGATCGTTCAGGTGACAGAGCAGCGCGTAAAAGAAATAGGGATTCGGAAAGTACTTGGCGCATC
>NZ_JBSXOK010000007.1:0-3790 GCF_056859415.1 Zunongwangia sp. L-65
GGCATGCGCAGCAAATCCTATGTAGCAGAAGAACGTGACAAACAAATAGCCGTTGAAACATTAGAGCGGATTATTAAAAAAATCAAAGAATATTAAAACCACTATACCATGAAAAAGCTATTTCTTATATTCATGATCATCTGTAGGTGAAGGATTATCTGATGTAAAACAATGTTCAACTTTATCTAGCATCTAGAGAAAATAGCACTTATATATGGAACAAGCTTAAGAAACGGGGGATCGTTCATCGGCAAGCAAGTGCCCCCTGTGATTATAGTGAACGCTAAGTTGAGACATTCCCATAAGCAACAGAACAGTAGCGATAAATTGTTTTTACAATTCTTCTTTTTAAGTTCCTTTTATAATGTTAATGCTTAAAAAAGCGGATAAGCAACTATGGTACTTTCATCGCTTCCTATTGGGTTTTTGTATAGGGTATTAAGTACATTCCAAAAATTACCGTTGATTCCAAAATTTCCCGAATTATTAAAATTGTCATATCCATCAAAATTGGAGCCTAGACCCAAAGCATATCCTAGCTTATTGATAATCATTTCTATTTCGTCTTCATTATCACTAAAAGAACATTCCATTGTATCCAGACGTACCAAAATAAGACCATTCATACTCCCTGAAGCCTCATAATATGCTTTTTTGACAATTTCACCCTGTACGGAAAAAAAACCTCCAGATTCATTTACCGTTGTGCCAATCACCCCTCCGTCTACATCAAATAATGGGTTTCCATCCAATATGTTACAAATAGCTGTACCTTCAGAATTATAGAGCAACCAGTCTTCTTCTGACAAGATTCCAATAACATTATCACCAGCATCAAAAATATAAGATGTATCCTCTAATATATTACCTACAACATTACCTTCAGAATCATAAGCCTGTCCCAATACGGGATAATCATAACCAATAATATTGCCATCACCATCATATTCCAGCTCAAAATCTTCATAGAAATATTCTGTTTCGTATTTGAAAGAAACATCGCCGCAACCATAACTATTATCAAATTGAGAACTATAAGCATTGGTTTCTTCTTCTGCAGCAAAGATAATACCCCTTGCAATAACTTCATCGGGCGTGTTGGCTATGCTCGTACGGTCAAATAGAGTCATATCCAATCGTTCTTCAATAAGGTTTAGCGCTTCCGACACTAATGAAAGTCCATTGATTTTTACCGGAATGAACCCCTGCTCCTCAATATCCCATCTTTTTAGTTTCCCATCCGTTAAACTGGCCAAACCACATTCACTCTCATAGTCAGGTACGGCATTCCAAGGAAAAACTGTGGAATTTAAATTGGTTTTACGAAGATTTTCTATTATCCCAGAATTATCTACTATGGGACCAGGTGCGCTACCTCCACCGTTGTCATCTTCATTTCCACTATCACCACCACACGAACTAAGGGAAAAAGCAAATACTACAATATAACACCACAAGCTATTTCTAACAAACCAGTTTACTGAAAAAAACTTTTTACTTTGGGTTTTTATAGTTCTCATAATCAGCTGTTTTTAATTTTATACCAAAAAGAAATATACCAAATATAGATAAAAAAGGAATGATTTTTTTTAATGAAAAGAAAATTAACAATCAATTAAAATTGGTAAATTGACTATGTGTTATATGTTCAACGTAAATTGGTATTCCTGGCTAAATTTTTATTTAATTCGAGCCAATAGAAATATTTAATCCCTTCCTGAACTACATCTATTTCACTAAGGTTCCAACGGTTACAAAAAGGTTCCAGCCAAAAGTTGGACTTGTAGCACCCTGCCTGCCTTCGTTTCTTTGCTATCGAGATTAATGTAAACGACCCGACATTAAATGCCGAGTTGAATTGTAAAACGATAAAATGAGAGGCGTATGTTTACCCAGATTTCATGGACAGACTACCTGTTGGCAGTCTCCATACTACTAGCTATTTATTATTTATTTGTTGGGGTACGTTATTTTTCCGGTGACCTCAAAGCCCTGTTAACAGGAAAACGAAAACTTACCTTAAAGCCATCTGGTTTTCCGCAAAATGAACCCTTGCAAAATGAAGCTTCAGAAGATATTTCGGTAACTGCGGATGAAGATACCGATGACGAATTTGCCGAAGTAGAACACCTGATCGAAAAGGTCCAAACGGTCATTACAGATGCGCTTGGCAAACAACTGGTCAAAGAAGAATTCAAACACTACCTGCGACTGGTCTTAAAAGATTACCCAAACGTAAAAACATCCGGGCTTCGCCCTTCAGTCAATGAACTGATTGTATCGGAGTGCGAAAAACAAGGGATTGTGGCCTTCAATGAAGAAGAAGTGGATGCATTGTGGAGTGAAGAACGGCAATAATCCCGGCGGAACGTCTTTTCCTGCCCAACCCCGAGCCGAAGGGCAAAAATGATTGAAAAAGATGTGTAAGTGACAGCGAAAGCGTTCCGCTTTTTTTAAAAAAATTTAAGTGTAACCTAAATATGATGAATGATGAAAATGTGCAGCAAGAAAACAACAACGTTTAACCAAAAAAAGGTGATCTCCATTTGTGCCGTTATGGCGTTACTGGCTATCCAATACAGTGCTTATGCACAGGATGGTATTGAGGGGATCAACGAAGCAAACACCAAAGTACGCAGCTACTTTGCCGCAGGTACCAACCTTATGTATGCCGTGGGAGCAATTCTCGGCTTAATTGGAGCAGTAAAGGTGTATCAAAAATGGAACAATGGCGATCAGGACACCGGCAAAGTGGCTGCCGCCTGGTTTGGCAGTTGTATTTTCCTGGTGGTCGTGGCTACCGTGATCCAGTCGTTCTTCGGTATCTAAAATTCCTGAAGTATGCAGACACTACTAAAAGAAAAGTTGTGGGCGTTTATCGTCCACAACAATCCTGAATTGATGTTCAATTTGCAGGAAGACTATTCGGTGACCAACTATCTGGATGCAAAAGTAAAGGACATTATGCCTTTGGCGGAACAATTACTTTCTGAAAACCGACCCGTGTATGTTGTGGAAGAATTATGCCTGGAGCAGATGACTGAAGAACTTAAACCTTCCCGTTACCACTACCTCCTTTCCATACTTGAGGAAGAATTTACTGCCGACTATGAGCGGTTACGGGAAAGCGGGACGCTCACCTATGAAGTCGTCAACCTGATTGCTTACTGCAAAGACATTTTTGACGGATACGGATTTAATACAGCAAATGAAGAGGACAGGCAGCTACGATACACTGTCATCGGACAGGTACACGAGTATCTGAGTTAACTACCAATACGAAAAAGCCCGCCATCAGGAAAAGGTGACGGCTTTACAGCCATAAAGGAATTGTGAGAATGAAAAATGTGTGGATATGGCTTACAATATTTCAGAAAAACTACAGGACAATATCAGGGCGATCCGAATCGCCCTGAGCCATCAAGACGGAAAAGAACTAAATTCTGATGAGGTCTCCAACCTGAAAAAATTTTCAGGTTTTGGAGGGATCAAGGCTATCCTATACCCTTATGGTACGCAGGAAGAATGGTCAGCCAATGGGGCTACCAAAGAAGACCTGAAACACCATGCAGGTATTATGGAGCTTCATGAGCTGCTAAAGGAAAATTACAGCGAAACTCAATATAGGGAAATCATTTCTTCTTTACGTAATAGTGTGCTGACCGCCTTTTATACCCCGCAGGTAGTTCCCGAAACTTTATATACTGTTCTGGCAGCACAAAACCTGCAACCCAAACGATTGTACGAACCTTCAGCAGGTTCCGGCATTTTTATTAGTGAAGCTGTAAGG
>NZ_JBSXOK010000008.1:0-2582 GCF_056859415.1 Zunongwangia sp. L-65
GACACTATCCCGCAAAGTGTGTAAAGTTAAAATAACAGGGGTTGGACTTTTTAAAGTCTGACCCTTTTTTCATAGATCGTAAGGAACTGATTTAAGATAATGCCCCAGTTCCTGATAGGCATTGACCACTTCTTAGTGGCTTCCCTTGTAGCCAAATATACTGATTTCATCACTGCCTCATCTGTCGGGAAAGACAGTTTGTTTTTAGTATACTTCCTGATTTTCCCATTGAGGTTCTCGATAAGGTTCGTGGTATAAATGATTTTTCTTATTTCCAGGGGAAACTCAAAGAATATCGTGAGGTCTTCCCAGTTGTCCCTCCAACTTTTAATAGCATAAGAATATTTACTTTCCCATAGCTTTGCAAAATCATCCAGGGCAGCTTTAGCAGCTTGCTGGTTAGGTGCATTGTAGATATGCTTCATATCTGCTGTAAAGGCTTTTTTGTCCTTCCATACCACATACCTGCAAGCGTTACGTATTTGATGCACCACACAGATTTGGGTTTTGGACTCAGGGAATACGTTCCTGATAGTATCGGTAAACCCGTTTAGATTGTCGGTAGCCGTGATAAGGATATCTTCAGTTCCCCTGGATTTTATATCGGTAAGGACACTCATCCAAAAGGCTGCAGATTCATTTTTGCCCAACCAAAGTCCCAAAACTTCTTTCTTTCCATCTCTGCGAAGTCCTACTGCTATGTATATGGTCTTGTTAATCACCTTGGAGTTCTCCCGTACTTTGAATACGATCCCATCCATCCAAACAATAAGATATACGGGTTCTAAAGGACGGTTCTGCCAGGCCACAATATCTTCGGTAACCTTTTCGGTAATCCTTGAGATGGTGGATGTGGAAACCTCAAAATTATAAACTTCCCTGATCTGTTCTTCGATATCGCTATTGCTCATTCCTTTGGCATACAGCGATACAATAACATTTTCAATCCCATCGACCATATTGCCACGTTTGGGGACAATCATCGGATTAAAAGAAGCATCCCGATCTCTGGGGACCTGGATCTGGGATTCCCCAAAAGAGGTGCAAACCCTTTTTTGACCAAAACCATTTCGGGTGTTGGGATTGTCGGATTTCTGGCTTTTATCATAGCCTAGATGGCCATCCAATTCGCCTTCCAGCATTTTCTCAATGCCACGTTTCTGCAGTTGTTTTAAAAAGCCATTGAGCTCATCTCCACTTTTGAACTGCTTTAAAAATTCATCGCTAAATAAATCTTCTTTTTTCATACTGTGTAAAATTTAAAATTAGACAAAAAAAATAACAGGGGTCGCGACCCCTGTTATTTTTTTTGTCTAATTTTAAATTTTACACAGTATGAAAAAAGAAGATTTATTTAGCGATGAATTTTTAAAGCAGTTCAAAAGTGGAGATGAGCTCAATGGCTTTTTAAAACAACTGCAGAAACGTGGCATTGAGAAAATGCTGGAAGGCGAATTGGATGGCCATCTAGGCTATGATAAAAGCCAGAAATCCGACAATCCCAACACCCGAAATGGTTTTGGTCAAAAAAGGGTTTGCACCTCTTTTGGGGAATCCCAGATCCAGGTCCCCAGAGATCGGGATGCTTCTTTTAATCCGATGATTGTCCCCAAACGTGGCAATATGGTCGATGGGATTGAAAATGTTATTGTATCGCTGTATGCCAAAGGAATGAGCAATAGCGATATCGAAGAACAGATCAGGGAAGTTTATAATTTTGAGGTTTCCACATCCACCATCTCAAGGATTACCGAAAAGGTTACCGAAGATATTGTGGCCTGGCAGAACCGTCCTTTAGAACCCGTATATCTTATTGTTTGGATGGATGGGATCGTATTCAAAGTACGGGAGAACTCCAAGGTGATTAACAAGACCATATACATAGCAGTAGGACTTCGCAGAGATGGAAAGAAAGAAGTTTTGGGACTTTGGTTGGGCAAAAATGAATCTGCAGCCTTTTGGATGAGTGTCCTTACCGATATAAAATCCAGGGGAACTGAAGATATCCTTATCACGGCTACCGACAATCTAAACGGGTTTACCGATACTATCAGGAACGTATTCCCTGAGTCCAAAACCCAAATCTGTGTGGTGCATCAAATACGTAACGCTTGCAGGTATGTGGTATGGAAGGACAAAAAAGCCTTTACAGCAGATATGAAGCATATCTACAATGCACCTAACCAGCAAGCTGCTAAAGCTGCCCTGGATGATTTTGCAAAGCTATGGGAAAGTAAATATTCTTATGCTATTAAAAGTTGGAGGGACAACTGGGAAGACCTCACGATATTCTTTGAGTTTCCCCTGGAAATAAGAAAAATCATTTATACCACGAACCTTATCGAGAACCTCAATGGGAAAATCAGGAAGTATACTAAAAACAAACTGTCTTTCCCGACAGATGAGGCAGTGATGAAATCAGTATATTTGGCTACAAGGGAAGCCACTAAGAAGTGGTCAATGCCTATCAGGAACTGGGGCATTATCTTAAATCAGTTCCTTACGATCTATGAAAAAAGGGTCAGACTTTAAAAAGTCCAACCCCTGTTATTTTAACTTTACACACTTTGCGGGATAGTGTC
>NZ_JBSXOK010000009.1:0-4163 GCF_056859415.1 Zunongwangia sp. L-65
AATAGTGTGCTGACCGCCTTTTATACCCCGCAGGTAGTTCCCGAAACTTTATATACTGTTCTGGCAGCACAAAACCTGCAACCCAAACGATTGTACGAACCTTCAGCAGGTTCCGGCATTTTTATTAGTGAAGCTGTAAGGGCTTTTCCTGAATTAGAACAGATTACCGCTGTAGAGAAAGATACCCTTTCCGGACTGGTACTTTCCGCAATCAACAGTACACTGCCTGTTCCGGCAGAAACCCATATCACCGGTTTTGAAGAAGCTCCTGTTGCGGACAATTCCAGTTATGATCTTATCGTCAGCAATATTCCGTTCGGCAATTTTTCGGTATATGATGAGGCGTATCCCGATAAAGCACTCTCAGGAAAAATACACAATTACTTTTTTGCCAAAGGACTTGACAAACTGGCTGATGGCGGTCTCATGGCTTATATTACCACCGATGCTTTCCTAAATAGCCCATCCAATCAAAAAGCAAGGGAATACTTATTTGGCAAAGCGGATTTTATAAGCCTGTCCGTTATGCCCGATAACCTGATGAAGGATACGGGCAATACCGAAGCTCCCAACCACCTATTGATTGTACAAAAGAATGCAACAAAAGAGACCCTATCCGAAGAAGAAGCCTTACTGATGACTACCATACCATTAGAGAATGAATATGGAACCTATCATAGCAATAGTTATATCCAACAGCATCGGGACATTATTACGGGTAATACCCTCCAACCGGGTAAAAATCAATACGGACAGGCACATGAAACCGTATGGCAGCAAGGCGACCTTAATGCCATTCGTGAAAAACTCGGACAGACGATTACCGAAGGTTTTAATACCCGTTTAAATCGCGAGCGTTATTTCCAAAGTCAATCCCTGCCAATAGAAAAACAGGGATTTGGTGGCGGGAAACTGACCTATCTTCCGATGCCCGAAAACAAATCGGAAACCGTTTCAGTACAGTTAGGGCTTTTTGATACGGCACCGGCAGAACAGATCAACCGTGCCATAGCCTATATCAACCCTTTGGATGCAACCGTCGTTCGAAAAGAAAGTGCACGGCTTATCAGTACCATTCGCACTACTGATAAGCCTACGCACGAGAGTATTGTACTCTTGGCAGCCAAACAACAAAAATCCAATCGCTACCTATATAAACTATATTCCAACGTCAAGGAGATTGATTATTTCTCCGCCAACTGGATGGATGCCCGCTTATTGGGACATGAACTGCAAAACCTGTCCGGGGAATTGCAAGGGTTTGGCCATGCGTTTACTTACGAAGGTGATCAAACCTTAGAAGGAATATTTCAATTAAACGGGCAGGCAGCACGTCCCTTTACCAATATACACCCCTTTCATAAAGAAGGTACACTGATCGTTTATCAGGGACAGGTGGGTACGCTTTCCGAAATTGATAATGATTTTAAAAATGCGGTGTTCCAACCCTTGGGTATGCAAACCGATAAGCGTTTCTATGAACACTATATAACCCTTCGGGATGAGTACCTAAAAATCTCCGAAAAAGAAACTACAAGAACTCCGGTTCCCCAAACCGAACGGGATGAGTTGAACCAAAGTTACGACCGGTTCATTTCCCAATATGGGCAGTTAAACAGCCAAGGTAACCGTAGACGCATATTGGAAGATACCGCTTTCGGTTTGACCATGTTATCCTCCCTGGAACGCAGGGAAGGTGAACATTTTGTCAAGTCCGATATGCTGACCAGCACTGCTCAGGTATCCGTAAAACGTTTTGTCACCGATGACCCGATTGAAGCCCTGGCACACAGCCTGGACGATACCGGAAAGGTGGATATTGGGTTTATTGGTGCAGCCATGGGATTGGAAGAACCGGAAACGATTGCCCGTTTGGGCGAACATATTTACTTGAACCCGGTAAGCAAAGATTGGGAAACCGCAGATCAGTTCCTGAGCGGTAACGTAGTGGAAAAATTACGACAGGCAAAACAACAAACGGATACCGAAAATGATACCCCACAAGTACAACGAAGCCTAAACGCTTTGGAAAAAGTACAACCCGAACGCATTCCTTTCGAACTATTGGACTTTAACCTGGGCGAACGCTGGATTCCCGTAAGCTATTATGAACGTTTTGCAGCGGAACTCTTCGAGCAACATACGGATATCAATTATTTCCCTTCCCTGGATGCCTTTAAGGTCACCACCGGGATGAATACCAAAGTAGCCCGGGAATTTGCGGTTACTCCGAAAAGCGGACGGACAACCTATGGCTATACCTTGCTGGAACATGCCCTGGAAAACACAACCCCGTTTTTCACCTATGAGGTATCCGTTGGGAATGGCAAAAGCATACGGGTTCCCGATAATGAAGCCATTCAACTGGCGCACCAAAAGATCGACCAGATACGAAATGGCTTTATAGACTGGCTCAAGGAACTGCCGGATACCGATAAAAAGCATATCGAAAACCTGTATAACGATACTTTCAATTGTTATGTACTACGGGAATTTGACGGTAGTCACCTGAACTTTCCCGGACTGGACAAAAAGGCTTTGGACATTGAAGATTTGTACAGCAGTCAGAAAAATGCAGCCTGGCGCATCATCCAGAACCGGGGCGCACTGATCGATCACGAAGTGGGATTGGGAAAAACCCTTACCATGATCGTTTCCGCTCAGGAAATGAAACGCCTCGGTATTGTCCAAAAACCGATGATCCTTGCCCTGAAAGCCAATGTTAATCAAATTGCGGAAACCTATCGCAAAGCCTATCCCAATGCCCGGATATTGTCCCCGGGGCAAAACGATTTCACCCCTGCTAAAAGGCTGCGCTTATTCCATGAAATCAAAAACAACAACTGGGATTGTATTATTCTTACCCATGACCAGTTCGGTAAAATACCACAGTCCCCGGAAATGCAGCAACAGATCTTCCAGATGGAACTGGATCATATCGAGCGTGACCTGAATACGGTCAGGGAGTTGGGCGGGGCGATTTCCAAAAAGATGCTCAAAGGGCTGGAAATCCGCAAAAACAACCTGGAAGGAAAATTAAAAACGGTACTCAAGGATATTGAAGAAAAGAAAGACACCGGCATCAACTTTAAGGAAATGGGTGTTGACCATTTGTTTGTGGACGAATCCCATAAGTTCAAAAACCTGACCTTCACCACCCGCCATAACCGGGTGGCCGGACTAGGCAATATGGCGGGGAGTCAAAAGGCGCTCAACATGCTTTTTGCCGTGCGCACCTTGCAGGAGCGTTTCAATTCCGATCTCTGTGTGACCTTCTTATCGGGTACACCGATTTCCAACAGCCTGACGGAAATGTACCTGCTTTTTAAATACCTGCGCCCTAAAGAAATGGAACGCCAGCGTATTGAAAATTTTGACGGCTGGGCAGCGGTATTTGCCCGTAAAACCACGGACTTTGAGTTTAGTGTCACCAATGAGATTATTGCCAAAGAACGCTTCCGTCATTTTATCAAAGTTCCTGAACTCGCTTTGTTCTATAACGAGATTACCGATTACAAAACCGCCAGGCACATCAACCTGGATAAACCGGAACTCAGGGAAACCCTGGTCAATATTCCGCCTACACCGGAGCAATCGGTGTTTATCAAAAACCTGATGCAATTTGCAAAGACCGGTAATGGAGAACTGATCGGGCGTGGCAGGCTAACCCCGGAAGAAGATAAAGGGCGAATGCTTATAGCAACCAATTACGCCAAGAAAATGGCAGCGGATATGCGGTTGGTAGATGATTGGAAATACGGAGACCATCCGGATAACAAGGTGAATACCGCCGCAAGAAAGATCGCTGAAATTTATCACCACACCCAGCCTCATAAAGGGACGCAGATTGTCTTTTCGGATATCGGAACTCCCAAACCGGATCGGTTTAATATTTATGATACCCTGAAGGAAAAACTGGTGAGGGATTTTAATATCCCAGCCCGGGAAGTCACTTTTATTCACGACTGGACGGATCGCAAGAAACCGGAGCTGTTCCGTAAGATGAACCGGGGTGAAATCCGCATCCTGCTCGGAAGTACGGAAAAAGCGGGAACCGGTTTGAATGTACAGGAGCGAGTGGTAGCAATGCACCATTTGGATATTCCCTGGAAGCCTTCGGAACTGGAACAGCGCAATGGCCGTGGGGCACGGCAGGGTAACCG
>NZ_JBSXOK010000010.1:0-2777 GCF_056859415.1 Zunongwangia sp. L-65
GTTGATGTACACCCTTTATAAAAACAGAACAAACTTTGATCCAAATTTTGGATGCTACCCTTAATCGATAAAGTGTAATACATTTAATGAATTTATAAACTAAAAAAAACTCAAAATTCATTGTAATTTAACACAGAATCTCTGCTAATTCTTTAAAATCTGGATTAATATTATCTGAAAAAAATGACCATAACAGGGAAATTTCGGCTCCATCTTCAAATTCGGATCATTATTCTCACGGCGACATATTGGTCCTACATGCAAAAAGAGATTCAAAAGAAAATTTTCCCTATAATAAAGGATTGGTTAATGCTATTCCTTTCGGCCAGTTATTATTACCTGTGTATTTTGCAATAATTTACTCTCAATATCTTTTTTATAGATCTGGTAATTTATTACGGTTATTTCCTTTCCATAGTTTTTGGTAGGCGTATTCAATTTTTCCGCATTCACCTTTAAAATTCTTCTGAACTATTAACTTATCAAACTATGGAATCATCTAATTTACGTATGATGCTACCCGCTTTAATGCTTATTGCCAGTTGGGTCATTATTTTCTGGAAAAACTTCAGACAAATTATACCGGTTGTTGAAGTCAGACCAAACATTGAAAAAATAACTAAATATCATCGTTTAAAACGTGTAGGGGGATATTACTGGATTATATTTTCCTTATTTATCCTCATGACTATAATTTATTCGTTACTTCCTGATTATGATTTTATATTTATGCCTGTTGCCTATTTTGACCATCCGTTAGTCAATGAACTAGGACTCATGATTCTTAAAATATCGATCATTTGGATCGTTATTGCACAATTACAAATCGATCGTGAGCTCTATAAGTATTCACGGGATATTGATAGCTTAGCCGCCATGGAACTGGTACACTATTCCGAAAAAATGTTGTTATCAGGTATGCTGGTACTTTTTTTAGGCTACTTTACAACAGTTACTAATATTGCGGGATTTATTTTAGTTCTTATTGGTATCATTATTCATTTCAGAACTTTTGGCTTTCCTTATGCAAATCACACAAGAACTTAGCTTTAAAAAAAGTGATAACTATTATTTAATTGCCGTTGTATAATTATAAAGAGCGATATAAATAAATAAAATATATTCATAGTTTTATATTCTCAGTTCTTTTACATCCTTCATCTAACAGACAGGGTTTTACCTAAGGTAAATTAATAGGGAATCGTGTGAAAATCCCGAGCTGCCGCCAGGGGTCTATGATATATATTCCCCCAGAGTACCCTGAAAGAGATGGTTAACCTTTTACCAGCCAAACAACTTTGGGTTAATCCTGATTGTGGTTTAAAAACACGCAATTGGGAAGAAACAGAAAAGCCGTTAAAATCGATGGTTACGGCTTCAACAGAAGTTTCTAAAATTTATGGATAATAAAAATTGTTAATAAACATGAAAAGAAGTATCGCCCAAGATGCCAAACCCTTTTTTGAATGTAAAATAGGTTCTATCATACTTTGTGATTGTTCATCGACAAAGATGAGTTATGATGAATTAATTACATAAAAATTAAGTATGATGATTATCTTTGTATCCAGTATATAAATGATTAAAGCAGATTACCAATCAAAATTTTCAAAAAAAGCTAAAGCGAATTTTGGGCATATTTTACAGACCCCAAAATTCAGAGTAATTTTCTCCTAAACATACTACCAGTAATAAATACATATTTGTCAAGCTTAAAATTGTTTCTATTACACCAACTACCTTATCTATTTTTAATTCAAATTTAATTCCGAGTTCAGTATACGTCTTAGAAATATTAGTTAAACGAAAATTAAAAGCCTCTTCTAAAGCATGGTTAATAATTGAGATTTGATTTTCCATAATTAAAACCTTCTCTCGAAAATAATATCTCGTTAATATTTATCCATGGACGGCCTCACAATTTTTCAAAAATGCGACTATTCCTACACAAATGAAATTCTGAGAGTATCGGTTTTCACTCTTCAAATTGTTTTCTGTATTAATCATACTCGCTACTTTTTGGATTATTTACTATTATAATAAATAGGTATTAATTACCTAATCGGAACTATTATTAAGCTTTGCATTGAGCATCGCCATATCATCTTTCACCTTTTTATCAACTACCCGTGCATAAATTTGTGTGGTAGCTAGCTTCGTATGTCCTAATAGCTTGGGTACGGTCTATATAGGAACACCATTGGTCAGCGTAATGGTTGTGGCGAAGGTATGTCTGGCAACATGAAAGGTCAGATGCTTTGTGATGCCGCAGAAATCAGCTATTTCTTTTAAATAACTGTTCAATTTTTGGTTCGAATAACGAGATAATAAGGTTTTAGAATGTACCGTTTTTGGGTGATCCTGGTAACGTTTTAAAATATCTCTTGCCTGATTAAGTAAAGGAATCTTTAAAGCAGTTTTTGTCTTTTGCCGTTCTGTTTCTATCCATTGATTCCCATCAAAATCCATCTTGATATTATCCATGGTAAGTTTAGTTATGTCTATGTAGGAAAGTCCCGTATAGCAGCTAAAAAGAAAAATATCCTTTACAATGTTAAGTCTATTTATGGACGATTGGAAATCCTCAATGGATTGTAACTCCTCCCTAGTTAAAAACTCCCTTCTCTTTTTTACAAAAGATGATTTAAATCGCACAAAAGGATCTTTAGGTATCCATTCGTGATGATAGGCCATTGTAACCATTTTACGCAATCGCTGAAGATGCTTCATTGCGGTATTGTGCCCCATTTTTCGTTGGTGATCAGTGGGCTGGTAGG
>NZ_JBSXOK010000011.1:0-2044 GCF_056859415.1 Zunongwangia sp. L-65
AAATAGGAAGATAACATATGTAATGGGACTCGATTAGCTAAGCCGGGATAATGGTTAAGAAAAAGTAAATATCTGTCCTTTGCTTCCAGGTTCATCATAATGTTAGCAGTCTTGAGTTTACTTTCAGTCACAAATGCATAAAGTTTATTAATTAATAAGGGCCAGATAGAAATCTGCTCCTTCAAAATTTCAAAATCTCTGTAATCTATATACCAGATACTCGCATCGGTTATAGCTTCTATATAATCATTGGAAGGAGCACTAATTTGAAAATTCTGAAAATCACCGATAAAACGCCCTTCATAAATAAAATAACGAGTAAAATCATCCCCCACTTTATTATAATAAAGGGAACGAAATAGGCCCTTCTCTACAAATGCAATTTTCGTACAGGGTTTTCCACTTTCAATAAAATATTGACCGCTGGTTATTTCAAGTTTTTTGAATAATCGCTGAATAAAGGTTTCTTCTTCAATCGTTAGATTTGCGAATTTCTTGATATATAAAATTAGTTCGTCCATTTAATACAGCTATAGTCTGAATATTCTACTGTTGGTCATAACAAATAACTACTTGTTCCCGTTTAGGTCCCGTCGAAATGTATTTAACAGGAATTCCCAATTGACTCTCTAAAAAATCAATGAAATGTTTTAATTCTAAAGGAAACGAAGTCTCATCTAAAATATCTGAAAAATTTTTATTCCATCCATTAAAATCTTTGAATACAGGCTTACTATTTACACGCTGTAAATCTAAGGATGCAATATCTCTAATTTCACCATCTATTTCATAGCCTGTGCATACTTGAATCATATCCATTCCGTTAAGAATATCCATTTTGGTTATCGCTATATTAGTAATTCCATTTATCATAATTGCATATTTTAATGCAGGTATATCTAACCATCCTATCCTTCTTGGACGATTAGTATTAGAACCATATTCATTCCCCTTTTCCCTCAACTCATCAGCTATTTCACCATTAATTTCTGTCGGAAAAACACCTTTACCTACACGGGTGCAGTAAGCTTTAGTTACACCAAAAATCTTATTAATATTTCGTGGGGAGACCCCTAGACCAGTACAGGCTCCAGCCGCTATGGTACTACTAGAAGTCACGTATGGATAAGTACCATAATCAATGTCAAGCATTGTTGCTTGTGCCCCTTCTGCTAAAACTTTTTTTCCTTCCTTTATCGCTTTATTAATTATAAACTCAGTGTTTTGTATGTTTAGTTTTTTTAAGAAATCAAGAGCCTTAAAATATTCTTCCAACATCCCTTTAAATTCAGGTATTTCTCTTCCGAAGCTAGATAATTCATTATGTTGCCTGAATAAAGTTTTCTCTATATCGTTTTTAAAATCAGGAGAAAAGATATCTGCCACGCGAGGATTACTCCTCAACATTTTATTAGAATATGTATGCGCAATTCCCATTTTAGTAGTGTCAATAGTGGGATAGTGCGAAGATTCTTCATAATATTGATCAAAGTATTTATAAGTGGGAAGAACCAAATGGGCTTTTTCTGAGATTATTATCTTTTCTTCTGGTTTCAATTTAGAATCTATCGACTTTAATTTTAGAATTTCCTCATTCAAAATAATAGGATCTAAAGCAACTCCGGTTCCAAGAATATTTGTAGTTTCTGGAAAAAATATTCCGGAAGGTATTAGGTTTAAAGTGACTTTTTTCTCTTTATAATAAATTGTATGTCCAGCATTTGCTCCACCATTAAACCTTGCTACAATATCATAGTTCTGGCAGATTAAATCAATAATTTTGCCTTTTCCTTCATCTCCCCATTGAAGACCTATTAATATATCCATTTGATAAGAATTTGATTAAAGCCCAAAAGTAACTTTTCAATTCCAGGAGAAAATTGTCATTTGGCAAATAATAAACATTCCAAGACCAAACGCAAGAGAGGCATCAAGCTTCAGAAACCTATCTGGTAATAGAACTTTACCAATACTTCGGGAATTACGTTCGAAATAGATTTTCTGAAAGTATACCGGATTAGTGGCAACAAAAAAAGAAAATCTT
>NZ_JBSXOK010000012.1:0-5304 GCF_056859415.1 Zunongwangia sp. L-65
TTCTTTGTTCTTTTTGCTCATACTTTTTTGTTCCACTATAACCCTGGTTTCGCTGCGGTAAAGATCGGAATATTTTCTGAGCCATTTATAAACGGCGGTACGACTCACTCCGTACACATTGGTGACATCCAAAACCCGGAGGTCACCCTGTTCGATTTTTTTCACTAAATCAAGTTTTAGCTCAACACTAAAAACCCGGCGTTGTTTACCTTTTTCCATTGTTTAAAAGTTTAAGAAAAAGGGCAACTTATTTCAGTCTTAGTCAAATTTAAAGTTCACTAAGGATTTTTATTATTAATACGGTATACGATATACAGTTTTCTGTTTACCAACAATTGAATATTGGAAAGACTTCTCGATACAACATTTTTGAACTTTGAACTTTTTAAACTTTAAACTTATATGATTTCTCCATTTCGCTGCGCTTCAGTCGAAATGACATTGGAATTCGTTTGGATTTAGAAAAGAGAATATAGAAAAGAGATACAAGAGTCAGGAAACAGGATTATTATTTTAGATTTTGAACGTTGAATTTTGAATGACTTTATAACGTATACCGTAAACTGTATAATGTACTGAAGAAAACTTCTCGATACAATTTCTCATTCTTCGAAATCACTCGAAGTGACAGTTGAGTTTAAAGTTTTTAGTTGTAAGGTTCAAAATTTAATGAACGCTAAGGATTCTTTTTATTAATACAGTATACGGTATACAGTTTTCTGTTTATCTATAATTGAATATTGAAAAGACTTCTCGTTACAACATCTTTGAACTTTAAACTTTTAAACTTTAAACTTATTTAAACTTACATTGTAAAAACTACCATTCAATTGGCTTTTTACCATTGGCAATAAGATACTCGTTTGCTTTAGTAAAATGCTTGTTCCCAAACCAATAACCGCGGTTTGCACTTAAAGGTGAAGGATGCCCACTGGTTAAAATTAAATGTTTAGAGCTATCGATTTTTGAGGCTTTCTTTTTTGCATAACCACCCCAAAGCATAAAAACGACATTTTCTTTTTCTGCCGAAACAATTTCAATCACACGATCGGTAAACTGCTCCCAGCCTTTACCTTGATGCGACCCTGCCTGGTGTGCTCTTACCGTTAGTGTAGCATTGAGTAGCAATACACCCTGATCTGCCCATCGTTCCAGGTTCCCGGATTGCGGTATGCTACTACCCGTATCATTGTGGATTTCTTTAAAAATGTTTACCAGAGACGGTGGTTGCGGGATACCATCATTCACCGAAAAACAAAGTCCGTTTGCCTGTCCCGGTCCGTGATAGGGATCCTGCCCTAAAATAACAACCCGTGTATCTTCAAATTTAGAATGATCGAAAGCAGCAAAAATATGCTTCCCTTTAGGATACACATTAAAGTTTGAATATTCATTTTTAACAAATTCAACCAGATTTTTAAAATAATCTTTCTCAAATTCGGTTTCTAAATGCGTTTTCCAGCCTTCGTTGATATTTACGTTCATTATAATTTTAAGTAAATTTGCAGTGTTCCCAAAAATAGGAAAAATAAAACAACCTTTTGGGATAGAACAAAAGTGATACAAGCGATAGAATTTTAAAATGGCTATGCATACCGATTGCTGTAAAAAAGATCGGATGAATAATGAAAATTAAACCCTCGATGAGGGAATGTCTATGATAAAGATTACAGAGAAAAGCCTTGCAGATTTAGAGTTTCCGGTAGTAAGAGAGCAAATAAGCGAGTTATGTGTGACGGATCCCGGAAAAGCGAAAGCTTTAGAGATTACACCTTATAAAAACTATAAAAAAACCTATTTCGGATTACATCAAACCAACGAATATGTAAGTTCTAAAATGCAGGAAAGCCCCATTCCCAATCATGGTTTCGACCAGATTAATAATGAGCTTAAACTGCTGAATATAGAGGAGACTATTTTAGAGGTTTCGGGTTTTAGAAAAATCGCGGGTTTATCGGAAACGGTAAATACCCAAATTCGTTATTTTAATAAATTCCAGCAAATATATCCAAACTTGCATCAAACGGTTTCAGAAATCGAATATACAACGGTGCTTATCGATCAAATCAATAAAATTGTAGATCGTTTTGGTGAAATTAAGGATGATGCTTCTCCCCTTTTACAAAGCCTAAGACGTAAAATAAATTCGGTTAAGGGACAAATTAACGGTAGTTTCAACAGTGCTTTAAGCACCTATTCTTCTTATGGTTATCTTGATGATATCAGGGAGAGTGTGGTAGAAAATGTTAGGGTCCTTGCTGTAAAGGCGATGTATCGCCGTAAGGTGAAAGGTGGAATTATGGGAAGTTCTAAAACCGGAAGCATTGTTTTTATTCAGCCGGAATCCACTTTTCAGTATACCCGCGAGCTCAATAATCTTCAGTATGAAGAAAAAGAGGAAGTCAACCGGATTTTAAAAGAGCTCACCGAATTTGTGCGTCCCTTTAGATCCCTTTTAATAGCCTATCAAAAATTATTGACAAAGATCGATGTAATTGCGGCCAAAGCCAAGTACGCAGAAAAGATCAACGGAATATTACCTACAATCACCGCAGATCAGGAAATTCAGCTTAAAGAAGCCTATCATCCTCTATTACTGATCAGTAACAATAAAAAAGGAACAAAAACTTATCCGCAGGATATCGACTTAAGTAAGAATAACCGTATTGTGGTCATTTCGGGACCAAACGCCGGTGGTAAAAGTATTACACTTAAAACGGTTGGTTTACTGCAATTAATGTTGCAAAGCGGAATCTTAATTCCGGTTCACGAATTTAGCAGAGTTTCCTTTTTTAATAGGATTTTAACCGATATTGGAGATAATCAGTCGATAGAAAATCATCTAAGTACCTATTCGTACCGGTTAAAGAATATGAATTATTTTCTTCGGAAATGTGATGATAAAACGCTGTTCTTAATCGACGAATTTGGAACCGGTAGTGATCCTGAACTGGGTGGTGCTTTAGCAGAAACCTTTCTTGAAGTTTTTTACGAAAAAGAGAGTTTTGGAATTTTAACCACGCATTACGCTAACCTGAAAAAATTAGCGAACGAATTGCCCGATATGAGCAATGCAAACATGCTTTTTGATTCCAAGAGTTTAGAACCTATGTTTAAACTTCGTGTGGGAGAAGCCGGAAGTTCATTTACTTTTGAGGTCGCTCAGAAAAACGGCATTCCTTATAGTTTGATCAATCGCTCCAAGAAAAAAGTAGAGCGTGGTAAAATTCGTTTTGATCGCAGTATTGCGAAATTGCAGCAGGAACGCAGTAAGCTTCAGAAAACCACCGATTCTTTAAAACAAAAAGAGCAAAAAGCGGCGGTACAAAAAGATAAATTAGAGGAAACCAACGCCCGCATTCAGCAGAAATTAGAAGACTATCAGGAGCTTTTTGACACCAATCAGCGTATGATTTATTTAGGCCAAAAAGTAAACGATATCAGCGAAAAGTTCTTTACCAACAATAACAAAAAGGAACTTATTGGTGAATTCCTTAAAATGGTAGCGATAGAAAATTCGAAGCGTAAAAAACAAAATGCCAAACAGCGAAAGGCCGAAAAGGCAAGAGAAGAAAAAATAAAAGCTGAAGCTGAAAAGAAAGTTGAAGTAATTCGACAAAAGAAAAAAGAGGAGAAAAAGCAAGAAGAAATTGCTGCCAAAAAAGAAGCAAACAAACCAAAGGCTAAAGTAAAACTTGGTGATCGGGTACGTTTAGAAGATAGCCGAAGTGTAGGAACCCTTGACAAAATCGAAAAAGGTAAGGCCACAGTAAATTACGGTATGTTCACTACCCAGGTAGATATTGAAAAACTAGAACTGGTACAAGCCATGAAAAAATCATAATGAATATTCCCGAAGATAAAAAAATCATACTTTTTGACGGCGTGTGTAATCTTTGCAACGACGCCGTGATATTCATTATAAAACATGATAAAAACGATCAATTTCGCTTTGCCTCTTTGCAAAGTGAAATTGGTCGTAAGCTGTTAGAAGAACGCAATATAGATCCTAATTATTTGGATTCGATTATTCTTATTGAACCCGGTGTTGCCTGGTACGAAAAATCTGATGCTGCATTAGAAATTTCTAGTGATTTAAGCGGCATCTATCAAAGTCTAAAAATTTTCAAATTTTTACCAAAAGGACTTCGAGATGCAGTGTATAAAGGTATTGCTAACAATCGGTACAAATGGTTTGGAAAAAAAGAAAGCTGCATGATCCCCACCCCCGAACTTAAAACTAAGTTTTTGGATTAAATTTTCACCTTTTCCGTTCTAAAAAAAATACCCATGGAATCTCATTGGCATTGCGAACTTTGCGAACATCAAGATGTAAATTTAAAAAAAGGAAATATTTGCGGATTAACTCGAAATAAACCGAGTTTTACAGATACTTGCAATAAAATCGAATTTGGAGAAAAAAGAGAACGAAAAGTCGTCGAGACCAATGCAGAATTTCAGAAAATACTGAAAAATAAATGGTGGGTATATAGCTATTTTTTTCTGTTTAATATTTTTACAATTACACTATTCTATTTAGATTATTTATTTCTTGACTATTTTAAATACTTCTCTGTTATGACTTATGTAGTCCCTATTATAATCGCGGCAATTGCAATAACATTATTGGGAATGGGATGTGGTGCTTTGAATAATTATCGAAATAAGCTAAGTATTGCGGAAGCTAATAAATCTAAAGTTGACGCCACACTTTCAACCTACAATATTGATTATGAACTTAAGTTAGATTTTATAAAATCTTTTCATGAAGCACTAAAGGTAAAAAGTGATTTGAGATTTAAAATAAGAAAAGATTGATGAAAAACTTCTTATCGCAAACTTGTAATTGCTAATCCATCCTTTACAAAGAATGAGTATGACAAATTTCATTTGGCCTGAGTTTAACGGAATGAAAAATCTGTTTACAATTAACAATGAGCCATGAAAAATGAGCAACTCTTATCAACTGTTTTTATTGAACTTTAAATTTTAAACCTGGAATTTGAAAGCCTAAATACTTTAAACTTTTAGACTTTGTACTCTGATAGAATATAGAATCAAGATCCAGGAAGCTGGACTATTAATGTTGAATGCTGAATTTTGAATGACTTTTCATGTACAACAGCTTTTGAACTTTCAAACTTTGAACTTTCAAACTTTTTACTCAAAAACAGACTTCTCGATACATCAAATTTTTCCATTGCTTTCCAAAATTTGATACTCGAAGTGACCGTTATGGAGCTTTTTTGAATTTTAAATTTTAAATGTTGAATTTTGAATTTGGAATGACTTTTAACCGTACAA
>NZ_JBSXOK010000013.1:0-18171 GCF_056859415.1 Zunongwangia sp. L-65
AATAACAGGATCTGAAAACTTTGTCTTCACCTATAATCGTGAGAAAGGGCAATATTTCGGTTTGCTTCAGGCAAAGCCCGGGAAAGAAAGCAATCTTTTGGTAGTAGGCAAAAACGGGACTGTTTTTTCGTATATCGTAACTTATAGGAAAAAATTGGATCAGCTGAATTATTTTATACCAACGTCTCAAGGCATCGGTAATGAAAAGCCTACTGGTCTTGATTCAACTACTATTGTTAAACGTGAAGACACCATAGATAACAGAACCTATTATTACAATAAATTTTGTTCTTATTTAATTGACCGAAAGCAACACATTGGCCGGATAAAAAAACGAAACGATGGCATCATAATGAGAATTGAGAATATTGTTTTTGACAAGGAGGAACTTTATTTCGTAATTCAAATTGAAAATAAATCTTCGTTGGATTATGACCTCAACTTTCTGAAATTATCAGTTGAGACAATAAAAAAGGGTAAAAAGAAGTCTTTACAAAAGCTTTATCAAGAACCGATTTTTAAATATAATTTGCCGTCAAAAATAAAAGAAAATGAATCTGTAAGATTCGTTTATGTACTGCCAAAATTTTCGATGAGCAATGAACGAATGGCGGTTTTAGAGCTCAATGAAGAGAGCGGGGAACGGAACTTAAAATTAAAGATATCGCATAGATTTATCAATAACCCAAATTAGCATCATTATGAAAAAAATAGCAGTTTTTTCGTTAGTAGTATTATTTCTCTCTTGTGCCGGAAAACAAAATTTATCTCCTTCAGAAACCGCCAAACTCGTCGCCGAAAGTTTTTATCACGGTGATAAGGCAACATTAAAAGAATATACAACAGAATCTGGATATGCAAACCTTTCCAGCATACAAGAAATGTTTGCCGAAGACAAAAATTCTGAATCTAATTTTAAGGTCGTGGATGAACAAAAAGAAGGTGAGGTAACCTGGATTAAATATTCAACATCCTACGACCCGAACCCCGGTGTTTTTAAATTGGTCAAAGAGAACGACCAGTGGAAGGTTACTCATAACGCACCGAAGGATAGAGGTCCGTTTTAATATTTTAACAAAAACTTTTAATTATAGCCTGATTTTGAATATTTTAGTGGTTTTTAACTAGAAAAACCACTATATGGAAATAAAAATTAGAGAAATAGCTATTCATTATTTGGAAAAGGAACCAAAAAAAAATGGAGGCTGAAATTGATTATTCTAAGGAACCTCTCGAAAAGAATGAATTTGCTTTAAACCTAACCGAACAAGTCCATAAAGCAATTAATACAAGTCCAAGCCTTAAAAACGCTTCTTTTAAAGAGGATGAAGAAAATAAATTTACCATTACGCTCCAAAAATATATTAGCGACCCCTCTGAAGAGAAATTTACTAATTTCACGCATTCTTTGGACTTGCTAAAAGACAAAGTAAAAAAAGAACCTTTTGCCAAAGGTGGGTACTACTTATTTTCGGACTACACTATCGATAACCAAAGATATTTAGGTGTTATATTATTACGAAAAAAATCTGGAATTAATATTATTAAGAAGAATGGAACATATATTCTAGATAGTACTGAGAATATTAATATTGAAAAGATTGCTATGGGAGTTCGGCTTAATTTTACTATTTATAATTCGAATTCTGATGACAGAAATTATTTAGCTTTGATTACTACCCAACAAGATGGGGAAGTTTCTGAATATTTTAAAGACTGGATCTTAGCAGCAGGTTTAATTAAAAATTCAGTCAACACTGAAAATATGATTAACATAATTAAAACCATCCCATTACCATTAGATGAAAATGGGAAAGAATTATTTGGGCGAAGTGAATTCAATAAAGCTGTCTTTGAACACGTTAATAGTAGAAGAGATAAGCGTATAAATTTATTTGAATTGGGTTCTACTTTTTATGGAGAGGAAAACAAAAACTCATTCAGAGACTTTGCAGATTCCAATGGTATAACGATAGATTCGGAATTTAAAAGAGATGCACCTAAATGGAAAACACTTATCTCCATAAAAGCCTCTGTTCCGGGAATTAACATAAATGTAGATTATGATAAATTTGGCCAAGATGGCGTACAAATAAAAAATGGTAAAGTAATAATAAATTCTAAAGATTTAGCTGAAGCTATGCAGAAACAATATGAACAATATTAATACTGGAGATAAGGATATTGATAGCTTTTTGGAGACCATAGCCCAACTAGACTTGAAGGATAAAAAAGTTGAGTATAATGGTAGTAAACTTATATTAAAAACTGATGTTGAATTTTCTCAATTAAAAGAAACAACTGAAAAGATTTTTGATGACGTAAATACTCTTTTAAGTGATACTCTAGAAATTAGATTATCCTCCTGTAAGATGCATAAAACAAGTATTTTCTATAAAACAGAAGATTTCCTACAAAAATATGAAAAGATAAAAGAAGACTTTGTTTTGCAAACAATAATCATAATTACTGCAGATGGAGACTACTTACTTAAAAAACCTAACGCCACTTATAACCAGATCAATAAGGCTATATTTAATATTCACGAATACAAACAGATCTTACTCTTTTTCTTAAATACTCCTGAATTCACACCATATGTTAGTGAAACTGACGATCAGTTTACGCTTATTAGTAAAACCCACGGCGTATTTAATATAGGTTATCAATTACCAAAGGTTAGTTTTTTTCAAGAAGTTGACTTAAATAATTTGTTCAATCGTTTTCAAAAGGAGTTTAAAAAGAAAGAATTTATACAATTTTTTAAAGAGGTACTAATAACCGGAGTTCACAATACTGAAGAAGAAAATAGGTTTAATAAAATAATAAAAGAACACAATACACTTTTAAACCTAGCAAAAAGAGATTATGAAATCTATGTTTCAAATTTTGCTTTTGATAAAGTGAAGTCTGAATTCAAAGAAGAGCGTGGAATGTATTTCGATTCCATCGACAAAAACATAGCTTCAATAGGAAAGCAAGTTATTTCATTCCCTTTAACCTTTGGTGCAACCATTTTTGCAAGCTATAAAGTGAAAGATCAACCTGCACTATTAATTTTAATTCTTTCAGCTTATTTTCTCTATACAATAATTGCTTTCCTCGTTCTTAATATGACCGCGTATAATATTAAGTGTTTAAGAAAAGACGTGAAACAAGAGGAAGAAATCATTCAAAATTCATACCGTATAATTTATGCCGATTTTAAAAATGATTTCAAAAAAATAAAACATAAGATAACTAACCTCCGTATAATAATAGGTTTTCTCTATTTTATTTTAATTTCTTTATTGAGTTTATTTATAATATTTACACTTCATCAAATTAATATTTTAGATTTATCTGATTTACTTTCTTCAAGCTGATATTATTAAATTCTATAGCGCTTCTTCTAATCTTAAAATTCGGTTACTTGTAAAGTAGCTTTAAGAAAAGGATCTCCATTATTTGAAGCTCGTTTAAAATTATCATTACTTCTTAATAAATCCCCTTACTTCATCAAATTTTTTAGGAATTAGCTTGCTCTTTTAAATACGTTCACTATATTTGAATGTTCATTGTCACTGAACAAAACTAAACAATGAACACAAAGAGCTATGTATCGCAATAACGACTTCATCTATGAGGCTGCTTCTAAACTGGAAGAACTAACTAAAGTTTCTATTCAGGTAGATAGCAATAGAACTGATTATGATGCACTTTTGACTGTAAACAACACACCGTTTATCGTAGAGAGCAAATCTGCTGTTCGGACATCTAACCAGGGGTTTATCTTATCTCAATTAGAAGAACTGAAAAATAATAATAGCAGACCTATTATTTTAATAGCTGAATATATTTCAAAAAAAGCAGCCCTGGAATTGAAGGAACGTGGTATTAATTATATCGATGTTGCCGGCAATGCGTTTATAAAGCATAAGGATTTAACGATTTTCGTAGAAGGTCAAAAGAATGTAAAGAAAGATAAGACAAATCAATCACGAGCTTTTCAAGAAACAGGGTTAAAAATTATTTTTCATTTATTAAATAAACCAGAAAACCTTCAAGATTCTTACAGAATAATTTCGGAACGAGCTGACGTATCCGTAGGATCGGTAAGTAATGTAATGGCTGAACTTGAAGCCTTAAATTACTTATTAAAAACAAGTAATAAACGAGTCCTTAAAAATAAAAGAGAATTATTAGAGCGTTGGGTGGTCGATTTTAATGCAACGCTTAGACCTCGAATTCTCAGAAAACGAATGCATTTTATAGATCAGGAACAATTAAAAAACTGGCGCACTATAGATTTACATTCAGAAAATGGTTCTATTCTCTGGGGAGGAGAACCAGGAGGAGCGCTTTATACAGATAACTTAAGACCTGAGCAATTTACCCTATTTACAGATTTAGAGCTTTCTCAAGTCGCAAAAGCACTACGTTTAATCCCAAGTGAAACCGGTACTGTTGAGATCTTACAAAAATTTTGGAAAGATAACAGCACTAACAACCAAGCCGCACCCCCACTTTTAGTATATGCAGATTTAATAAACAGTGGCTATGGAAGAAATATCGAGACCGCAAAAAAAATACTAGAGAATGAACTACAGTATATCTAGCGAGAAATTTACGCATCCGCTATTAAAACCTATTCTGTTGGAACTTACAGAATACTTCAAAGAAGCTGGTATTTCTTTTTTTGTAATCGGTGCCACCGCACGGGATATCATTATGGAACTACACGATGCGCAGTCCGGTCGCTTAACCTACGATCTTGATATTGCAATTACGGTGAACGATTGGGAACAATGGTTAAGTGTTGAACAGGAGCTTGTAAAACTTGAAAATTTCACCAAGGATAAAGATCAAAAACAACGCTTTATCTATAAAGGCAAATTTCAATTAGATATTGTGCCTTTTGGAGAAATAATGAAAAAAAAGCACAAAATATTTTGGCCTCCTAACGAAGAAATAGCAATGTCCGTTTTAGGTTTTACAGCTGCTGATGAAGCTGCACTACCAGTTCGTATAGACAATGAAACCGAAATCAAAATTGCGACTCTCAGCGGTATTTTCATTTTGAAAATAATCGCTTGGAAGGATCGCCACCAGCGCAACAATAAAGATGCAGATGATATAGGTTTTATTTTAGAAAACTACTTATCAATTCACGAAGAAAGAGCTGCGACCCATTATTATGATGCTGTATATGGCCAAGAACCATTCAAGAATACTACCGGAGGAGCGGTTCTTTTAGGAAAGGATAGTAAGGAATTATTAGAAAAACACACAGAAACAGTTGACTCTATTCTTAAAATCTTAAACGAAGAAATCAATAAAAAGGAAGAAAGTAAACTGATTAATCAAATTATAGAAACCCATAAATCCCTAAACTATGACGAAGTGCTACAATGCATTGAAAATATAGTTAATGGATTAAACGAAAAATAAATGACTCAAAATTCGCATTCTAAACTTATAGCTTTTATCTGGTCTATTGCGGACGATTGTTTACGCGATGTATATGTACGCGGAAAATATCGTGATGTTATCCTACCAATGGTTGTTTTGCGCCGACTGGATGCTCTACTCGAACCATCGAAGAAAGAAGTAATGGACGAAGTCCAGTTTCAAACTGTAGAAGCAGGCTTTACAGAGCTAGAATCTGAAGGACTGAAAACGGCAGCTGGTTATGAGTTTTATAATACTAGCAAATGGACGCTTCAATTACTAAAAGATACTGCTTCCAATAATCAGAGCATTCTCTTGGCTAATTTTGAAGATTATATTCTAGGATTTAGCGATAATGTTAAGGAAATCATTTCAAAATTTAATTTGGTTCGCCAAATTAAACATATGGCCACCAAGGATGTATTACTCGATGTGCTGGAAAAATTCACCTCACCACGAATTAACTTAACTCCATTTGAGAAAGAAGATCCCGATGGTTATAAACTTCCCGCATTATCCAATTTGGGGATGGGTTATGTATTTGAGGAACTCATACGAAAATTCAACGAAGAAAATAACGAAGAAGCCGGAGAGCACTTTACACCTCGTGAGGTAATTGAATTAATGACGCATTTGGTATTCGAACCTGTTAAGCATCAACTCCCACCCGTAATGACTATTTACGACCCCGCCTGTGGCAGTGGCGGAATGCTCACGGAAAGTCAGAATTTCATCAAAGATGAAGCTGGTGCCATTCAAGCTAAAGGAGATGTCTATTTATTTGGAAAGGAAATCAATGACGAGACCTATGCTATTTGTAAAAGTGATATGATGATTAAGGGAAATGACCCTCAAAATATCAGATTAGGATCTACGCTTTCTACCGATGAATTTTCCGGAAAGAATTTCGACTTTATGCTCTCAAATCCGCCTTATGGAAAAAGCTGGGCCAGTGAGCAGAAATACATAAAAGACGGAAAGGATATTATCGACCCACGTTTCACTATTCAACTTTCCAATTATTGGCAAAAAACAGACACCGAAAAAGCCATCCCCAGAAGCAGCGATGGACAATTATTGTTTTTGATGGAAATGGTGTCCAAAATGAAAAATCTAAAACAAAGTCCATTGGGAAGCCGTATTGCCAGTGTACACAATGGCAGTAGCCTTTTTACCGGTGATGCAGGTAGTGGGGAAAGCAATATTAGACGTTATTTAATTGAAAACGATTTGCTTGAAGCCATTGTGCAACTGCCCAATAACCTATTTTACAATACGGGTATTACCACTTACATTTGGTTACTTAGCAATAATAAAACCAAAGAACGTCAAGGCAAAGTACAACTCATCGATGCGCAGCCGCTTTACCAAAAACTAAGAAAAAACCTGGGACAAAAAAATTGTGAATTTACCCCGGAACATATTGCAGAAATCACGCAGACTTTTCTCAATTCAAAAGCAAGAGAGCGAGAGGAAGACGACCAATTGGCAAGCAAAATTTTTAACAATACAGATTTTGGTTATTATAAAGTGACTATTGAACGTCCCAAGCGCTTGCGGTCTCAATTTACATTAGAAGCTATTGAAAGTTTACGCTACCACAGCCAATTGCAAGAACCAATGGAGTATGCTTATAAAACCTATGGTAAAAAGGTTTATACAGAATTGCCCAGTATTAAAACAGAAATCTTGAACTGGTGTGAGGCTAATGATATCAGTTTAAGCTCTAAAAAGAAAGCTCAGCTTACCGCAAAGAAAACTTGGGAAGATGCTAAATTCTTGGCAGATACCGCTATAAAATTATATGAAGCTATTGGAGACGCGGTGTCTATGGACTTTAACCATTTTTCAAAACAGGTCAATAAAGCACTCAGAAAGTTGGAGATCAAACTAAGCAACGCTCAGAAAAAAGCCATTTTGGATGCGGTGAGTGTTTACGATCCTGAAGCTGAAAAAGTCATCAAAGCTACCAAAATCTTAAAAGGTGAAAAACTAGAAAAACTTTGCGCCCATTTGGATTGCACCGCAGACCAACTCTCACATTTTGGCTATTTCCCGAGTGGAAACATAGACACCTACACCATTTACGAGTGTGAAAGCAATTTACGTGATTATGAGAATGTTCCCCTAGACGAAACCATTTATGATTATTTTTTACGGGAAGTTTTATCCCACGTGGAAGAATCCTGGATAGATTTAGACAAAACCAAAATTGGGTATGAGATCAGCTTCAATAAATACTTCTATCAGCACAAATCCTTACGCCCGCTTGATGAAATTGATAAAGACATACGCGCACTGGAAACCAAAAGCGAAGGTTTGATTATGGATATTTTAAACAGCGTGAACGTATGAAAACATATCCGACATATAAAGACAGTGGCGTAAATTGGCTGGGCAAAATTCCTGAGGGCTGGGAAAGTTATAAGTTTAAATATTTATTTAAAGAGAAAAAAAAGGAAACAAATATTGGTTTGAATTGTGGGTCAATCAGTTTCGGCAAAATCATTTATAAAGATGATGACAAGATTCCTTTAGCGACAAAAAAATCTTATCAAGTTCTTAATAAGGGAGAATTTCTAATTAACCCATTGAATCTAAACTACGATTTAATTAGTCTTAGAATAGCTCTATCTGACAAAGATGTGGTTGTAAGTTCAGGTTATATAGTTATTAAAGAAATTGTAGATATTGATAAAGACTATTTTAAATTTTTATTGCACGTATTTGATGTTTCTTATATGAAGACCTTAGGTTCTGGTGTGAGACAAACATTAAGTTTTAATCACATCTCCAATAGTGAACTTCCATTACCTCCAAAACCCGAACAACAAGGTATCGCTAATTTTTTAGACAAAACCTGCGGAAAACTGGACACGGTCGTAGCGCAAAAAGAAAAAATGATTGCCTTACTGAAAGAACGCAAACAAGCATTGATACAGAAGGCAGTCACCCGCGGTTTAAATGAAAACGTGCCGATGAAAGATTCGGGAGTAGATTGGATTGGGAAGATTCCTGAAAATTGGAAGGTAAAACGATTAGGAATGTTCGGTTATTTCTCGAAAGGAGGCGGTTTTTCCAAGTCTGATTTAACTGAACAAGGCATTAAAGCTGTTCTTTACGGTGATATATATACTAAGTACAATTTTGAAGTAAAATCTGCGGTGCGTACTATTGATATAAAAACAGCAAAAAGAGCAAGAATTCTTAAAAAGAATGAACTGCTTTTTACAGGATCAGGTGAAACTAAAGAAGATATTGGAAAATGTGTGACTTTCCAATCGGATGAAATAACGGTAGCTGGTGGCGACGTAATTATATTTACCCCGGTTTCAAATAATTCAAAGTATTTGAGCTACGTAATGAATTCCGAATTGGTGAAAGCAGAAAAGGCAAAAACTGCTAAAGGGGAAATTATAATCCACACCTATGCATCTAAATTAAAAGATATTCATTTACCAATCCCACCTAAAGAAGAACAAGAAGAAATTGTCAATTACATTGACGCGCAATCCCAAAAGCTAGATCAAGCCGTCAAGCAGCAAGAGCAAGCTATTATAAAATTAAAAGAATATAAGGCAAGCTTGATTGATAGTTGCGTATTGGGAAAAATTAAAGTGAGTTGAGTAGCTAATTTTAACTAAATGAATATGGAAATAAGCCTTAAAAATAATCAATCAATTATTCTGAATGCTGTAAAGAGTTCATCCAATGATTCTGAAGATATTCTGTTAAAAGACGAAAATGGCAGAGATTGGATAATCATTGAGGTAGAAAATAATGAAACCTCTATTAAATTTCAAGATGATGAAATTTCTGAGCAAGAAGAGGTTTTAAGAGAAAAAATAGATGCAATCTTCATTGACTTTATAGAATCGGAACAACAAGGAACAGAAAAAACTGACATTGATAATGAATCTGACATACAACCTTTTGATCCCGAAGACATTAAAGTTCACGCCAAACAATTTAGCCTTCGCCTAATTTATGATATGATCAAAGATGAGGATATTGACTTATCACCAGACTTTCAAAGAAATGTTGTGTGGACTTCAAATCAGAAATCAAGACTAATTGAAAGTGTACTTCTAAGAATCCCTTTGCCAATGTTCTATTTTGCTGAAGAATCAGATGGACGAATCACTATTGTTGATGGATTGCAGCGACTTACAACAATTAAAGAGTTTATGGAAAATAAGTTTCCTTTAAAGGGTCTTGAATACTTAGATGAAACTTGTGGAGGTAAATATTATACAAATGAAAATGGCAAAAAAGGATTAGATAAAAAATATTTCAGATGGTTTAATCAAACTCAATTTTCTGTCAATGTAATTGATCCTTCTTCTCCCTCAAAAGTGAAATATGACATATTTAGGAGAATTAATACTGGAGGTAAACCCTTGAATAACCAAGAAATCAGAAACTGTTTAGCAGGCAAAGGCTTAAGACAAACCCTCAGAGATATGTCGGATTTGAAAGAGTTTAAAACCGCTACTAATTATAGTATTCGATCTCGCAGAATGGATGATCAAGAGATTGCTTTGCGCTTTATTTTGTTTAGAGAGTTGTTTGATAAAAATGGAAATGTGGAGGTGTATTCTGGATATATGGAAGCTTCATTAAATGATTTAACTGAAAAGGTTAGAACTACCGAACTAATCAATTTAAAACATCATACTGAAAATTTTAAAAAAGCAATGATTAATTCAGAGTATCTTTTTGGTAGTAGGTACGCATTTAGGAAGATCAGAACGAAAGATTTAGAACCTGAAGCCCGAAAACAACTTATTAATAAAGCCTTATTTGTGTCCTGTTCTGTTTTATTATCATATGAAAATCCAAATATCATACAACAAAAAAATGAAGAAGGCGCTCTTTTACAACCTTTAGCGAAATTGATCGAGAATGATCAAAATTTGTTAGATTCTCTTTCATATGGGACAAATTCTAGAAACAACCTGATATATGTTTTTGAAAAGATTCAAGAACTAATCGACACGAATTTAAAAAAGTAATTATGACTAGCCTTGAAATCAAAAACTTTAAATGCTTTACCGATATCTCTATTCCAATTAACCGATTAACAGTTTTTGCTGGAGGTAACGCAAATGGTAAAAGCTCGGCTATTCAAGCATTATTGTTCTTGAGAAGAACAATCGAACATTGTGCTATTCGGACGGATGATTCGAATGATACGAATTATCACTTTAATAAGTCAAATGGTCTTTCTGTAGAATTGAATGGTTCGTATGGCCTTTCTTTGGGGACAAGTTCAGAAGTGATATCGTTCAATGCGAATGAGCAATGCATTCAACTAGGTATAAATATAAAACAATCAAAACTATTGGTTGAATATGACGTTCCAGCTGAAGATGTATTATGGCTTAAACCCGATAATGTAAACAATAATCTTAAAAACGATTTTTATTTATTCAAGCAAGAGTTTTATTATCTAAACGCTGAACGAGTTGGACCACGAGTAAACAACGATATTAAATTTTATGACTTTCCCAATACCGGCTATAATGGATCTCTCTGTGCACAACTATTAGGAGATCCTTCCTTTGAATATGGTTTTAAAGTAGATGAGAAGAGGAAATTTGAAAATACCAATAACCTACGATTAGGAACACAAGTAAATAAATGGCTAAACTATATTTTACCAGGAAATGAAGTTGAAGGGGTTTTCAACACCAAATTAATGTCTTCTCAAATTAGGATGAAAAACTCGTTTAGTAATAATGAATCTGTTTTAGCTACAAATATTGGATTTGGTTTAAGTTATGTATTACCTATTATCCTTACTGCACTTATCGCTAAACAAGATACACTATTTATTGTAGAAAACCCTGAAGCTCATTTACACCCATCTGCCCAATCCCGAATAGGAAAGTTTTTAACCAAAATGGCTTCAACTGGAATTAATATAATAATTGAAACTCATAGCGATCACGTTTTAAATGGAATCCAAATTGCTGTCACAAAAAATGATTTACCTCCAGACCAAACTACAATTAATTATTTTTCTAATGATGGTAAAAATACTCAACCAAGTATAGAAAGTATTAAAATAAATAATAAAGGTGAATTATCGAAATGGCCTTTTGGCTTTTTTGATCAATCTCAAAAAGATTACGCCACTCTTCTAAAATTAAGGAAAAATGACTAAATTATTTTTGCTAGAAGAGTCTATGCAAAACCTTAAATTCGATGAATTTCAAAAAGGGCTGGATGACTTAATACTAATTGATAAAGAGGAAAATGACATCTTCTATAAAAATAATAGTATTAATCAATTAGAGAATTACTCTGAATTATATCAAAACTATTCCCAAGAAAATCAATTTAGAGCAACATTTTTAGAACAAATTGAAAGATCTGATTCCAATCCAAAATCCCTAGATGAATTGAGTGAGATTTTTCCAAATACTGCAGTAGGCTTTTTAGGAATAAATTTTCCACAATTAGAGATTGATAAAAATCTTTGTATTGAAAACGACGATAAGTTTAAAGAATTTAAAAAGTATCATCTTGTTTTATTAAATCACTCAAATATCTCATTTCTTAAAGAAATTTGTTTCCCAAATATTATTTTTTGTGATAATTCAGAACAACAATTAAAATTATTTGGAAATGGGCAGTATTTTCAACAATGTGTAGAACAATTATCTATTCTCAATGAATATGTGCAAAATTGGAGCGAAGGTAATTTCAATTATCAAGATGTAAATAATTCTACCGCAATAACATTAAGCCCAGAGTCAGTTACAACGATGAATAAGTTTAGCCAAGATCGCATCTTTTCTTTACCTGATGGAGGAACCGACATATTTGAATTACATATTAAACTAGGAAATATTCGTATTCATATTTTAGAAGACAATGCTTCCAAAAAAATTATGGTAGGATATATCGGAAAACATCTACCTATTTAAAAAGTATGAAAACCAACACCAACGAACAAGCTTTAGAAGCTGCAATTCAAAAATCTTTAACTGGCATTTCACTAGAAACACTCCTAGAAGAAGGCACTTCAGTTGCAGAAGCTAATGCAGTATATAGAACAAGAAACGGGTATTATAATGGAGACCGTTCTCATTTTGATTCAAAATATGCACTAGATACCGAGCGGTTTTGGAATTTTCTAGAAAGCACACAGGAAGAAGAACTCGATAAACTCAAACGTAGTAACGATTGGAAACTTAAAATCTTGCAACGTTTGGATCGCATTATCAAAAAACAAGGGGTGTTGCACGTACTCAAAAAAGGTTTGGGAGTTGATGATGCACATTTTACCTTATTGTTTCCATTACCTTTAGGAAGTAGCAGTGCAAGAGTTGCTAAAGATTTTGAAAGTAACCAATTTAGCGTAACCCGCCAAGTGCCGTATTCAGAAAGTAATCCGCGGGAAGAAATTGATATGGTAATTTTTGTCAATGGTTTACCGCTAATTACCCTTGAACTCAAAAATCAATGGACAGGTCAAAATGCACGCTTACACGGTCAAAACCAATACCGCAAACAGCGTGATCCTAAAGAAACTCTGCTCAATTTTGGACGCTGTCTTGTACATATGACCGCCGATACCGATGAAGTATTTATGACGACCAAACTGAACGGCACAGATACATTTTTCTTACCTTTTAATCAAGGCTATGAAAATGGTAAAGGCAATCCGCCCAATCCATTTGGTCATAAAACAGCCTATTTATGGGAAGAGATATTTAAGCCAAAAAGCATAGCTAATATTATTCAGCACTTTGTGCGCTTAGATGGGAAGTCTAAAGACCCTATAAATAAACGTACTTTATTTTTTCCTAGATACCATCAAATGCGTGTAGTACGAAAAATTATGACAGACGTGAGTGATAATGGAACGGGCTTCCGTTACCTTATTCAGCATTCTGCCGGTTCGGGAAAATCAAATTCTATTACCTGGGCAGCTTACCAGTTAATAGAAGCCTATCCAGAAAATGAACAGGCGGCTGGTAAAAAAGCAATAGACCAACCTATTTTTGATTCTGTTATTGTAGTAACCGATCGGCGTTTATTGGATCGACAGATTCGTGAAAACATTCGCAGTTTTTCGGAAGTCAAAAATATTGTAGCTCCTGCTTATTCCAGTCGGGGCCTAAAAGAAAGCTTGGAACAAGGTAAAAAGATCATTATTACTACGATTCAAAAATTCCCTTTTATCGTGGAAGGCATTTCTGATTTAAGTGATAAACGTTTTGCAGTGATTATTGATGAAGCACACAGTTCACAATCGGGAACGACAGCTGACAACCTGAACCGAGCTATTGGACAAGAATCAACCGAAGTAGAAGCCGAAGATGTTCAAGATAAAATAGCGCAGGTGATGCAATCCCGAAAGATGCAAACTAATGCTTCATATTTAGCCTTTACGGCAACACCCAAAAACAGTACGTTAGAAAAATTTGGAACGCCACAAGAAGATGGCAGTTTTGAGCCTTTCGATCTGTATGCGATGAAACAAGCCATAGAAGAAGGTTTTATTTTAGACGTACTGAACAATTATACCACATTTAAAAGCTATTACCGTTTGACGAAGTCGGCAGAAGAAAACCCGATATTCGATACCAAAAAAGCCCAAAAGAAATTAAAAGCCTTTGTTGAAAAAGACCAGCAAACCATAGACACCAAAGCTGAAGTGATGCTGGATCATTTCACTAAGCACTTTGTGCAAAAGAAAAAATTAAAAGGAAAAGCCAAAGCGATGATCGTAACGCAGAGTATTGAGTCTGCTGTTCGGTATTTTAAAGCTATTCAACGTTTGTTGGAAGAGCGGGGAACCCCATTTGGAGCCATCTGCGCTTTTTCAGGAGAAAAAGAAGTAGACGGTATTTCCTTAACCGAAGAATCTCTCAACAACCTACCCGCTCATTTGGATACCACCAAGTCATCTGATCCCGATTATATTCAGGACAAAATTGCACGCTATTTTGATATGGATGATTACCGTATTTTGGTAGTTGCCAATAAATACCTTACAGGGTTTGATCAACCGAAACTCTGCGCAATGTATGTCGATAAAAAATTGCAAGGCGTACTGGCTGTGCAAGCCTTATCTCGGTTAAACCGTTCTGCTCCAAAACTGGGAAAAAAGACCGAAGATATTTTTGTGTTGGACTTTTTCAATGACAAAGAAGATATTAAAAAAGCTTTTGACCCTTATTATACGGTAACAACGTTAAGTAGTGCAACAGATGTAAATGTATTGCACGATGCCAAAATGATTCTGGATGAAGAAGGTGTTTACGAATGGTCTGAAGTGGAACTGTTCAACGACTTATTCTTTTCAAATGCAGATACGGAAACCTTAGGAGCCGCTTTGAGCAAACCCCAAGCCCGTTTTGATGTGGAATTGCAGTTAGAGCAAAAGCAAAAGGCAGATTATAAAATCAAGGCGCGGCAATTTGTTAAAATTTATGGGCAGGTGGCAGCACTATTGGATTTCAATAATCCGGAATGGGAAATGCTCTATTGGTTCCTAAAGTTTCTTATCCCTAAAATGATTGTCAAAGATCCAGATGAAGACGACTTGGACAAATTATTGGACGCCGTTGACTTGGCAACTTATGGATTGGAACAGCGTGATAAAATAGGGGTGAAAATAGGTTTGGACGAAAGTGACTCAGAACTCGATCCGCAGAACCCAAGTATTCGTGGCGCTCACGGAGAAAACGAAGAAGATGAACTGGAAGCCATCATCAAAACTTTTAACGAACGTTATTTTCAAGGCTGGGATGCTACCCCAGAGGAACAACGCGTTAAAATGCTGAGTTTGCAGAAATTTGTGGAAGCTCATCCAGACTTCGAAGAAAAGGTTAAACTAAACCCAGACGAACAAAACAGCGATATTGCTTTACGTCGCATTATTCAGGAAGTGTTGTCCAGACAAAGAAAAAATGAACTGGAACTCTATAAATTGCACACCCAAGATAGCGCCTTTCAACAAGCGTTTTTCGATACGCTGAAACGGATGGTTCAATTGGATGTACCGACAAATAAATGAAATCTAAAGTAATATCACATATTGGAAAGCGAGAAACCAATCAAGACCGAATATTGGCTGAGAAAATTGGTACTCATTCATATCTCTATATAGTTGCAGACGGAATGGGAGGATATGATGATGGTGATATCGCTGCGGAAATGGTTATTGACATCTTGAATAATTTCCTATCCAATAGCGATCAATTTAACGTAAATGTCATCCATAAGGCCATAAACACAGCAAACTTAGCTTTACGCCAATACCAAGAACAACATCAATCAAAACTTGGATCTACCCTTGGCGGAATAATAGTTTCAGGAAGAACCGCAAAGACATTTTGGGTGGGAGATGTAAAAATCCTGCATTATTCAAATGGCAAACTTTGCTTTGAGAGCAAATCACATAATCTAAGGAATGAGCTTTATGAAACTGACAATTCAAATGGTAGGGTAAATTTATCTAAATATAACCATATTGTTACCCGTTCTATTCAAGGTGATGTTAAGAAATCTGTGCCTTCCTATCACGAACTCACCTTGAATAAAGGAGACAAATTGTTTATTTGTTCGGATGGTGTTCACAACATCATAAATCCAAACACGCTTCAATACTTACTCAATAAAGAGGAGTCAACCGGTGCTCTCATTTCAACTATTGACCAAAGACTTCAAAAAGAAGCGAGTGATAATGCTAGTTTGATTTTAATAGAAGGTTTTGATTGAGGTAAATTAAATCCTCGTAAATAAGTTAAAAATTTTCGGGACACATTGCGTCCCGAATTCAAAAAACCTGTTAATAATAATTAAATTTACTACTCAAATATAGACCTCGCTTCTTCATAAATCCTTTCAAAATTAGCTTCCAAATCAGCCTGAGAAAATTGTTTCGATTCCTCCGGCAATTCCCTTTGAATCTTTGCTAATTTAAACTGTACTTTTTTGTCAGTTCCATCCGCATACGTAATAAACTCCCCCTGTTTCAAACGAAAGAAAACATCCGCCCTGATTTTTGGAATTTCCTTTTCCCCGGTAGTTACTCTGGTATCAAAATCAAGGTTATGCCCACGGCTCACACTCTTTGTTGGGTCTTTTATAATCTCAAAAAAGCGTTCGTAATATTTTGCGGTATCTGGGTCGTTGACTTTTCCGAAGAACTGATAGGAAAGATTGCTCAATATGGCCTTACTGGCCTTATCGCCATACATCATATCGTTTTGGATCTTATCCTGCATTACATAGACCGTAGAAATATTAAAGCTTCGAAGGGTTGCCGGAATACGGTGCATATTCAATAAGCGTATGGTAGGTGCTTCTTCCATTAACAGAAATGAAGGTTTGGAGTTCCGTACGCTCATTTGCTTAGTAATGGTATGGACAATGGTAGCAATCACCGGAGAATACGAGCTTTCAAACTTGGGATTATTGACGATTGAAATTACCGCAGGATTTTCTTTACTATTGATATTAAGAGGCACTTCATCTGCGGACAAGGCCATAAAAATCCGTTGCGTACTGATGCGTTTTAGAGCATTGGCTAAGGTACTTTTCACCCCGGCCGTTTGCCGCTCCGAATCCTTCCCACTGATAAAGGCATCTGCCATTGCCCTGGAGGTGGTATTGGTTTCCAAAAACCGGATCAGGCTGTCGGTGTCCAGGTATTGATAAATAGCGATTAAATGGGGCAGGGTACAGAATTGCGGGTAGGTTGTTTTCAGTTTCCAAATCAATCCACCTATTAATCCTTCCGCAGCGTCATTGAAAAATTTGGTGGTTCCCGTCGTGCCTGACTCCCGTTGTTCCAATAGGTTCTCGATCAATACCCGGGACACCTCGTTAACGCTTTCCTCATTCTCTAAATAGCGTGGAGCTATGGGATTAACCCGATGGATGATCTTATCAAAGGAAATCACCTTAAATGGGATACCCCCATCTTTAAAAAGTGGATACGCCATTTCCGTCAGTTCAAAATCCTTATAATCGTGAATAATTCCACAAAAACCTTTTTTTCGGAAATGTTTTAGGAAGCCATACACCACACTTTCGGTCTTTCCGCTTCCGGCAGAACCGATGATGGATGCCCCACGTTTAATATTGTCCAGTTTGAAATTTCCGTTGCTCGTGGCAAAATCCACTTGATACCTATGGTCACTATTTTTTGAGTTTTTCCTTTTATGCAGGAAAACGTACAATGCCGTATTGATTAGCAAAAGCGGACAGACAATTTTCAACAACACTAAAATCAAATTATTGGATGTTTGTAAAAAATAAGCCAATACAAACAATAACAGGTTGTTTATTAGGAATGCATAGTTGGAAAGTTGATACCCAACATAAAACAACGCACTGGTCAGCCCAATGATGGAAAGAACGTTAAAGAGATGATCTACATACATACTATTAGAATTAGATTAAATACCTATGGAACTTGATTTGGTGGCTACTTCCACGCCCCGGCGTAGGCGGTTAAAAGCTTTCATTGCCAATTGCGCCTGAGAAACCGGAATGCTGGGCAGCATTGGAACACCGCTTTCCCTCATCATTTTAAAGGCAATGGCCTTTTCACTGGTGGGCAGTTTCATCAGTGATGCAAAATAGACTTTCGGATTCTTGATGAAATCCTTTCGAGCTTTGTAGGTCTCAGCGAAGTTCCGTTGATAGCCAAAAGTTTTGTCAAAAGTCTTCTCAGCCCGCTGGAAAAACCCATCACGGTCAAAGCCTCGTTTT
>NZ_JBSXOK010000014.1:0-18087 GCF_056859415.1 Zunongwangia sp. L-65
TCGGTTATAAAACAGCCAAGAGAAGATTTAAAATGGAAGTAAGGAATTTAATTATTGCAATGATAGTGACCTTTTCCGGAGGAGATCCCAACAAATTATTTAAAACTTAAAGTGGCCGGAATTTCTTCCGACCACTAGTGCCAAATCAGGGGCTTTTTTTTATGGATTGAATTAAAAGAACGACGGCAATAAAAATCATTATACTAAGTGCAATTTGTTCTAAATTCATAAAATGTTATCATTTTAAACTTTTTACAGCTGCTGGCCTGGATAGATCCGGCAACCTGCAGAAAAAATTTGTTATCAATTAATAATATTCGCTATCATCTTCATCATCTCCTAAAACATCTAAATTCCATTTAATTTGGTTATATGTTTCTTTGTATTTATTTAGCTTCCTAGAAAGTTCCGCATTTTGCAAACGCATTACTTTTTCTTTCTCTACCATTTCGGCAAAGCTTTCAATCATTTTAAGAACCGTTTTACTGTCGGTTTTTTCATCGAATAATTGTTTAGCCTTATCGAGTTCTTCTTGTTGGCGTTCTGTGAGTTTACGAATAAGAATAGCCATAATTAAAGTATTTGCATTTTTATATCTCCGTGAACATTGGAAATTTTAGCCCTTTTATTTCGGTTTTGAATTACGTATAAATCAGCCCCATTAATACCCTGTATTAAGCTTTTAGCATCCTTAACGGCTTCCTGTATAGTATCGTATTTTTTATCGAAAAACAGGGATTTACATTGAATTTTAAAATAACTGCCGTGTTGCTCTTTTAGATAAATCCGGGGAAATTCCCCTTTATAATGTTCAACGAATATTTTTTCTTGGGTTTGTGGATGAATCCAAATTTCATCAATTCTAAAAGCGTGTTTTTTTTGAGAAAAACATATATAATCTTCACGATTACTAAGTTTATTTTCTCGCTTTAAAAGTTTAAGGCTTTCAGCATACCAAGCCGAATTTACCCCAATGTTGTAATTTTCCATAAGTTTTGATTGTGTTGATTTTGTTGGTGTGCGCTAATTATAGCCGTATGGGCTTTAATTTGCTCGTTTAGCTTCTTAATGGTGTTCGGTTGCTTTGCAAACTTTTTCCGAAGCTTACGAAGCCTTAAAACCTCTTTTTTTCTTTTATTTATTCCCATAATTCAAATTTTAAATCTTACTCGGCAATCCGGTTTGAGCCTTATTTCTTTTTTCTTTTTGTTGGCTGCAACCAGAAAAAGGAAAACCCTAAATTTTCCTTTTTGCTGTTTCAAAATGTAAAGAACTCTTACTTACTCGTGTAAACTCGGAATCGCCTATTTCTACAACCGTTAAAAATTATTATCTCGATAAGTAGCGTATAACTATGCGGGCTTAGAAAAATAGCTTTAGCGTTATTTTTCTTTGCCTGCTGAGTTTATGCCGCGTACGTTTCGAGATAATAATTTAGGTTTGTGAAAGAAATATGCGATTAAGGAGAGTTTGCACGGGTAAGCGCTAGAGTTCTCATTTTGTAACGGCAAAAGAACATGCCCCGGCTTTTCCTTTTCTGGTTGGAGCTTCCCTCAGGGCAACAAAAAATAATACTTCCTTCTTGAGTGGCCGTGAAGTATGAACGGACCACACAAGCCCCCGAAAGGGATTAAATCAGGGTCGAGTAGGATAGCAGCGTTCCCTTAATAACATACGCTGCTAAGTTTCACTTGTGCAACCTTTTTTGACTTTAATAGCTGAAAACCAACCAACTAGCGAAAAACGATTATTTCGGAAAACCAAACGCATCAACTTATTGATAATCAATACATTAACACATTATTTAAATAAAAGGTTGAACAAAGTGCATATAACCAACTGTATTACAAATACTTAAACTTTTTTTTAAGAATTTTCTTATAAAAACGCTTGTTTACTCAAAAAACATGTTAAATTTGCTGCAAGACGTTCATTGAAATATTGCAGGAAAATTTTTGAGTGCCGTTTAAAAAGTTTTGGACTTTCAAAACTTCAAAAAATGGAAAATTTATTAATATCTGGTAATATCGGTGCTGATGCCGATGTAAAACAACAATCAGAAAATCAGTTTTTAATCAGCTTTAGCTTGGCAGCTACTAAAAGATGGGTAAACCCAAAAACTGGCGAACAAGAATCACGTACTAATTGGTACACGGTTTTTAGACGAACAAAAAAGAATCCACAAAAATTGATTGATTTATTAAAAAAAGGGCATAAAGTCTTAGTTACTGGCGAACCTTCATATAATGTTAACACACATGGCAACGGTGTTAAGGTTGAAGTATTAGTTAATGCTAAGGATATTGAACTACAAACCTTTGATAAATCGGAAAATTCAGTTTCTAACGGTCAGCATTCATCAACCGACGACGATGACTTACCTTATTAGAAATTGGTTCAAACTCCTTAATTATTTGATTTACGTAATTTGTTTATTCTTGGCAGGATATTTTACACAACAAATTATTGATTTAATCTACGAATTAAGGTTTTAATCGATACGGTCAGAAATTTAGTCCTAAAAAATATTTAAAGTATTAAGCTAGGGTTTATATAATCTTATCTTTGTAACTTACCTGATATTGTATTTTCCATTGCGGTAAGCGATAAATTTGCAATTCAATGACGAAAAGACGGTTCTGCCAAGCCGTCTTTTTTAGGACTGATTTCTGACCTATAATTTATATTATGTAAAATAGAGTATTTCAAATCCTCGCCCTATTTGGATAATTGTACAGAAAGTTTTTAAATACACGCTTAATTTCGCACTACTATTCATCTTCTTTTTCGGGTAATGGCTCAAATTTACCGGTATACGATATATTATCACGTTGCGAACTATTTACCGATGTACTGGCGTTTCCATTCGAATATAACGTAATAAAGAATTGATAGTTTTCAGAATCATCATTAGCGCTAAATTCATAGCGAACATAGTCTTTATCTTTATTTTCGGTAAAGGATAATTCTTCCGGAATTCCCTTAAATTTAATCGCCCCGCGATCATTATAACCGCCGCCCATTTGCCGAACTCCAAAATACGGAAGAAAAACATCCACCGAATCTCCCTTAAACTTTATATAATTTGGATTGCCAATCAAATTGATATTACCACTATTAAAATTTGGATTGCTGATAAAAGTCACCGTATTGGCCCGTAACGGATTGGCCCATTGGTTTTCGATTTCAAATTCTTTTTGTTGAGCGAATTGGCTAAGCTCCTCGAAATTATGAATATCCTTCACGGTATAGTTCGCCGCACCACAACCAAAAAGCGCTACCGCAATCAGCAAGACCAGAAAATATCTTCTGTATAGTACTAAATTGACCTTATATTGTTGGTTATCCTTCTTCATGACTATCCTGTTTTATATCAGTGCATAAGATACGAAATAGACTTTATTTTTATTCCTAAACGTTATTTATTAATTAGACATGGACTATTATTTTGAATGTTGAATTTTGAATGACTTTATACCGTCTACAGTAAACTGTATAATGTATATTGAAAACATACTACTTTTAAACCTTCGACTTTCTAACTTTTTACTCAAAACAGACTTCTCGATACATCAAATTTTTCCATTGCTTTCCAAAATTTGATACTCGAAGTGACCATTATTGAACTTTTTTGAATGTTGAATGTTGAATGACTTTTCACCGTACAAAAACTTTTGAACCTTTAACCTTGAACTTTTGAACTTAAATTGTTGATTGAGATTTCTCCATTCCGCTGCGCTTCAGTCGAAATGACAGCGGAGGTATTTGTGTTTAGAGTATAGAGAAGAGACAATAAACTATTATTTTGAATTTTAAATGTTAAATTTTGAATGACTGTTCATGTACAATAACTTTTGAACCTTGAACCTTGAACCTTGAACCTTGAACCTTGAACTTTTGAACTTTCAACTTTCAAACTTTTTACTCAAAAACAGACTTCTCGATACATCAAATTTTTCCATTGCTTTCCAAAATTTGATACTCGAAGTGACCATGATGGAACTTTTTTGAATTTGGAATGACCGTTCACAATACAACAACTTTTAAACTTTAAACTTTTCTACTTTCTACTTTCTTAAATGGTCTTAACAGCGGTTTTCTAGTATAAATTAATTGTTTTAAAGCTTTATACCCTATAATTTTAGGGGTTATAGCTATCAATTAAGCATAAATTTATTTTTGAACCCTTAATTTTACAGCTTAACGTAACAAAAATATTATGTAATCAATAAACAAGCCTATCGTTTTTTAAATCTATCTTAATTGTTTCTAAAAGAAGCCATAAAAACTTGTCTAAATACCGATTATTAGCGTTCTTAGGCTCATAAAAAAAAACTTTTATGGAAACGATTTATCAATTTGTTGCTTTAAGTAAAAGCGAGCGTTTACAGAGTTTCGTTAATGAAAAACTCGAGAAAATAGAGCGTAAATATGACTTCATTACCCGGGCAGAAGTTCATTTTAAAAGAAATCATGCCGATGATGAAAATGGATTTATATGTAACATCAAAGTGAGTGTACCTGGACCACAGCTTTTTGCGGAATCCAATTCAAATTCTTTTGAAGCTGCGGCTGCCCAAACGATAAAAGATCTGGACAAGCAATTAGATAAGAAAAAAGGACAAATGCAAACGCATTAATTTTATTTCCCAAACACACACAAGCTAATACTAAAAAACCCTTTCAAACTATTTTGAAAGGGTTTTTTTGGGACTATATTCAAGATCTATTAGGCTTCTTCCTGAACTTGTTCATCTTTAAGACGCTGCTTAAATTCATTGATAATACCGCCTTTTAGTAATATATTTATTTGTCGGTCACTTAAGGTATGCTTGGTTTCAAATGTTACACTGTCCCCATTTTCTTTCTTCACATGTACCTTAATGCTATTTCGTTTTTCGACATCTTCTCTTAGATTTTTAAAACTAACACGGTCTCCCTGTTCAATTTTATCGTAATCTGATTCGTCGATAAACTCTAAAGGTAAGATCCCGAAGTTTACCAGGTTCTGCCAGGCAATCCTTGCATAACTATTAGCGATTACGGCATGTTGTCCTAAATATTTAGGCGCAATGGCAGCATGTTCACGGCTGGAACCCTGCGCATAGTTATCTTTGGCAACAACGATATGGCCTCCCTCCTTTTCCTTAGCGTCCATAGCACGATCATAAAAACTTTCATCGATGACGGTATAGGAGAATTTGCTGATTTCCGGTAGGTTACTTCTAAAAGGTAAAACTTCTGCCCCTGCTTTTAAAATCTCATCGGTAGAAATATTATCGCCCATTTTTAATAATACGGGAACATTGATTTCATCAGCCAAAGGCTCGATAGTGGGTAGGGATTTGATGTTAGGACCTTTTTCTAATTTTACTTCCTCTCCGTCTTCAGCCGGTGGGACTAACATATCTTCATTGATAATTTCTATTTCGGGAGCTTCATATTTAGGATATTCCATATCAAAAATTTTCGCCAGATCCCGAGGGTCGGTTATTTCTCCGGTTAGTGCTGAAGCTGCCGCGGTTTCGGGGCTTACTAAATGTACCTGATCATCTTTGGTACCACTACGATCCGGAAAGTTTCTAGGCATGGTTCTTAAACTAATGGTTCCGGAGGCCGGAGCCTGTCCCATTCCTATACATCCCATACAACCTGATTGGTGAAAACGAGCTCCTGCTTTAATCAAATTGGCAAAAGCACGGTTATCGATCATATTCTGAATAATTTGCCTCGAGGTTGGATTGATATCTAATGACACATCGGAATTCACCGATTTATCCTTTACAATAGCTCCTGCGATCCAAAAATCGCGAAGTCCCGGATTTGCTGAGGATCCGATAACTACCTGACTGATTTTTTTTCCGGCAACTTCTTTAATTGGTACGACGTTCCCCGGACTTGTTGGTAATGCGATTAACGGAATTAACTCGCTTAAGTTAATCTCGTCGTGTAAATCGTATTCACAACCTTCATCAGGTAATAATTCTGTCCAATCTTCTTCTCTTTGTTGTGCCTTTAAGAATTTCTTAGTTTCCTGATCACTAGGGAAAACAGTGGTTGTTGCTCCAAGTTCTGCACCCATATTAGCAATAACGTGACGATCCATCGCACTAAGGCTATCCAGGCCAGGGCCATAATATTCTATAATTTTTCCTACTCCTCCTTTTACATCATAACGGCGAAGCATCTCTAAAATCACATCTTTAGCACTTACCCAATCTGGTAAAGTACCGGTAAGTTTTACGCCCATTACTTGTGGCATTTTTACATAATACGGTTGTCCTGCAATGGCCGCTGCAACGTCCAGTCCGCCGGTACCAATGGCTAACATTCCTAACGAGCCTGCTGCCGGGGTGTGACTATCTGAACCTACCAGGGTTTTACCCGGCTTACCAAATCGTTCCATATGAACGGGGTGGCTTACTCCGTTTCCCGGCCGACTAAACCAAAGTCCAAATTTTCTTGCGGCAGAAAGTAAGAATTTGTGATCGTCTGCGTTTTTAAAATCGGTTTGTAAAAGGTTGTGATCTACATACTGCACCGCAACTTCGGTCTGGGCTTTTTTAAGTCCCATAGCCTCAAGTTCTAATTGTACCAGCGTACCGGTGGCATCCTGTAGTAAGGCCTGATCGATCTTAATACCAATTTCTTTTCCCGGGGTCATCATATCTCCTTCAAGAAGATGATCTTTAATAAGTTTTTGAGTGACGTTTAATTTTGACATAGTTGGTTTCTTTTATCCATCAAATTAAGAATTACAGGGCTAATAAAAGAGCTCTTTAACAATAAGTTATATCCAAATACCTCAATTTTCGCATAGTTTTTAGAAATACTGTTCCTTCCTAAATTTGCTGACGGATGATTTCTTAAATTTCATAACATAATGAAGACTGCTCGATTAATTACTGGTGTCTTCTCCCGGCTTTATCAGGATCCAAAAAAATACCCTGTAATGTTCGAAATTGAACTATTACAGGGTACTACTCTCCTATATGTCGGAGCGATTTATATTATTTGGTTCGGCTTAAACCATTCAGGATATCGATTTGCTGTCCTTCATCTATATTAAAGGCCGGTTTTCCTTTTCTAGGGAAGAAATATGTGAATTCTTCTGCAAACGCGTTCCAGCTTTCGGCCAGTCCAAAATCGTCATTTTCCCGTTTCATTTCTGGACGCTTAAAGGTATTTAAATCAGAATCATAATTAGATCCTACCGCATCGTCTCCTGGAAATACCATGCCGTCATTAATTTCAGAATATACTAAAACAGAGGCTCCTCCATTACCCGGAAGATCGATCACTTTAATCGCAAAATGTTTTAGATCGTTAGCCTGGGTGGTGATATCTTTTGTTTTAAAGTCGTCTTTAAAATTATTTCTTGGATGCGCATAAATCGGTGCTCCGTTAGCATCTTCAGAAATTGTTTTTAAATCGGCATAAGCATCCTCTAATATACCATCGCAGGTAATCAGGATTCCTTTAATCTGGTAACCGTCATTTACCAGTTTTTTTACGGCAGCTTTGGTTTCTTCTTCAACTACATCAATAAGGATAATATCTCTACGGTTAATATGTCTGATGGCATAGCCCTGATTAAAGACTCCATCTTTTTCTTTTCCTTTAATCAAAAAAGTATCCGGAATTAATTTTAGAAATTTTCCGGTTTCTCCTTGCTGAATATACTCTGCCGATTGGCTTTGCAATACCTCCACTTTATCTACAGTCTTCATATAAATTGATTTTTTTATTAGCTTGTTTGAAGGTACAAAGGCATTTATCTTTTTACAAGGCTGTTTAGAGGGGTTTAACTCGTATTTAGGAATCTGTTAACGCCCGCTCTACTTCATCTCTACTTCATGTTCTATTTTTATAAATCAACAAAGCCACTCTTATCGATTATTAAGAGTGGCTTTGCTTATAGTTACTATCTGGCAATGTTCGATCTACACTTTTTCAACACCTTCTTCTATAGAGCATTGAAAAGGTAGCAGCGAACTTCACTTCATTGCTCTTAATTTTCAGAAGTTTTTTGCTCTGCTTCTTGTTTTAAATCTTCGTTGGCAACAATAGCGATTTCTACTCTTCTATTTTTAGAACGCCCTTCAGCAGTAGAGTTATCATACTTTGGTTGAGCTTCACCATACCATTTGGTATCGAACCTGCTGGCAGCAATACCATGATCGGTTAAAAAGCTAGTTACCGCCTGAGCTCTGTTTTTAGAAAGGGTAAGGTTATAACTTTCACTACCGGTATTATCGGTATGCCCTTCAACTAAAATATTAGTATCTGGATATTCTTTAAAGATATTAGCCAGTTTATTTAAGGTCTCTTCTGATTTTGCATTGATATTATATTTTTCGGTAGCAAAATAAACACCACTATTTTCATCGAAAGTCACATTAATTCCTTCCCCTACACGTTCAACTTCAGCTCCGGGAACTTCAGTCTCTATTTTTTTGGCTTGCTTATCCATTCTATTCCCGATGTACGCACCGGCAGCACCACCAACAACACCTCCAATAATTGCTCCTAAAGCAGAGTTTCCATCACCGGTATTATTACCAATTACCCCGCCAATAGCTGCACCACCTGCAGATCCTATAACGGCTCCTTTTTGTTTATTATTTGCGTTTTGGATCGCATCACAGCTTACCAGTACACTAGCGGCAAAAAATACGGCCACGATTTTATTTATTGTCTTTTTCATCATTTTAATTATTTAATATTCAATTTTTTAAAATCTTATTTAGTAAACATCATTCTAATTACAAATGGAGATCCTTCTAAGGTCACGGTTTGTTCCCACACCATGGAAGTGCCGGTAAGGCTTACCAGATTTAACCTGAATCCCTGGTTACCATTGGTAGATTTGTACTTTTCGTTTACGGGTTTTAGCAGAAAGTCATACATTCCCTGCGGTGTATTTTCCTCGTCGATAGACCATATATAATAACGGGGACCTCCTACACAGTTAGGACCAGAAATTTCGTAAGTCCCTCTATTATTATTGGATACAAAATCCCAGGTACTTCCTTCAAAACAACTGGCAGAAGCATCATTAAATAGCGTTACATCAAATGTCCCAGTGTTGTTAGGATAAGTAATGTTGGTAAGCGTCCAGGTTCCATCAAACGTCTTTCTTGCTTCTTTGGCTACTTTACTTGGCCCGCCACAAGACACTAATAAAATAAGTAGTGCTGTAATTGAAATTACTTTCTTCATAGTAGTAGTTTTTATAAATAAAAAAACCAATGCAGCGCAACATGTTTTTGAGGTCTACATTGGATAAATTTTCGTTGCTGCTTCGATTATCGTCTAAACAGTCTGCTTAATAATGAAATAACCAGTAAAACGATAAAGATGTAGAAAATGATCTTAGCGATCTCTGTTGCTCCGGAAGCGATCCCTCCAAATCCAAAAATTGCGGCTACAATAGCAATGATTAGGAAAATTACAATTAAACGTATCATAATAGATTTTTTTGATTAGCTATGCCTAAATTAGCGCAGGGATTCAGTGCAGACAAAAGATTATTAATACTTTAACAGAGGTGTTGTTAACAATTCTTAATTACATGACTCGAAAAAGCAATAGTTATTAATATTCTATTAATTCTTTTAGTTTTTGTTGAAATTTTTGGTAGGGTAAATAACCGCTTTCCAAGGCAGGAGAAAAAGGAATTGGTGTTTCCAGACTGCCCAGTCTCATTACAGGAGCATCTAAAAACTCGAAACAATTTTCACTAATTTGGGCGGCAATTTCTGAAGCCATACTGCCAAACAACGAATCTTCTATTACGATAATTACTCTTCCCGTCTTTTTTACGGAAGTGAAAATGGTCTCCTTATCTAAAGGCTGAAGGCTTCTTAGATCAATAACTTCAGTATCTTCTATATTTTCTTTTTCTATAATTTTCAATATTTCCTGTAAGGCAGCACCATAACTGATAATCGTTAATCTTATTCCTGGTCTTACGATAGCTGCCTTCCCTATTTCAACTTCATATTCCCCCATAGCAACAGGTTCTTTCTGCGTTCGGTACAACGCTTTATGCTCAAAATATAACACAGGATTAGGATCGTTAATGGCAGCTAGCAATAAACCTTTAGCATCACTGGCATTTGAGGGATAAACTACTTTTAATCCCGGTACCTTTGTAAACCAGGCCTCGTTAGACTGACTATGAAACGGCCCTGCTCCTACACCGGCCCCACAGGGCATCCTAATCACTACATCGGCATTTTGTCCCCATCGATAATACTGCTTGGCTATATAATTTACGATAGGATTAAAGCCTGAACTTACAAAATCGGCAAACTGCATTTCTACGACCGCTTTCATTCCAACAATTGAGAGCCCCGCAGCTACTTCTATAATCCCGCTTTCACAAATAGGAGTATTTCTTACGCGATGTTTACCAAACTCCTCTAAGAATCCAGATGTTATTTTAAAAACACCACCATACTCGGCAATATCCTGCCCCATTAAAACCAGGTTGGGATGTTGGCGCATGCCTATTTTTAAAGCATCGCTTACCGCATCTATAAATCGTATTTCTTGTTTTTCTGATGAAATTTCAAGTGTCTGATTATATGATTTTTGAAATACCTCATTTAACTCGGTACTTTCAGTGAAAACAGGATGGTTATCATTCGCTGCAATACTCAGGTGCTCTTCTATTTCCTGTGTAATTTCCCATTTGATATGTGCTGCCCATTCGTTGTTTAAAATTCCGCGTTCCAGTAAATGCTTTTCATAGCATAGCACGGGATCTTTTTCTCCCCAATGCGCTAAAAGGCTGTCTGGAACATAGGCAGTACCGCTGGCTTCCTCGTGCCCACGCATTCTAAAGGTTTTAAACTCAATCAATACGGGACGCGGGTTTTCACGAATATCACTGGCGATTTCAGATATTTTCGAGTAGACTTCCAACAGGTTATTTCCGTCGATTATATGGGATTCCATACCATAGCCTTTAGCACGATCGGCCAAATGTTCACAGTGATATTGCTCATTTGTAGGAGTTGATAAACCGTAGCCGTTATTTTCGATGCAAAACAAAACCGGTAAGGCCCAGACGGAAGCAATGTTTAGTGCTTCATGAAAATCACCTTCACTGGTGCCCCCTTCTCCGGTGAACACCGCTGTTAGTCTTTTTTCGTTTCTTAATTTATGGGCAAGGGCAATACCGTCTGCAACACCTAGTTGCGGCCCTAAATGGGAGATCATCCCGATAATTTTGTATTCTTGCGTTCCAAAATGGAAACTGCGATCCCTGCCTTTTGTAAAACCATTCATTTTTCCCTGCCACTGCGAGAACAGGCGATGTAATGGGATATTTCTGGTTGTAAAAACTCCCAGATTGCGGTGCATGGGCAGGATATATTCTTCTTCCTGCAACGCAGCAGTTAATCCAACCGAAATGGCTTCCTGTCCTATACCGGCAAACCATTTGCTTATTTTCCCCTGCCGTAGTAGAATAAGCATCTTTTCTTCTACCAGACGAGGTTTTAAAAGCTTTTTGTATAAGTCGATTAAAAATTCTTGAGAATAGGCTTCTGAGGCAAAAAACATTTCTGTTGAAGGATGATCCATAGCTACAAGTCTAGTTATATTCAAATGTAAAGAAATAGAAAATGAAGCGTCTATGGATTTTAGAAAAAACACGATTTTTTTACCTGTTTATTCCGTTTAAAATATGTAATTTTAAGACTGCCATCTACGGCTGCATTTGTTAGCTAAGTATTAAATCCTGTTGAAATTGGCCTTTTTTCATTAAGTTTGTGTGCTTTATCAATAAAAAAAGAGATTAAATGGCAATGACGAATATACCTAGTGTTGATCTTGCAGATTTTGTATCTGATGATCCTGCAAGAAAGCAAAAGTTTGTTGATGAAATAGGGAAAGCTTACGAAGAAATAGGTTTTTTAGCGCTTAAAAATCATTTTTTAAGTGATGATCTGGTGGAAGAATTATACAAAGAGGTTAAAGCTTTTTTTAACTTACCGGTAGAAACCAAACAGCAATACGAAATAGAAGGCCTGGCCGGACAACGCGGTTATATTTCCTTTGGGAAGGAACATGCCAAAGGAAAAAAAGAAGGGGATTTAAAAGAATTCTGGCATTTTGGGCAGGAACCCGCTGAAGATGCTAATCTAAAAGAAGAATACCCGGAAAATGTACAGGTAAAAGAGCTTAAGGATTTTAATCATGTGGGGATGGAAGCCTATCGCATGCTTGAAAAAACCGGGATTTACGTATTACGTGCATTAGCCTTGTATATTGGTCTGGAAGAAACTTATTTTGACCACTGGGCCAGTAACGGGAACTCTATTCTAAGACCTATCCACTACCCTCCTATTACCGAGGAGCCTAAGGGAGCCGTACGTGCCGGTGCCCATGGTGATATTAATTTAATCACTTTGCTAATGGGAGCGTCAACCGGAGGTTTACAGGTGCTTAGGAAAGATGGTGAATGGATCGATGCGGTACCCGGTGAAGACGAACTGGTGATTAATGTTGGAGATATGCTTGAACGACATACCAATAATAAATTGCGCTCTACGATTCACCGCGTGATTAACCCACCTAAGGAGCAATGGAGTGAACCTCGTTATTCTATTCCTTTCTTTATGCATCCTCGTAGTGAAATGCCTTTAGATTGTTTAGAAGAATGTATAGATGAAGAACATCCAAAACATTACGAAGATATTACTGCCGGTGAATTTTTACACCAGCGACTTGTGGAAATTGGATTATTGAAAAAGTAATTTATGGCTAAAAAGAAATTAGGACTAGAGGACTTAGGCGGATTTGTTTTTTCTACGAATAATGATTTTGATGAAAGTGAGTATGTAGAAAACGAACAGGAACAAAACCTAAAACCAAAAGACCAACGACTGGAAGCTCATTTTAGTAATAAAGGCCGCGGTGGTAAAACCGTGACCATAGTAAAAGGATTTGTTGGCCCCGATGAAGATTTGATCGCATTGGGGAAACTTTTAAAGAAAAAATGCGGTGTTGGCGGCTCTACCAAAGATGGTGAAATCATCATACAGGGGGACGATCGCGAAAAAGTGATGCAAATCCTGCAAAAAGAAGGATATAATGTAAAACGCGTTGGCGGATAATTTTGGAAAAAAAACCTTTACATATAATTAATGGCGATAGCCTCGCAGAAAGCGTGGCAGAGCTGGATTTACCGGGCCAACAGATCGTTTGGCGTGAAATGCTTTGTGAAGGTCCTGCAGTACAGGAAGTCGGATCGGCCGAATTTATAAAAATAAGAAAGAAATTTCTTCAAAATTTTTATGGAATTTCTGCGGAAGACTACCAGCATGAATTTGTTTCAGAATTAAAAAAACTCAAAAAGATCGAAGACTATGATCATATTATTTTATGGTTTGAATTCGATCTTTTTTGCCATATAAACGTATTGGCTACGATTAGCTATCTTACCGAGCATAAAAAAGAGGTACCGTTTTACCTTGTTTGCAGCAAGAAATTAAAAGGTGACGAAAAACTCACCCCTCTTTCTCAATTATCAGGAAAGCAACTTTTAAATCATTATAACAATAAAATTTTACTGGTAGAGAACGATTTGGAAGTAGCGAATCTTATGTGGGAACTGTATTGTAGTAACAACCCGATACTGTTAAAACGCCAGATAAAAACCAATACCAATTTCGAGTATCTTTCCAGTTGTATCAGGGCGCATATCGAGCGCTTTCCTAACAGTATCACTGGCATCAATTCTTTAGAACGAAATATCCTTCGTTTAATTAGGGAACGAAACATCAATAATTATACGCAACTTATGGGATATGCCCTGGAGTATCAGGGGTATTATGGCTATAGCGATGTACAGATGAGACGTATACTGGAGAAGCTGTCTATTTTTTATGCCGCTGAAGGACAAAAAGTAAAACTTACCGAAAAAGGTCATTTAGTGCTGGACGGTAAGAAAAATTTTTATCGGGAATTAAAGAATGATGATGTTTTTGGAGGAGCCAAAATGTATGATTTTCTTTATGATCCTGAAGTACATCAATTATTAAAATTATAACATGCCCTTAAAAGCTTCTGAATTTATTCTGAACGAAGATGGTAGCATCTATCATTTAAATTTGCGCCCAGAACATTTAGCCGATACGATTATTACCGTTGGTGATCCCGATCGTGTAGCTAAGGTTACCGAACATTTTGACGATATAGAATTCAGCATTAAAAAAAGGGAATTTCATACTCAGACCGGGAGCTATCGCGGTAAACGTATTAGTGTAATTTCTACCGGAATTGGAACTGATAATATCGATATTGTTTTTAATGAGCTTGATGCCTTAGTGAATATTGATTTTGAAAAAAAAGAGGTCAAAAAACAACTAAAATCGCTAGATATTATAAGAATTGGAACAACCGGTAGCATCCAGGCCGAAATTCCGATAGATACTTTCCTTTTAAGCGAAAAAGCTATTGGCTTTGATGGATTACTTCACTTTTATCAAAGTGAGGAGATAATAGATAATCATTTTTCCGAAGCCTTTATAAAACATATGGATTGGTTCCCAAAAAAAGCACATCCGTATGTTGTTGACAATAGTAAAAAATTACAGAAGCTATTAGATGCTGAAGATATTTTTAAAGGGATTACGGCGACAAATATCGGTTTTTATGGCCCGCAGGGACGCTCACTGCGTCTTGGTTTACAGGATGATCAAATGAATGCTAAACTGGCGACCTTCAATTATCATGATCAAAAAATCACGAATCTTGAAATGGAAACCTCTGGCATTTACGGTATGTCCAAACTGCTGGGACATAATGCTGTTTCTATGAATGTGATTCTGGCCAATCGTGCCACAGGAGAATTTAGCACGACGCCACAAAAAACCATGGAGAAACTTATTGGCTACTGCCTGGATAAACTAACTTCCTGAGCCTTATTTAACAGAAAATTAGAATACGAACAAAAGTCAACTTTGTATTTTTGGTTAAACACAAGCGAACTAGAAATGCAACAACCCACCGAAGATCGATTTAGACATCGGGACCTTAATTGGCTATATTTTAATGAAAGAGTTCTACAGGAAGCAGAAGATAAATTAAACCCACTTTTTGAACGTATAAAATTTCTCGCCATATTTTCCTCAAATCTGGATGAGTATTTTAGAGTGCGGGTATCTCAGCTTCGCCAAATGAAGCGTGTAGAAAAAAGTATTCGTAAAAAGCTGGCTTTAAAGCCAAACCGACTTACCAAACAAATTTTAAAGGAAGTAAAAGAACAGCAGGATCGTTTTGGTGCTATCTATACCATGCAAATTCTACCCGAGCTTGCTGCAAATAATATTCATATTGTAGATTCCGAACATTTTACGAAAGAACAACAGGATTTTACCAACACCTATTTTACAGATCATGTAAAAAAACATCTGGAAATTAAAAAAGTAGATCTTTCTAAAGAAAATGATCTTTTTCTAGATAACGCCATGATTTATTTTTTAATCACTTTCGATAATGAAAACGAATTGGGTGTGGTCAATATTCCGGTAGATCAGTGTGGTCGTTTTGTTTATTTTGAACATGGTAAAAATATGCTTACCTATTTAGATGAAATCGTGCGGAGTGAGCTTCCCTGTTTATTTCCCAAAGATAATATTACCGGCATCTACGAAATAAAGTTAAGTCGGGATGCTGAGCTTTATATCGAAGATCAATACGAAGGCGTGCTGGCCGAGAAGATCTATGAAAGTTTAAAACAGCGTACAGATGGCCAGCCTACCCGCCTGCTTTATGATGCCGCTATGCCCAAAGCGGTACAGAAGAAACTAAGACACCTGCTGCATTTAGGAAAAATAGATATGATGCCGGGAGGTAAATATCATAACTTCAAAGATTTTTTATCGCTAAAAGATCCCACCAATAACCCAGAACTTCATTTTGGTGAACATCCTCCCATAGCGCATAAAATCTTAGAAAATTCGACTGATTATTTTAAGAGTATAAAAGAAAAAGATCAGTTAGTTCATTTTCCTTATATGTCATTTCAATACGTTGAGCGCTTTTTGGATCAGGCAGTAAAGGATGATCATGTGACCCACATTAAAATATCACTTTACAGGGTAGCTGATAATTCTCCATTAACCAGCAGTTTACTGGAAGCCCTGGAAAAAGGAAAAGAGGTCACTGTATTTGTAGAAGCAAAAGCCCGTTTTGATGAAGAAAATAATATCATCTGGGGAAGAAAATTTGAAGAAAAAGGAGCGAATGTCATTTACAGTTTTCCAAAAATTAAGGTACATTCCAAGATCATGATGATTTCTAGACAGGAAGGTAAAGAAAGCGTAAACTATTCGTATATCGGTACCGGTAATTTTAACAGCGATACTTCAAAAATTTATTGTGACCATGCCCTTTTTACCGCTAACCCCAAACTAACCAAAGAAATGGCCAGGCTTTTTATGGTATTAGAGGGCGAACTTATCGTACCAAGAGAAAAGCATCTTTTAATATCCCCATTTTCAACTCGGCAAAAATTTACCACCTTGATCTATAATGAGATCGAAAATGCGCGAATGGGGAAAAAAGCAAAAATCACTGCTAAAATGAATAGCCTGGAAGATTATGAAATTATAGATCTTCTTTATAAAGCCAGTAAAGCGGGGGTAGAAATACGACTTTTAGTACGCGGATTCACATGTTTGGTTCCCGGAGTTGAAGGTTTAAGCGAAAATATTTATATTACGAGTGTTGTTGACCGTTATTTAGAGCATGGCAGAATTTATCTTTTTGAAAATGATGGCGATGAATTGATGTTTTTTGGAAGTGCCGACTGGATGAACCGAAATCTCGATCGCCGGATTGAGGTAGTAACCCCTATTTATGATAGGGACATTTTTGAAGAATTAAAAGATATTCTCACCATTCAGTTAAGTGATAATGTAAAAGCCAGAATTCAGGATGCCGGAGAAACCAACCAGTATGTAAAACCTGGAAAAGATGAGCATAAGAACAGGTCGCAATATGCAATCTATGATTACCTCAAACAAAAACATAATATATGAAAACTCTAAAAGTAGGCGGAGTCCCAGAACATTTTAACCTTCCGTGGCATTTGTGCATTGAAAATGATGAATTTAAAAATCAGGATATCAATGTGATCTGGAAAGATTTTCCGGATGGTACCGGAGCAATGACAAGGGCGCTGCGAAATGGTGAGATAGATGTGGCCGTACTACTTACCGAGGGTGCCGTAAAAGATATTATTTCTGGAAACGAAGCTAGAATTGTACAGTCTTATATTGCATCTTCGCTTATTTGGGGGATCCATGTAGATGCCGGATCTGATTATCAAAGTATCGAAGATTTAGCTGGTAAAAAAGTAGCGATTAGCCGGGTTGGCTCGGGTTCGCAATTAATGGCTTATGTAAATGCGCAAAATCAGGCCTGGGATCCTTCCAAGCTGGAATTCGAAATTGTCGGAGATATTAACGGAGCCGTTAAAGCTTTAAAAGAAGGTCGTGCCGATTATTTTATGTGGGAGCATTTTACGACCAAACCTCTTGTAGATAATGGCACTTTTAGAAGGGTTGCAGACTGCCCTACTCCATGGCCTTGTTTTGTGATTGCCGTAAAAAATGAAATTTTAAAAATTGATTATGCTGATGTGCGCAAAATGATCGATATCGTAAATCAAAAATCTTCTGAAATTTTAAACATTCCGGGGATCGATGAAGTTTTTGCCGAGCGTTACGGACAAAAAATTGAAGATATTAGAAAGTGGATGGAAATTACAAGCTGGAGTCAGCAACAAATTACCGAAGCAGACCTGGAAGAAGTGCAGCAACAACTTTTAAAACTCGATTTAATTTCTAATACTATCGATAGTTCCTGTATTTTGTATAATCTGTAAGGTTCTAGAGTTTATGGCAAATAGTTTTTTGTTTACCGATTGACCTTGCCTGAATAAGGTTGCCTTTTTTCAAGTTAATAATTTATTTTAAATACTGGTCTTTGTTCAGTAGCTAAGCGCTGAACAAAGTTTAAAAATTCTTGTGGTTTCCTATTTTTCAGTGAACCATGTGGCCGCTC
>NZ_JBSXOK010000015.1:0-17385 GCF_056859415.1 Zunongwangia sp. L-65
GATATCAAGGGGGAATCAATGAGGAAAAAACTTAAAAATAAATAGTAAATTTAACCACAGTAGAATCGATTTTGCGCACTTAGTTTGCTATGCTCACTTTCATCCGGCGCACGTGGTTCACTATGGCCGGCTCATCCAATAGGCATAGCTTTTGCTTACTTATACTATAAAGGAATTGATATCTATGATTTCGATAGCACATTGCCTAATGGAGTGCTTTATGGCATAATTTTATCAGTATTAGGTATTTCCGGTTGGGCATGTTTACTATTCAAAAATTTTCCTATTCCCGATATTTATTTTAAAGGCTTTTTCTTTCACTTAATACTAGCGCATTTGGTTTATGGGCTGAGTATTGCTGTATGTTTTGAATTTTTGTTTTTTTAAAGTTGTAAATTAATAAAATCGATTATTATTCTGATAAAATCGACATATAGTTGAGGGGGAGCACTGTACATAATTTAAGCCTTTACCTTTAAAAAATAATATTTCTAAATTTTAAGGTATTTTGAATCAAAAACGTACTGAATTATGCCTAGGTATTATAGATCCCTACAATACCATCAATGTTAATCTTTTTTTTGGACTTGAAACGGCAATAGAAAAATCTATCAGTGCTATTTTTGTTCATATAAAAAAACTACTAGAATGCTGAATTATCGAAATACTTCAGTTTTACCAAGTCGTTGCCAACGAATAAAAAACTATGGAAGGAAGATTTAGACGGTATAATTACCGGCTATTTTCCTACAGAAGTCGAACTAGTTGCGTATACTAAAAAAACTTTGAAACTCAACTTACCTATTTTTCAGTTTAGTCCTGTTTTAAGAGACCACAAAATAGCAAAAGAGATCATTGATTTGGCAAAGGTCAGAAACAAGTTGATTTTTTGTTATAACCCTTATCAATATAGTCGGACATTTCGAGAAATTCATGATCAGGTATACACTTTTGTGCTAAAAAGAACTCCCCGCCCTCCATTACTCATTTATAAAGCAGGTAGCGTTTTTTAATCTCAAAGACGAAGAAAATACTTGGATGAATGTAGAAGGTACCGCCAAGAGTTAGATAGGTCATCCTAGGCTGAAGCTTTTGCCAACTATCTTTTAAAAAGAAATTTCCCGGTGATCAAAAAAAAAGAGAACAAAAAATTAAACCAACCTTATTCGAGTGCAGTTTTATAAAGAACAGGCCTATCTGTTAATGGAACTTTCCAATTATTCGAAAGTGAGCTTTATACCGGGAAACTTACATGCGTCCTTGCAGACGAAAAAGCAAGGAAAGCGGCACTCCATGCAACGTCAGAATTTAAACCTTGTTCGTCAAATGAATATACCGGATATTTTAAGACCAGGGGAAACCAAAAGATTTGTGCTCATGCTTTCAAAATTTACAATTCCTGAAAAGTGGGTGTTGAATGTATCCGTTCAAGAGCAAAATGGTCGCAGACATTTAGGGGTTTTATCTCCCAGTTTTTAAAGCGATGTAGGTTATAAAGTAATTACTAGGCCTATAGAAGTTTAGGGGAACGTCTATTCAATATTTAGTTATTAGCTTTTAATGTCTAATCAAAAGTTCAACTCCTAATAGAATATTCCTGAGTAGATAAAAAATCAATTAGAGCGAAAGTTTACTGAAAATTAAAAAGAAAATGCATTATAAAGCCGAAAAGATTAAGCTTAATTTTACTTTACATTGTTTTCACTGTCCCTAATTTCTTTTACATACCTATCTGTGATTATAAAAGCATGAATCATTCCTGGTACCCAACCAATTAGTGTTAGTATTAGATTTATTAGGAACTTTTTATTCGCTCCATATTTTAAATATACTGAAAGGGGAGGTAACAAAACGTTTAAAATTACAGTTAACAATTTCATTTATACTATTTTTAGATTATTTTTTGTTTAACAATGCAGTAATCAGGGCATTTCTATCCATATTATCGGTTCCTGGTATTCCTGATTTTTTAGCCTCTTCTATAAGTTGTTCATCGGTATAGGTGGTAAGGTTATTTTTTTGGATATGCTCATTGTTTTGAGCTATTTCAGACGCCTCTTTATCACTTACTCCATTTTTTCGGAGTATGGCATATTGTTCTTCATCCATTATCTTATTTTTCTCCTTTATCATAATACACTTTTTTAGATAATTTATTCCATCAATCTTAATTTCGTTATTTTCGAAATTTTAATCCCATTGGCCGGTAATGGGGGAAACTGATTTTTTTTAATTCTCAAATTTTTACTTTTCACCGTGTAATTAATATCATAAATTAAAAAGTAAAGATTGCGCTTCATTAAATTAATAGTAATCCATTCACCGGCGCATCGATGGTTTTTGTAATGATCCCCTCCTCCTTGAGGGATTAAATTAAATGGTGAAATTTGAGCATTCATAAATCTTTCCGGGTAAAATCGCTCAGGGGCTTTCCATAATTTTGCGTAGTGGTTGGTAGCGTAAAGATCCAATAACACACGCTGCCCTTTCGTAAATTTATGACCTTTAAATTCAAAATTTTTACGGATACGGCCTGAAATAACTGGAAAAAAAGGATAGAAACGCCTAACTTCCTGAATGAAATTTTCCCCGTATTCTTCGTAATTCTCTCTAAGTTTTTCTTTATAAGAGGGATAATCTTCTAAAGCCTTTAAGTTGAAGGTCATGTATCTGGCAACGGCTACTATTGGTCTTAACAGGTTTAGTATCTCTACCGCTACTATTTGATCAGGTAAATGTTTTCCTTTTGGATTTTTGTAACCAATAAAATGATCGAATATAGTGTCACTATTTTTTTTCTTATTTCTATAGTTTTTAATCAATGACTTTACCCAATTCTCTGTTGCTTTTCTAGCGCTCCTTCCTCGCCAGTGCTGTATGCCTATTTTCCCGGCCGAACTAATCATTCTGGAAATCCTGGGAACCTGATTAACTATATCTTTTTTTGTAAAGGGAAGGCCTATCCATTTACATGCGCATTTGAATAGTATGCGCTCCATCTCATCAAAATAGTTTATCGTATTTTTTGCTTTCCAGTCTTCGACAGCTTCAAACCAAGCCTCATCAAAATAGGTGTTTAACTGATTTAGCGAATCTACATTCATACAGTGCATAAATAACTGTTTTCGGGCTTTATGCTGTTCCCCATCTAATCCCTGCACACCATTAAGGCCGAAAAGTGTTTTTTTAAATCGTTTTGGGGTGGCCTTGTGACGGGAAAATCTTTCTTGGTCATAGAATAAAGCAGTTGCTTCTTCCCCACGCAGGATATAATATTTTTTGAATAAAAGTCTGCGTTTTAAGACATTATTTTTAGTGGCATTAAACTGGTCCAGAAAATAGTCGTATCCCTTAAACCAAAATCCTATACTGCTTTCTTCTACCATTTTTATAGTTTAATGATTAAAAAAACCATCCAGAAACACTTCTGAATGGCCTTTTGTTTTATGTTATATGTCACTCCGCTTCTTTGTTGATTTGGTTGGTTGCCAGGCTGTTCAATTTCTCATCGGCAGAATATTCTTCCTGAAGGGTCTTGTCTAATTTTTCAGCAATATTGGTATAGCCCAGTTCTTTTGCGTATCGAACCAAAGTACCGTAGCCCGAAATTTCGTAATGCTCAATTCTTTGGGCATCTGCTATTATTCCGGCATCACGAACAGAATCATTTTCAACTTCTTCTTCAAGAAATTTTTCTGCCTCTGTAATCAAGCCTTTCATTGCATTACAAACTTCTCCGGTAGGCTTAATTCCCATATCCTCGCATATATCTTTTAAGCGTTCCTGGTGATGTTGGGTTTCTTTTAGATGTTCTTCAAAAGCTTTTTTAAGTTTTGCTGACTTGGCGTGTGTGACCATGTTAGGTAATGCGGACACAAGTTGAGTTTCTGCGCTATAAAGATCTTTCAGTTGATGTTCAAACAGGTCTTTTAAGTTTTTCATGATATTAAGATTTAATTGAATTTGTAATTATTTCATTATCAGATCAACGTATCTTCTTTTAGCTTTTTTAAAGTCACTATCATATACTCATTTCTATTACGGATCTGATCTCTAAAAAGTTTTTTTTCATTAGGTGTAACGTTTAGGAATACTAACGTCTCTATACTTGCTGAAATTTTTTGCTCTTTGTTTAAACAATGGTTTAAAAAATCGGATTTACCTAAAAGTTGAAATTTTTTAAATTCGAGTAGAGAACTTTCAGTAAATTGGCGGTATTCTTCTAGGTCGTAATTATTTTTTAGTAATTCTGCTGTTTGGAAGTGTATGTGAGCAAATTTGCTGAATATACTCTTAAAATATATTTTTTTACAGTTCTCTGCTATTCTACGATAGAGCAAGTGGGTTTCTATAAGAGTTCTATAAATGCGTTTTGCCCTCCATCTGATTACCTTATCAGAGTTAGAATTAGATAAATTCTTAGCTTTTTTTAAGATTAAAAATTTTTGTTTCCGATCCTTCGGACAATAATAGGAAATGCGTACACTCCCCAATGCTTCGGTGTCGTGGGCTGAATGGAATTCGCCATCTTCAGTAAAACCTCCTTCTGAACTCTCGGCAATTCCGGTAATTACACAATGGCTTATCTTTAGAAGTTTTTCCTTTTCAACAACGGAAAAAGTATATTTACGCTCAAGTCGCTTTAGAGCCTGGCGTGAATTCAGCTGATTTTTATTTAACTTCTTTTTTTCTTGGGTTAGGTTAGCTTTCATCATCATCTTCATTTTTGGTTATTTCAAAAATAAATAGATTTAAAAAAAAGAAATATTTAAATATTATAATGTTTTCTAAAGGAATGAATAAACATTTATTAAAAAATATTTAAATTAAATATTCATTGCTGGTATATGTTGGGAAAAAACTATTATGCGTTCAACGTGATATATAAGTTCTGAGTAATTTCAAATTATAGTTTAAAAACTTTTATATGTACCAAACACTACTGAAATTTCATTTTAAATCGTAACCCTAATATTCCCTTTAAGACGTAAATTCAAATCACCCTTTTAAAAAATGTTCTACGAACTTTAAATTATAATTTACGTAAATGTCTGTAATGTGTGAAATTTGAACCGGTAGTACATATTATTCTTTTAAAGCCTCGATTTTATTAAATTCCAGTAACTATATAACTATACTCTTTAGAACAATTAAAATATTTATGCGGCTTAAAAAGTCATACTAATTATCACTATTTTATAAGAAGTTGTTGGTAATCAAAACGTTAGTGTTTAAGTAAGCCAATTATAGAGAAGAATAAAATTCATAACCTACTAATTATATAAAGGAAAAAAATCCCGGCCCCAAAAAGGAAGAGTAAGACCGCTATGAGAACTGTGCTGTTTAATTTACGAAACATTTAAATAATTTGCGACTAATCTAATATGTTTCTTGAAAAGTTAAAATGAATTTTATTCGATTAACATAAAATTAAGAATATAAGTTTAAGGCTTATATGGGGAATCAAATTATAGTTTATTAAATTAGCTATAAAAATTTAAATGAACTTTCCTTTTTTACAAAACTTATTAAGATTTACACGGGGAAATAGTCCGGTTTTAGAGGATAAGGAGTTCCTTGGAAGCGATCTAATTTATCATTTTAATAATGATACTCAGGTTCTTATTGAATGTTTAGAAGACCATAATCAAATTGAATTTAAAAAAACTGTTGGATATTCTGACCAAACCTATTGGTTTTATGATGAATTTTCAGAAAAACATTTTGGCTTAGGATTGCAATCCATCCAGAGACAAAGCCAATTACTACTGCGATTTTTTCCTAATCATATGACCATTCAAGAAGGAGATATTTTTTCTTTATTTTTTAAAGATAATACGGGGCTTGCATTTCTAGTCGATCAACCTCCTAAGAAGAAGAATAGGCTTGAGGTAGTCTTCTATCAGGTTAATCTGAACTTCAATGAGCTGGATTTGAATAAATTGGTGTCTGAGCCTATCGTTGGATGGTGCCATCACCAAAACGGAAAACCTTTAAAAAAATCTCCTTTCGAGTTGGAAGAACAATTTATTTTAAAGCATATCTTTCAGTGTTATCAGGAGTGCATATAAGAAATAAACCTTTAAAGCATTTATATTATTCTCCCGGGTATCTACACTTGGGCCCTTGGGAACAGACCAGGATTTTAGCGTACCGTTAATTTCCAGGCGAAAATCATAATGTAAATTGGTAGCCTCGTGTTTTTGAATCACAAAAATAGGTTCACCATTCTTTTTTTTGAATTGACCGCCTTGAGGTTCCTGGGTTTTGGAAAAATCCCTTTTCTTATCATAATCACTCTCTTTCATACTGAACTATCTACAGGGTTTATCTTCAAGATACAAAATAGCTAGCAAATTGATTTTTAAAAAAATACTAAAAACTAGAACATAATAAAATGTCATGGGAAGTTTGCATTTTGTTACCTAAAGCTTCTTTCATAAAAAACGATCACAATTACTGAAGTTTTGGTTCGTTTTTATTTTTATTTCCGATAAAAACATATAAAAAAGAATGGTTCAATATCTTATAGGTGGAGTTTTTGTACTGGTTTTGAAGGTTAAATTGCTTACGGGTTTATGGAAGAATCGTGGTACGCGTTGTTTTATGGGTTTTTATCGGGCTTATCGGCATTTCGGACTGGAAATGCAGGTTTTTATTTGGACGAACCTCTAAGCTTAGATAACAAGCATTTTATATTCATTTATTGCTGGTTTACCTCATAATAAAAATGGCTATGGGTTTGGTCTATAATATTATAATCATAAATTAAGATGGAAGTTTTAAATCCTCATATCCATACTACTTATTGTTTGAATAGTATTTGCCATACTTTTAATAAAAGGACGTATGATAAATCAGATTCCGATGAAATTATAAAATGGACGGTCTGTAAAAAAGTTATTTTTATCCACACGAATAAAAATTTTATAAATATTTATAAAGTATGCCAGACCACACTTCCCATCTTAGAATAGGCATTTGCTTTAGTCTCTTTCCACATTTTAAACTGTCATGGTCATATATCCCATTTCCAGTCCTTGACATCAGGCATATCAACGCCATGCTCTTCAATGTAATTCCGATGTTTAATTAACATATCTTTCATTTTTTCTTGCAGGTAGTCATTTTTGGATTCTGACCTAGGAATATGTTTTAACACATCTTGAACCAGATGATATCGATCTAGTTTATTGAGTACTGTCATATCAAAAGGTGTGGTGATTGTTCCTTCTTCCTGATATCCATGGACATGAAAATTATGATGATTGGTACGTTTGTAGGTTAGTCGGTGGATCAGCCAGGGATACGCATGAAATGCAAATATGACCGGTTTGTCTTTGGTGAATAATGCATCAAAATCCGAGTCGGATAGCCCATGGGGATGGGCGGTTTCCGACTGTAACTTCATAAGATCTACGATATTAATTACCCGGATGCGTAACTCCGGAAGTTCTTTACGAAGGATGGATACGGCAGCTAGAGTTTCCAAAGTAGGTACATCACCGGCACAAGCCATAACGATATCGGTTTGATCCTCTTGATCGTTACTGGCCCAATCCCAGACACCAATGCCTTTACTGCAATGTAAAATAGCCTGGTCATAAGGAAGCCATTGGGGTGAAGGATGTTTACCGGCTACCATAACATTGACATAATGCTTACTCTTCAAACAATGTTTCATAGTTAATAGTAGACAGTTAGCATCTGGCGGGAGGTATACCCTAATAATTGAGGCTTTTTTGTTGACAACATGGTCTATAAATCCTGGATCCTGATGAGTGAATCCATTATGATCCTGCCGCCAGACATGAGAAGCAAGTAAAATATTAAGTGATGCAAGTTGTCGTCTCCAGGGGAGCTCTGCAGTAACCTTTAACCACTTTGCATGTTGATTAAACATCGAGTCGATAATATGTATAAAGGCCTCGTATGACGTGAATAAACCATGCCTTCCGGTAAGTAAATATCCTTCCAGCCAACCCTCACATAAATGCTCACTCAATATTTCCATAGCTCGTCCCTGAGGAGCCAAAAATTCATCGTTAGGATCTGTTTGCGCATTCCATTGCCTATTAGTAGCATCAAACACTTCATTTAGTCGGTTTGACAGAATTTCATCCGGACCAAAGAGTCTGAAATTCTGCTGCTTTGAATTTAAATTAATGACCTCTTTTAAAAAAGCTCCTACACTTCTAGTATCCCCAGGTCCGTTATCTCCGTGAGATTTTACAGGTAAGGCGAAGTCTTGCACATCAGGAAGAAGAAGATCTTTGAGAAGTAAACCTCCATTGGTATTAGGATTCATTCCCATGCGCCGGCTACCTTGAGGAGCAAGTTCCTTATACACTTTTTTTAGGGTTCCGTTTTTATCAAAAAGTTCTCCGATCTGATAACTTTGTAACCACTTTTCTAGTTGTTTAAAATCCTCATCGTTATCAATAGGATCCGAAAGTGGTACCTGATGTGACCTAAAATGATTTTCTACAGGTTTTCCATCAATGAATTTCGGCCCTGTCCATCCTTTAGGAGATTTTAATATGATCATTGGCCACCGTGGAACTTGCGAATCTTCTTGGGTGGTATAATTCTTAATTTTTTTAATATCAGCCATTGCATTGTCCAGTGCGAAAGACATATCTCTATGCATCTGCATCGGCTCATCTCCTTCCACTACATAAGGTTTCCAACCGTATCCCTCCATGAGCTTTATAAGTTCCTCATGAGGTATTCTGGCTAAAAGACTAGGATTGGCTATTTTATAACCATTTAAATGTAGAATGGGTAGTACTACACCATCAGTCTCCGGGTTTAAAAATTTGTTAGAATGCCAGGAGGCTGCTAAAGCACCGGTTTCCGCTTCACCATCTCCTACCACACATGCAGCTATCAGGTTCGGATTGTCGAATACAGCACCGAAACTATGTGCAAGGGAGTAACCTAATTCGCCTCCTTCGTGGAACGAACCAGGGCATTCTGGAGAAACATGACTTGGAATCCCCCCTGGAAAAGAAAACTGCTTAAATAATTTTTTCAATCCATTTTCATCCTGAGTGATTTCAGGATATATTTCTGTATAACTTCCTTCCAGATAAGTGTTCCCAACTAAAGCAGGCCCTCCGTGACCAGGACCGGAGACGTAAACCATATCTAAATCATATTTTTTTATTATACGATTGAGGTGGACATAAATGAAATTCTGACCAGGAGTAGTTCCCCAGTGTCCCAATCGCATTAATTTAATGTCCTCTTTTTTTAAAGGTCGCTTTAATAGTGGATTGTCGCGTAGATATATTTGTCCAACGGAAAGATAATTGGCTGCACGCCAGTAGCCATTTATATGCTCTAGCGTTTCTGATGTGATGTCGGAAGTATTTGGTTTAAGCGTTGAAAGATTCATAGTTGGAATAAATTTTTTTGAAGAATTGTATAAGAATTTGTCACAATTTCCTTGAATCCCTGAAAGGAGATAAAATCATGAATGTATAAGAAATGTTTTGATGCATTAAAGTATATGAATCAGGATAAGTAACCAATCATAAAAACTTAAACTATTCATAATTATCTCTATCGATGTGTTAAATCACCAGAGGGTTATTTTATACTATCCGAGAATTTTGGTAAATAGAATATGTGTCCGAGATCACTCATAGCAAACAATTTTCTGATGTTTGCAATGGAGCATACAGGAATCTACGGTTATAGCTTATCTCTCTTTTTGTCTGAAGAATGCTTTAATTATGTGATTGTCCCTGGATTGGAAATTAAACAATCCATAGGAATGACCAGAGAGAAAAATGACAAAGGAGATGCTAAAAGAATAGCTCTCTATTCTTATGAAAAACGTGATCGATTAGAACCTCATGTTCCAAGTTCAGAGAGTACCGTTAAATTAAAACGATTATTCTCACTACGGGAGCGCATGGTAAAGCAAAGAGCCGGCTATAAAATGAGCTTAAAGGAGCAATCGGAAATACTTTCAAAAACTGAAAATAAATTACTATTAAAAGTTCAAAAAGAGCTGATCAAATATTTAACAAAAGAAATAGATATCATTGAAAAGGAAATAAAAACCATTGTCACTGAAGATGAGGGGCTTAAAAACCAGTACGAGCTAATAACTTAAATAAAAGGAGTAGGAAAACAAACCGCGCTTTATATGATTGTATTTACAGAGGGCTTTAAAAAGTTTGACAGTTGGAGGAAATTCGCCTCTTATTGCGGAATAGCTACTTTCCCTAATACTTCAGGTTCAAGTATTAGAGGAAGAACCACAGTAAGCCATTTAGCAAATAAAAAACTAAAAAGTTTATTGGACTTATGTGCTAAGTCTACTATCCAATACAATGAAGAGATGAAATTGTACTATCAAAAAAGAGTCGGTTTGGGAAATAATAAAATGTCCACATTAAACATTATCAGAAATAAAATATTAGCTAGGATCTTTGCCGTTATTAATAGGAATTCTCCTTATGTAGATTTAATGAAATATGCAGCAAATTAGCTTAAAAAATGTGAAATATAATTTGGTTTAGTCACAGAATACTGTGAAGACTTGGTATTTTACCCGCAGTACTTTACCGCTGGCGTAAAGAACAAAAAAAGATTATGGGATAACAGGTTTCCCGGTCGGGGCAATACCAAGATGACCGATGAACAAAAAGAAATCGCCCGTTTGAAGAAAGATTTAAAGGATGCTCAGATGGAACGGGATATCTTAAAAAAGGCGATTCGCATCTTCTCCGCGAGCGACAGGACAAATACCGGTTCATAAAACAGCACCTTATGAAATTCCCAGTCGAGATGATGTGCAAAGTATTGGAAGTAAGTAAAAGCAGCTATTACCTTTGGTTGAAGTCAGGCTCTAGTAAGCTCTGAAACGAAAACCAGAAACTTACTACTCTGATCGCCCACATATTCGAACAGAGCTATCAAAGCTATGGACCCCCAAGGATAAAGGCAGAACTCAAAGCTATGGGGTTCAAGGTATCTAGGTTAAGGGTACCCGAATTATGAAAACAAACTGTTTATACGCCAAACGGAAACGGAAGTTTAAAGCCACCACTGAGAGTAACAATAATTATCCGATAGCCCCCAATTTACTGGACCAATGTTTTAAAGTAGATAGGGCTAACCAGGTGAGGGTAAGTGATATTACCTATATCCAGACCGGACAGGGATGGCACTACCTAACGGTAATTATCGACCTGTTCAATAGAAAGGTTATTGGGTGGGCCTTAAGTGATAACCTCACTACTGAAGCTACCATTGTAAAAGCTTGGGAGATGGCCGCTAAGAACACAGTACTGGAACAACCGCTGATATTCCATTTCGATAGGGGTGTCCAATATGCCAGCCATAAATTTACCGGCATTCTCAAAAACCATAAAGGTTTGATAAGCCAATCGATGAGCCGGAAAGGAAACTGCTGGGACAATGCTGTGGCAGAATCATTCTTTAAATCCTTAAAGGTGGAATGGGTATACTGGCATAAATATCACCTTGGGTGCCAGGCAGAGTTATCCATCTTTCAATGGATCGAGACCTGGTACAATACCAGAAGAAGACATTCCTATTTAGGAAACATGACTATTAAAGAATTTGAATTAGATATGTATAATCAAAAACTGGCAGCATAGTCACTCAACTTAAAGTCCACATTTTTGTTGCAAGTCCAAAATCAGATATATTAAACGAATTGCATTCCATCCTCAAAGAATATTACCTTGTTAAAACTTACTTAAAACTTTAGAAAAATTATGCTTTCTGAAACCTGCAATATAATACCGGATTCCGTTAAACAAAAAATATGTTTGGCTGTTTTGTTTTTTTATTTTCTTAAAATTGTTTAAAATATGAATTAAAAATAAAATAAAATCCTAAAAAATCTAACTTAAATACAAATTAACTGCCAAAAGATGTTAATCCGGGGCGGCGGTCCCTAAGTTTAGGTTAAAAACTCCTGTTTTTATAAAACCAATCCTTTTCCTTAATAAATTTAGTGAGACCAGGCGGGTAAATATTTCGGTCTAAATAACGAAAAACGCTTACAGCCTGATCATAAATGAGCTTCGAATTTTCCTGGATTATTTGTCTCAGGATAGGCTAAAGAGGATCAAATGAACTTAAAAACAACCTATTCAATCATTATTTTTCTTGATATTTTCCTATTAGCAGGAATGGGCGTACCGCTTTACACTAAATTAATTATTGCGGACCCCAAACAGGAGATCTATAACGATATTATAAGTTTTCAGCTCGTGGTCTGGGCATGTTGGTTAATGACTTGTATCGCAGCGCTCTTGATTAAAAGAAAATTTAGGAAAAACTTTCTTTTTTACGTGTGTTTTTCCCTATTGGCTATTGGATTGTTTATAGTCTCTTTTACTTATTTAATAACTTATGATCGGTATGAGGGAGTCAGCCCTATGTATTACTTTAAGGAAGTTTTCTATTTTGAATTTCTGAGTAGTTTTTTTGTAGGTGGAATTCTAACTCTTATAGTAATGGGAGTTACAGCATGGTTTAATCGAAGAGATAAATAATTTGTATTCTCTGTTTCAGTTGTAATAAAGCTTGAAAATTTACACGACGGATGATAATCGAAGCGTTTTTATGGTATTTATCAAATGGAAGTTTCAGGTTTTATCACACTCCAATCGACCTGAATTTTCGGATTACACCACATTATAGATATTGCTGTATTTCCTTTGGAAGCTGATTTTTAATTTTGCTTAGTTTATTCTCAGGTAAGTAATTTCGAAGAGAAAGTAGGGTAATTGCAATAATCTCCTCAGTGGATTTTTTCCATGGAAATTCGTCTTCGCCTAATTCATTTTGTAATTGTTTGACTTGAGTTTTCATCTCTTCCAAAGTTTTATAATCATACTTTGGTTGTTCTAAATATTCCCAATTTTCAGCATACATTCCCTTTAATATAGTCGGGAGTGGTTGCATAAACTGAAAGGCTTCACCAAAGTGGATACGATCCCTTATACTGTGAAGTACAGCTTTCCACACTTTTATAACGCGAACTTTCTCCTGTGGATGTTCCAGGTCTCCTGCCAGATGGTCAAAATATTGCTGGGCTTCATGTGCAAAATTTTCAAAATTGTTATCCCTCTTCATAGCTGTAATTTTTTAATTTTTCTCAAATTAAGGTATGAAAAACTAAAAACGAATGTTTTTAGAAAACTTAACGGCTTTTAGCAACATTTAATATCTAAAAGCCATAATTTTCTAGAAGATTTAATCGGAATTTAAGAACAAAATTTAAAGGTAAACACAACTTTATCTTACTTCAGAATAGCTCAGGGTCACTGGGGAAACAGCCCGATTTTTTTCCACTGGCACTTCTCTTAATTCTGAGTTAATTTTTCTCTATTAAAATAGCAGACAGTCAACTACCAGTTATTAAAGCTTTTCTTTTTTTAGCTCTCTGTTTCTCTCGCTTATGAAAATAAACATTTGATTTTTCTAAACCCTAAGGTTTTTTTAAGTTCTTGTTATAGTTTGTTAAACACCTCTTCAGGCGTTTTATCATTCTCTACATTTAATCCTGTTTAATTTCAAAATTTAAAAATATGAGTATTGTAAAAGTAATTGAGGTAATCGCCACATCAGAGAAAAGTTTTGATGATGCTACACAAAATGCTTTAAAAGAAGCTGCAAAAAGTGTGAAGAATATAGAGTCTGTTTTCATAAAAGAAATGAAGGCTAATGTGACTGATAATGAAATCGTTTCCTATGGTATAAATGCCAAAATTTCCTTTAGGAAAGAGTAAAGCTTACCTGCTCCTTCCACTATTGAACGATCTGGAATTTCCGATTGAAGCTGAAAGAAATACTTGAAGATAAATCTTTTGATAGAAATTTGATAGAAAATGGAGTTGTGAATTTTCGGACTTCTGAAAAATAGATGTGTGACGGGAAGGAGCACATTTACTAAAGAAAGTAAAGACAAATTAAATATTAAAGATGAAGGCTAGAAAACCGAAAATTGTAAATGTTCCCAATGCTGTTTCTGGCCTTTTTGCTGCTATTCAGTTGTAATAATAAGCAGCAAGGCGATATATCAGGAGATAATCCGGAGGAAGATGTTCGCATTGAAGATTATGAAAATAAATTATTTCCGACAATGTCTGTCTGAAAAAATTTGCGCATTAATAGAAGTCTTTCTAGAAGAGGTAAGTCACGGTAAAAGAATATATCCCATTATTAAAATGGATTTGAACTGGCTTAATATATAATATTCCTAAAAATAGAAAAGCAAATCATGAGGTAGTTTAGATAAATATTGATGTGGTTTTCAAATATTGCTGAAACCATAAATGCTATTTATTCAAAAATTTCTACAAATAGAACCAGGAAAAATATTAAGGAAAATATCCTTTATATCGAATTTCTGAAATAGTTAAATTAAAACTGACTAAATTTAAAATTATGAAAAGAAAGAATTTAATCCAAACATTGTATGATTGTGCAGCACATTGCTTGAATTGTGCAGACAAGTGTTTAACTGAAGAAAATTTATCAGATATGATAAATTGTATAAGATTAGATCGAATTTGTGCCTCAACCTGTATTGCTGCGGCAAACGCTTTGTCTGTCGACTGTCCAAAAGAAGATGTAGAGAAGCTTATAGCTTATTGTGAAGAAATTTGTAGCAAGTGTGGAGAAGAGTGTGCCCAGCATGAAAATGAGCATTGCTTTGAATGTGCAAAAGCCTGTAAAAACTGTGCGGAGGAATGTTCTAAATTTTAAACTTTTTCTTTACTAATTAGCTTTGGAGTCTATGGGTTTAACTTTCAACAGTTGAACCCATTTTTATTTCAAATAAGGATAGGGATTTGCAACAAAAAGCTCGACTTTAGTTAATCTACTATACTGCTATTTTTTGATTATACTTAGTGTCTGTTGGATTAAGCCCCGGAGACATCTTAGATTTTTTGATCCAATGATGGATAGCTGCTTCTTTATGGTTTTTTCACCGAAATTAGCCATATTAAGATAAGATAAAAGAGCTCCTGGCTCAGTTTGATGATATTCATCACAAAGATATATGTTGCCAACCAAAATTTTTTATTGTTTCAAGTCCATACTTTCGTTTGCCCTGGCTAAATTTGTCTTCTTTGTGTCCCGTCCCATTGCCTTGTCGGTATGGCGGATATTGCTTTCTTTGAGGAACCTACAGTTTTCCCTGGGCATATAGATGTTGTCTTTCTGGATCAGTTTCGAGAAAGGACCGTGAAGATCCTTATAGGCTCTTACCTGATCCTTGAGGTAGGTCGACTCATTCAAAACTATAAAAATTGATCGCCCCTGACATATCCGTTGTAAAGGCTAACATAGGTTTTAGGTCCACACTCCACCTTCTTTTTCTTCTTTCCCCGAACTATTGAACGGATATGGGTTTGAGGATGCTTACTATCCTGTTTTCAATACTATTGGATTTCTGATCGTACATCTGTTTTGCTGCCGATAAAGATGTTAGATGACCAGCAGATATCTGTAACTGTTCTTCTTTCTGAGCAATCCCAACGACTCAGGGTGCTCTTCCGTTAATAGGTTGAGGGTCTTGGTGTTTTGTCGGACATAGCTTAGCTGCTCCCTAAGCCTCTTGCGGATCTGTTTTCTGCTTTTGCGTTTGCTTTTGGAAAGGTTCAGTAATCTTTTCGGGCTATCCGGCGAAACGGTCGTAACTTCTCCTTAAGTTCAGTTCCTGGTAGAGTGTGTCGCTAAACATTTGTTTATGTTGTCTTAACAAGTTCAGTTAATGGAATTATAAATAGCTATTATCGCAATTTTTAACCTTCTATCTTAGGGCTATGAAATAATTTGTCCATGGGTAAATTATTTTCATGCCAAAAATCTATCCTGATACTTGTTCCCTATGTTCCGATTGATAATTACAGCCATTTTTTCCACTACGATGATGACTTTGTTTAGTTATCTCTATGAAGCTCGGCACTCCAGTAAATTTAAGGAACCCCAATTGCTAAATTTTTTATTATGTTTTTCTATTGTATTTCCGATTAAACCGCATAAGAAAAGTTGGTGGGGGTGGTTAATCCATTATCTTATAGGTGGGATTTTTGTATTGATTTTTAAAGGTTTAATTATTTACGGACTTATGGAAGAATCTTTTTGGTATGCTTTGTTGTATGGGCTTTTAATCGGTCTTGTTGGTATTGCAGGCTGGAAATGCATGTTTACAATGGTGGGTAAACCTCCGAGCTTAAATAAAAAACATTATTATATTCATTTATGGCTGGCTCATCTTATATTTGGCGCAACGATGGGCTTTGTCTATACTATTTGGGCGTGAATTTTATTTAATTCTTAAACACTCAATAACCATGCAAGTAAACTCTTCTTTCTAAAGCCTGTAAAGGCTGAAGGAAGGTTCTTTACTTTCTACTTACAAAAAGAAAGGTTAAGCTTTTTCTATTTGTGTTACCCTTAGAAGGATTGCAAGAATTGGCTTTAGCTCTATGAAAAGGAATTATTATTGATAGAAGATTGGATTTTTCTCACTACTATAATCTATCGGATGATTGATTAAATTGCAGGAATATGAGGTATACCTTTTCTTTGTGAATATACAGTAAATATCTGTTCTATGATAACCGAAAATGTAATGGGGCGTACCATAAGATATAAAACTCTTTTGCACCAGTACTGATGTGTTACGGCTACTAAAAGTCTATCGAAAATTCTATTACAAAAATACCTTCTGTTGAATTTATATACCAACTAATTGAGATAATTCTGTAAATACTTGCCTTCTATTTTGTGATAAATACCTAAGAATGTACGTTTAGAATTACTGATAGCTATATAGAGCCATTTTAAATTTTCCCTAGTTGTGGTTTCATCCGATTTTTCTGTAAGATGGTCTTCTACCTAATCAGCAATATCAACATATTTCGTGCTTTTGTCACTAATAACAATGCTCTGTTCATTGATAATTTTTAAAAAACTCGTGAATGCCATAGCAAGATACCAGGTCCTTAAGTTTTCTATCATGGTACCACTTCTTAAAAAGGTTTCTAAAGTTACATTCTGCACATTGCCAAGCCCATTACCCTATAGCCGGTAATGTTTTTATCAATTCTATTTCTTTATATACAACATTCTCTTTTTCCCTAGACTTGCGCATATGGGTATGACATGAATTTTCATCAGGGAATTCTTCTTAAAATTTTAATATCGTCATAATTTGGAATTTACTGGTATAATAAGGTAGTATCCATTTCCTCTTTATTACTGATGGAAAGCAACTTTTATTTATTCAAGTCTGGCTTTCTAAAATATTGAGTGACTGCTATTTCAGCCATAAGGAAGGTACATAAATTAAAATCGGATCTGCCTGTTCTTCAACAA
>NZ_JBSXOK010000016.1:0-20605 GCF_056859415.1 Zunongwangia sp. L-65
AGCATGAGCAAAATCAGCATAAATAAGGGTTGTTAACAAAAGAGGTAAGTTATGAGTCTCCCCCCAGACCCCCCTCTTTTTAACAACATTATCTCATTTAATTTATTAGGTTTATTGTCCTAAGGATGGGGGGAATTATACTCGAACAAGTAGGTATTACTATAAGTCTCCCAAAATTAGAGATACTCTTTAAAAGCCATTTAATAGATAGATATAATCCAATAGGAGGTTATTTTAAATCTTTACCTGAATGGGATGGTATTGATCATATTAAAAAACTATGCAGTTATATAAAGGCCGATGACGATGAGTTACTTCATTACCATATGGAAAAATGGCTTACACGAGCAGTTTTATGCTCTTTAGTTGATGACAAAGTAAACAAACAGTGTTTAGTATTTACTAGCTCTAAACAGAACGTAGGTAAAACTACATTCTTTAGGTTTCTTGCTCCAAAAGAATTAAAAGACTATTACGTAGAGGATATCGGCACAGACAAAGATAGCCTTATCAAATTAAGTAAAAACTTTATAATTAACATCGACGAATTATCTATTCAAGGCCAGGGTAACATAAAAACTCTGAAATCTTTTATCTCCAGAGGAAGTATTAATGAAAGATTACCATATGGCAAACGCCAAGAACGTTTAGAAAGGAGAAGTAATTTTGTAGCCTCTACAAATGAAATGGATTTTTTAGTAGATGAAACGGGCAATGTTAGGTGGCTGATTTTCGAAATTTTCTCAATCGATTTTGACTATTCAAAAATTAACATTGATAAAGTATGGGCGCAAGCATATTTCAATGCTTTTAAAAGGAAAAACTACAATCCCGAATTAAATACTGAGGATATTCTCAAAAACGAAAAGAGAAATGAACTATTCCTTAATTGGACAATGGAGAAAGAACTTATTGTAAAATACCTAGAGCCAGGAACAAATGAAAAAGATTTTATGACAGCTACAGATGTTATAATTGAATTACGAGCGATGGGTGTAGGACTAAGTTTAAGCAAAATTAAAATCGGGAAAGCACTCAAGATGCTCAAGTTTCCAGTCGCTCGCCATATGGGCGAAAAGAGAGCTCACGGATATTTAGTTAAACCGAAAGATCTAAGTGCAAAAAACAAAAATTAGTCCTAGTTCTTACCCAAAAAACATAAACATCTAAAAAACAATATTTTATAATCATATATCCTCATAAATATATCTTACCCAACCTTACCCAGAAATTAATAAGGTTCTTAAAATAAAACTTACATACATTAATTAAAATCCAATATAAAATGAACTGTAATGATGCAAATGATATTTCCATCTATAATTTACTTTTAGAAATGGGGGTGAAATGTAGAAAGCATAACTCAAGCCAAGCATGGTTTTTAAGTCCATTCCGGAATGAAACCATAGCCTCATTTAAAGTCTCTAAACAATTAAATAAATGGTATGACCACGGAGAAGGTATAGGAGGCAATACTATTGATCTTATTACCCGGTTAAAAAATTGTTCCGTAAAGGAAGCATTGAACTTCCTAAATGAGGGATCTTTTTCTTTTCACAAGCCGGAAACTTTCCAGAATGAAGATAAACCACGTTTTGAAATTCTTAAAAAACAGAATTTGCAGAATGAAGCATTGGTAAATTATTTGGAATCCAGGGGTATCTCTTACCCCCTAGCTAGAATTTATTGCTTTGAGCTCTATTACAGGATTAATGGTAAAATATTTTTCGCAATTGCTTTCAATAATAATTCAGGAGGTATGGAACTACGCAATAAATATTTTAAAGGCTCTATTGGTTCAAAAGAATATACGCTGATTAAAAACGACTCATCACAGGTCAAAATTTTTGAAGGGTTTATAGACTTCCTCTCATATTTAGAGATATATCCTGGGGTAATAAATTTCTCAGATTATTTGATTTGTAACTCTACGGCAATTGTAGATAGGATTATCCCTATTATAAAAAAGTACTCAAAAATTGATTTATATATGGATAATGATGAATCAGGTTGTAAAGCTGAGAGTCTTATTATGAATAACTGTATTCAAGCAAGACCGAAAAATAATCTATATACCGGATTTAAGGATTTAAACGAAAAGCTCGTCGCAAATGTATGCCGAAGGAAATAGCAAGAAGGGTAGGGGCCTCTCCCCCTACCTCTTCTTGCTCTGCGAGGCTTAAACCCTGCTATCATTGAGATTGTAGAATAAAACAAAATATATCGAATTATAGAAATCCTATATAAAACAGACTAACTAATTAATAACCAGATCAAAATAGTATAAAAATGAAAAAGAAAAGCGTTTTGATATCATCTTTTCACCATAAGGAACTTCAGAAATTATCGGAAGCCAACTCCCTCAGCTATTACAAATTGGTTGAAGAGATGATCATTTATTTTAAGAAAACGGGTATAAACCCAAGAGAGCCAAAAAATGAAAGTCCGGTAAAAGCACTAAAGGAGTTGGATAAAAGAATGGTTTCTTTTTTAAGAGCTCAAGAACGGGATATCCTCAAGCCGCTCCGGGAAGAAGTCTATAATTATTCCAAAGATCAAAACCGGGAAATTCAAAAGGTAGCATCTGAAATAATCAGGATACGTGAACAACTTAATAACCACGAGCGAAAAAGAACGGAAATGACTTTAGAGGAGCTTAAAAAGCAACGCAAAGGCATACTGGTAATTGCACAACTAATAGATACTCGGAACAAATCTGGCATTTTGGGTAAAATCAATAAAATCTTTGAATGATGCCAATTAGTAAACCCCACAGCACTTTAGGTGCAAATAATACTGGTAGCTGCTATTCCCTGGCTCAATATTTAGATAAAGAAAACCAGGAGTTGGAAAAAAGGATAGGTACTTCAAAAAGTATTTCAGATATAGCGCTTTTTGAAAAGAGAAAACAGCATTTTTTTGATGCCTCTTCTAACCAGGTGAGTATAGTCTCTGTTATTGACAAGATTGATAATAACAAAAAGAAGCTAGGTAAGAAAGATGCTAAATATTACGCTCCTACCGTTAGTTTTAGCCAGAAAGAACTGGAACATTTATCTGAAATAGCCACAGGTAGAAAGGTGGACAACGTTTGGGAGCTTTCCGATTCTGAATATTTAAAATTCAATAATCTGATAAGAGAATACGGGCGGAAGGTAATGGACGGTTACGCTGTCAATTTTAATAGACAGAATAAAGGATTAAATGAAGGCCAGGATTTAGTTTATTTTGGTAAGATTGAGCATTTCCGAAAATTCAAAGGAAACGATGATAAAGTAAAAAATGGAGCTTTTCGATCTGGAGATTATAAACCAGGGTTAAACTCCCATATCCATTTTATTGTAAGTCGGAAGGATAAAACTCAGAAAATGAAGTTAAGCCCGGTGGCCAATGCACGCTCCAAAGAAAGGACGATTGGAAACAACAAATATCACGTTGGCTTTGATCGGACCGAATGGATTAAAAAAAATGAGAAAACCTTTGATAAATTATTTAAATATAAACGTAAAGAAATGGAAAAGTTTGAAATCCTGAACATTTTAAAAAATGGCTCTCCAAAGGAAAAGGACGAACTCCTATTCAAAATTGGCCAAGTAAAAAAAAAGCAAAGAAAGATGGAAAATCAAGGGCTGAACCGGGATTACAAAGTAAAAAAAGGGAGATTCCGCTGATAGTAAGATTAAAATGTTCAGGTCAAAAAAAAATTAGAACCTAAAATCGTAAAATGGAAATAAAAAAAGTGATGTATTTTACTTATATTTAAGTTGTTAACACAAAATATAAAATAAAACAAACATCACTTTGAAGGTGAAAAGTACAAAGAATAAACTAAACGGAAAAGCGAAAGTTGTAAAGCATTCATTCTCAGGAAATCGTCTTACTAAATACGCAGGTCTCAACCCTATCCTCCGATTTATGAACAAACAGCTTGGTGCAAATGTTTAGTAGTTCCTTCCCCACCCACTGGCAAAACGCCACAAAATTCGGTAAAGATCAGATTTTATTAGTTATTGTAATGGCCTCCATAAGCGGAGTCAGTCGGATCAAAAAAATCTCCAACTTCAGTAATGATGGACTGATTAAGACCTTATTGAAACTTGACAAAGGTATCAACCAGAATGCAATATCGGCCACCTTAAAAAAATGGGACAAGGTGGTGCACGTAAGTTACAGGAGCTATTACTTGACAAAAACGCAGCTTGGTTGAAAAAGAGCAAATTGGCCAGCATAACTTTGGATGCCGATTCGACCGTCAAAACAGTTTGCGGCAATCAGACAGGGGCCGCCAAAGGATATAATCCTATAAAGAAAGGTTCCAAGAGCTATCATCCACTCTTGATTTTTGTAAGCGAATTAAAAATGCTCTACCACAGTTGGTTCAGGACCGGTTCAGCCTTTACTTCCAACGGTATCACGGATTTTTTACAAGAGGTCAAAGCCAGTCTGCCCAATACTGTCGATAAGGTATTCTTCCGTGCCGACAGTGGCTTTTTCTCTGGAGATCTCTTTGACTTGTTGGAGGATTACAACTGGGACTATTTGGTAAAGGTAAAGCTGAAAAATCTCAAAAAACTGCTGGAAAGGCAAGAATGGACAATGATAGATATGGAAAAGGATATTGCCATCTGTGAGTTCTCCTATAAAGCGAAAGGCTGGAAAAAGACCAGGAAGCTCAAGGCCGTACGTACGGTCAAAGAGTATATAGAGGTGGAGTTTCTTGGAGGACGGGATATTGTTCCGTTGTACCAATATGCCTGTTATATCAGTAGCTATGACAAAGATGCCACACAACTACACGAGATATATAAGCTGCGTTCGATCAGCGAAACCTGGATTGAACAGGTGAAAAGTCATACCATGGCCGGGGGTACATTAACTAATAACTTCTGGGCAAATGATATCCTCTGGCAATTAGGAGTCTTAGCTTATAATATTTCTTTAATGATGCGCCAGAAGAAAGACAGGTTCAAAAAACAGGAACACCGTACCTTTATGGAATGGTTTGTAGAGGTTCCGGCAAAGGTAACTTCAAGTGGCCGCAGTATAGAGCTTAAGATGTACGAAAATCATTTCTTTAGAGAGGATTGGGAGGAAATGACGAGTTTACTCGAAGCCGCATAACCAAAACAAAAATCAATATCATCATACATATGCACAGGGATAGGTATGTCCAAAAAATACGTAAAAACAAAAAAATCCCGGAGACACAATAAAAATTACCCCTAAAATAATTATGCCTCCAGAATATTCAGACCAAAATCATAAAAAACATCATTACCAACCAATTCGAAGAAATGACTCTAGCCTAAAAAGTTCGTTTTACATTTTTAGGTAGAACTTGAAATTTATTTCTAAGGAATAATAAATCATTTTTAAGAAAGCTATTCTATAAACTAAAAAACATAAAATATAGAATAAAAAATATATTTTTTAAATGAAGTAACAGTTAGGTTGCAGTTGGCCGACAATTATTATTGTCAATGCACACGAATTTTACCAGGATTTGATGCATATGAAAAAACCTTTAATAGCCTTGAAAAAAATTTCGCCATCCGAGATAAAGGCAATGAGGAGGCTACATTATCCTATATGTATTGTGAATAAAACCTATATTTGGTCTATTATGGCACGTTGTGAGCAAGCAATAAAATTACAATATGAAACAAATATCTTTAAAACAGCTTATTTTAATAATAATTTTGGCGTGGGTAATGACAGGAATTGCCCTATGGTTTTTTTTCCAAGATTGGCAAAAAAGTGCTGCTTTCGGAGACACTTTTGGTTTTATAAATTCACTATTTTCTGGATTAGCTTTAGCTGCAATAATTTTTACAATTTACCTCCAAAAAAATGAGCTTGAGCTTCAAAGAAAAGAATTAAAATTCACTAGAAAGGAACTCAATAGAACAGCAAATGCACAAGAGCAAAACTTAAAAATGATCAATGAGCAATTAAGATTATCTAGTTTACCAATTGTTCAATTTGAAAGTAAGATTATTAATTCAACAAAATTTATAATTATTAACAATCCAAGTCAAAATCCAGCTTTTGATGTTGACATCAGTATTTTTCAAGGTATCAACTCTAAGTCGATTAAACTAATGGAGTTCATCAATAAATTCGTGAAGAAGGATAGACAAGATTATTTTTTTAAAAGGAAAATTAATGAAGACCTATTTTACTTAAGTGAACGCGGTGTTTACTACTCCTTCTTACCGAATAAGAGAATTTTAATTCCAATAGAATACCCTATAAATTCTAATTCTCCAGAAGTTCTTATTCAATATAGAGATGGTTTAAATAATAATTATACACAAAGCATAAAATTTAAAAGAAGTAACGGAAGAAGTAAACCTTATGAATTCTCAATTTTTCGTCCAAAGATACCTACGGTAATGGAAAGAGTTGATTTGATTGAACAGTTTAGGATCGAAAATCCACCAAACTTGATAAAAGAATATTGTAATAAAGCCGATAATTCAATTTCCGTCAGTTCTTTAATTGATAAAAGCAATTACAATGTAGAAGGGAGATGGTTTATGGAAAATATGAAATAGTGCATAACGATTTGATTCATAGTAAATAATGGGTACTGACGAAAAAGTATAATTTTAGAAACCAATTATAAAAACACCTAAACCAAAAATTCCGTATCCTTACTCCCGTAGTTTGCGGTAAAAGGAGGCGTTTTGCCCAATGCTAAATAATAATTGTAACTTTATTAAAAATTTTCAATTATGCCAGAATTACATAGATACAGACTTTTTATTAGCCACGCTTGGCACAGACACGAAGCATACGATAGAATGATTAGGTTTTTAGATGATGCACCAAACTTTATCTACTCAAATTATAGTGTACCAAATGACAAAGCATTTGATAATATGAGTGTTAAAGAACTTGAAGAAGAAATAAGACAGCAAATAAGACCGGTCGAATCAGTCATAATTCTTGGAGGTATATATGTTTCATATAGTAAATGGATTCAATTTGAAATAGATTATGCTAAAAAATTGATGAAGCCAATAATTGGAGTAAAACCTTGGGGATCACAAAGAATGCCTTCTGCTGTACAAGATGCTGCAAATACAATCGTCGGTTGGAATAGTAGTTCAATAGTTTCTGCAATACGTGAGTACTCAAAATAAATTTGATAGACCAGAATATCCAGCTTTATATAATGCTGCTAATAAAGCTTCAATAGATAGCCAAAGTAATTATATGCTTGGCTTGAAATGGTATTTGACATTGACGGTTATTGCAGCTGTCCTTTCAATTTATGTAAGAGAATCTAGAGAAGCCGGAATAATAGCTGCAATAATATTTTTTACTGCTCTCTTTCTTACAATATTTCAAGCATTCAAAAGGTTCGATAAAACTTGGTACAATGGCCGAGCTGTAGCAGAATCTGTTAAAACAAGAACCTGGAGGTTCATAATGAGGGCAGAACCTTATTTTGATTGCGATAATATTTCCGAAGTTAAAAAAGATTTTTGTGCCGATCTGAATGACATTTTAGATCAAAATAAAGATTTAGGAGAATTTCTAGCACATCCAAGTATGAAAGAAGAAACAATTTCTAAAAATATGCTACAAATTAGGAATTGGGATTGGGAAGAAAGATTAAACTATTACATAAGCAATAGAATAAACGAGCAAAGGAATTGGTATTTTATTAAAGCAAATCAAAATAAAAGGCTTGCTTTCTATTGGTTTATTGGACTAGTAGTAATACAATCTCTTGTTATCATTTTCTTACTATTGGAAATCGGATACGAACTGTACTTTCTCCCTACAGCAGCATTAATTGTTTTAGGTAATTCGGTGTTAAGTTGGATGCAAATTAAAAGATATCAAGATTTAACTACTTCCTATTCTTTAACAGCACACGAAATTGGAATTTTAAAGAGTCAAAGTTTTCAAGTGACCGGAGAGAAAACATTATCTGATTTTGTGAAAGATGCAGAAAATGCGTTTTCACGTGAACATACTCAATGGGTTGCAAGAAAAGACAAACATTAGTACTGGGCTCAACAACAAGTCGGTTCAGCGCAAATAATGGTTTTTATTGAATAAAGTATAATTTTAATGGTCAATTATGTAACAACTAAGCCGACGAACCCGTGTCCCTACTCCCGCAACCTCCGATAACCGTAATCACTAAGCATTAAACCCAAAAAGTCCTGGTCCAATAATGCCTAAATAAAAACTATTCCTATATTTGATACGGAAGTCCGGTAAATATGCCGCAACTTCGTAAAACTGAGAAATAAAAAGTTGAGATTATATTTAATGTTTTAAAAAACTTAGAATATAAAATCAATTCAAAAGAAACTATTATTTAGACTAGGAAATAAATAATAAAAACTAAATTTTATAAATCTTAAAAATATAATCTATAGAATAAAAAATATATTTTTTATAAAATAAAATTCTTAAGCGTTTAGCTTTTGATTTGGTTTTAGAAACTCGCCAGGTTTTTGAATTCCGCCATTATCAAAGTTAAGACGCCCACGTCACTGCGTGGGCTGTTTTACTTATGTTGGCGGATAAGGTTTCTGGCGAGACCTCTAAAACCCGTAAGTTGCAGTTCCACGCTTTTTTATGCGTAAACTTCAAGATCAAAGGCTGACTTAATCTTTAAAATCAAGCCAATGAAAACTTCCCGATTGAAAAATTACAGCTTTGAAGAAATCTTATTATTAAAAAGCCTGGCCAGTCATCCTGATGATGTAGAATATGCCGTAGAATTAATTGAAGAAGGCCTGGATAAATATGCCTCTAAACGTCTATCAAAAATGGTGGATAAATTTCAGAAGGATGGAATCCTCAAATGCGGAATTCATTTACTGGACGAAGATCAAAAGGTTCGAGTTATTTTCAATGGTGATATTCAAAAAATGATCATAAATGCCCCAAACCCTGTTCCGGAAAATATAAAATCCGGCATTGATATTAAGGCTGTTATTGGAAAATTATCCTGCTCCAACCTTGATTTAACTGAAATTAATTACCTCACTACTCTCTTAAAGAAGGATGCTGTAACCCAATTCTAACCTAAAACTATTTATTATGAAGAAAATTATTTATCTATTACCACTTTTGTTGTTATGTCTATCTTGTAGTAATGACTCGTCAGATGATCTACCAGGTAATGAAACCGAAGGTAGCATCTTTACGGTAGAATATTCACAAACTGGTGATAGTGATCAATTCAGTCAGGAAATTACTTTTTATTCTGCGTATGGATGGAAAGATACAGATACCGAGAATGATGTTGATGCCAACCTGAATTCGGAAAATTCTGCCCTGCCGGGGTCTTTATCTTATACAACTAAGCAAGCTTCACCTGGTATCTGGGTCACCTACAATGTAGCACCTGATAATGTAGAAGAAGGGATATCACTTGATGTTACTTTTAAATTTTATAAGGATGGTGAACTCATTGATACTAAGAACCTTTCTATAGGTGATGAAAGTACCGCTACCGATAGCTTTCAATGGGAATATTTTTCAGATACGAGTGATGAATGATTATTTTCCAACTTATATAAGTTAGAAAAATCTCATTATATTTATTAGTGTTATTTCGAGAAATAAGGTAAAAATCACTATATTTCTCGAAATTTTACTAAAGTTGAGTCTAAGCGAATTTATAAAAGAGCGATTGTCATTCGAAGAATATGCTTTTACCTGGGATGAATTAGTTGAAAGCACATCCGGTAAATCGGAATCTTTGATACGTAACGACCTCTATTATGCTGTGGGAAATGGTAATGTGGTTTCATTACGGCATAAGTTTTATCTAATTATTCCGCCCAGGTATTCTCATTCCGGCAAATTACCCATTGAGTTATACATTGATAAACTATTTACTTTTTTAAATAGGAACTATTATTTAGGCTTGTATTCTGCGGCCAGGTATTATGGTGCTAGTCATCAACAAATTCAAAAGGAGTATGTACTTCACGATAAATCTCCGTTACTCTCTGTTTCAAAAGGAGCTATTAAGCTTGACTTTTTCACGGTTTCCAACTGGCCAGAAAAAAATATCTTAAATCGTAAAGGAGATGCGGGAATGTTTAAAATATCCAGTCCGGCATTAACAGCAGTCGATTTACTGCACCATCAATCCAAAATCGGTGGATTGAACAGAACCCTTTCCATTCTGGAAGAATTGGTTGAAGAAATAGAAGTTTCAGATGTAAAAGATTTGCTATCCTGGTATTCCCAAAAAAGTGTACTGCAACGTTTTGGTTTCTTACTAAATGAATATGATTCCAGTTCTGAACCTGCTGAACTAATTTATAATCATTTGAAGCTTCAAAAATTCTATCCTGTTTTATTGAGCCCGAAATCAAACCAAAAAGCAGGAGCGGTCAACAACCGCTGGAAAGTTGATGTTAATATTAAAATGGAAAGTGATTTATGATTCCAAGACCAGATATAGCTAAGTGGCAGATAAATGCCCCCTGGAAAGAATTTATGCAAGTTGAACAAGATTTAGTGATAAGCAGAACCTTAGTGGAATTATTTTCCGATGACTTTTTGAGAGAGAATCTCGCTTTTCGCGGCGGGACTGCACTACATAAACTTTACTTAAACCCCGCTCCAAGATATTCCGAAGATATTGACCTGGTGCAAATAAAACCGGGACCAATTAAACCAATTATGAAACGTATAGGTGAAGTTGTAACTTTCTTTGAAGAAGAAAGGCGTACTCAAGTTAAAGGACACGGCGCAAAAGCCTTATATCGTTTTTATTCAGAATATGAGAATATTAGGTTAAGATTAAAGCTAGAAATAAATTGTAAAGAACATTTTAATGTTTTGCCCTGGATTGAATATCCTTTTGAAGTTAAAAGCAACTGGTTTGAAGGGATAGCAAATATTCGCACTTATAACATCAACGAATTATTGGGAACAAAATTAAGAGCATTATATCAACGAAGTAAGGGGAGAGATCTCTTCGACCTGGACTACTCCAGGCGCAATATGGAGATAGATATTGATATGCTTTTAAGGTCTTTTAAAACCTATATGGATTTTTCGGTTGGACGATCACCTAGTGCCAAAGAGTTTTTATTAAATATAGAAGAAAAAGAAAATGATCCCGATTTTACAGGTGATATGGAAGCTTTGCTCAGATCTGAAATTGAATATGACCAAAAACAGGCGTTTGATTGGTTAAAGACAGAAGTAATACCAAACATTAAAAATAGCTGAAATAGACTGTAAAAGTCTTACACAGAAATAACAATCTATTGCTAAGATCAATAATATTAATATAGAATGACCCCAGTAGAAATAGAAGAAGCAGTATCGGAATTGGCATTAAAGCCTTTTGAAGCAGAGGAATTTCCTTTTTCTTTTTTAGAGGCTTTTGGTAATAAAAGCACGACTATTAAAAAGTTGCGTAATGGTACTTCAAATAAAACAGATGTTAAGGGAGCAATTCTACAGCGTAATAATATCCATATTCTTCCAAGTGAAAAAGGAAGAGTAACCGAATCATTAGAAGTAATACGGGATAGTCCTTCCACTAGAAAAAATAAAGCGGAGTTTATTTTAGCTACAGATGGTATAGATTTTCAAGCCGAAAACATAATAACAGGTGAAACAATAGTTTGTGAGTACAAAGACTTTCATAATTATTTCGGTTTTTTCCTTTCACTAGCAAATATTACAACAGTAAAACAAATACGTGAAAGCGCATTTGATATTAAAGCTACAAGTCGTTTAAATAAACTTTATGTAGAGTTATTACAACACAATCCAGATTGGGCAACAATAGAACGTCGTCCAGATATGAATCACTTTTTGGCAAGATTAATTTTTTGCTTTTTTGCAGAGGATACAGATATTTTTAAAGACAATCTTTTTACAAATACAGTTCAAAAATATAGTGCAACGGATGCTTCAGACACACACATAATAATAAGTGAGATGTTTAGAGCAATGGATATCAAAAAAAATGAACGTGAAAAAGAAAAAATAAAAGTCTGGGGTAAAGACTTTCCCTATGTAAATGGTGAGTTATTTTCTGGTTTTACAGAAGTACCGAAGTTTACCAAAATAGCACGCTCTTATTTATTACACGTTGGTAGTTTAGATTGGAAGCAAATTAACCCAGATATATTTGGGTCAATGATTCAAGCTGTTGCAGACGAAGATGAGCGCGGTTCTTTAGGGATGCATTATACGTCAGTTCCAAATATTTTAAAGGTATTAAACCCTTTATTTTTAGATGATTTACGAGAGCAATTAGAAAAAGCAGAAGACAACAGTCGTAAATTGCTCAATCTACGTAACCGTATGGCGCACATAAGAGTATTTGACCCTGCTTGTGGTTCAGGTAATTTTTTGGTAATTGCGTATAAAGAAATGCGTAAAATAGAAAATGAGATTAACATTAAACGAGGTGAACTTAATAAAGCAAGTGAAATACCATTAACGAACTTTAGAGGTATTGAATTAAAAGATTTTTCAGCAGAAGTAGCTCGTTTAGCTTTAATTATTGCAGAGTACCAATGTGATGTGTTGTATAGGGGGCAAAGACTTGCACTTGCAGAATTTTTACCTTTAGATGCGCAAAATTGGATTGTTAAAGGTAATGCATTAACGCTTAATTGGCTTACAGTTTGTAATTCAAAAGGTACAGCAGTAAAATTGCAAGGAGATGATTTGTTTTCAACACCTCAAAATCAAGCAGAAATAGGATTTGATAATGAAGGTGGTGAAACTTATATATGTGGTAATCCACCGTATATAGGTAGGAAAAAACAAACTGATGAACAAAAAAGGGAATTAAAAAAAATATTTGGTAATAGGTCAAAAGATACTTTATCTCTTGATTATGTTTCAGGTTGGTTTATGAAAGCTGTAGACTATATGAATTTAACTAATTCCGATGCAGCGTTTGTAAGTACTAATTCAGTTTGTCAAGGCATACAAGTTTCAGCACTGTGGTCAGTTATATTTGCTGAAAATGTAAATATTTCATTTGCGTATCAATCTTTTAAATGGTCAAATCTTGCAAGCTATAATGCTGGTGTAACAGTTTCAATAATTGGTCTTACCAAGAAATCGAAAAAAAGGACTTTGTATTCTATTAATGCAAAGGAAGAAATTGAGGCAAAGGAAGTTGATAATATAAATGCATATTTAGTTCCTGGAGATAATTTATTTATTTCAAAAGCCAATAAACCGAATGATGATAAGTTTCCAATGCAATTTGGGAATCATCCGTATTATGCAAATGAACTAATGTTAGATTCTGTTGAAGCTAGAAATCTTAAGTTCAAAAAATCTATTAACAATAATTTTATACGTCCATTATATGGTTCAAGAGAATGTATAACTGACAGACCGAGATATTGTGTTTGGTTGAGTGATGATGAAAAAGAGCTAGCATATAAAAACGATGTATTAAAACAAAGAATTGAACAAGTAAGGAAAGCAAGAGCATCTAAAACAAAGGATAAACAGGCTCAAAAATTGATAGATTATCCTTATCGTTTTCGTGATCAGCACGTTGCTAAAAAAAAATTATTAGTAATACCTATAGTTAGTTCAGAAAATCGAGATTACCTACCTGTTAATTTAAAAGCTTCGGATGCAATTATTCACAATAAGGCATTTGCTATGTATGATGCACCTCTTTGGAATATGGCTTTAATTGCTTCTCGTTTACACTTAATTTGGATTGGAACTGTTTGCGTTCGTTTAGAAATGAGATTTTCTTATTCAAATACTTTGGGTTGGAATACATTTCCTTTACCAACATTAACTCAAAAGAATAAAGAAGATTTAACTACAACAGCAGAAGAAATACTAATAGCAAGAGAACGTCATTTCCCTGCAACAATAGCGGACTTATACGACCCAGAAAAAATGCCTAAAGATTTAAGATTAGCGCACGAACGTAATGATGAAGTTTTAGAGCGTATTTATATTGGTCGTAAATTTAAAAATGATACCGAGCGTTTAGAAAAACTATTTGAACTCTATACCAAAATGACTGCCAAAAAATAATAAGAATGAGTAAAGAAAAAAATATACCTACAATTACAGTAAACTATAATAATAACGGTAGTTCTGTTACCTCTAATGAATTGGGGATGCGTGCTATGCAAGAATTAGCGTATGAAAAGCGTGGTGAACAATATCTGTTAATTAAATCGCCGCCTGCATCTGGTAAAAGTAGAGCCTTAATGTTTATAGCGTTAGATAAACTAAACAATCAAGGTATTAAACAAGCTATTATTGCTGTTCCAGAAAAATCTATTGGTTCTAGTTTTAATAATGAGCCATTATCTAAATATGGATATTATTATGATTGGGTAGTGACACCAAAATGGAATTTATGTAATTCACCAGGAGAAGATGGCGGTAAAGTAAATTCAGTCAAAGCTTTTCTGGAAAGTGAAGATAAAGTTTTAGTATGTACACACGCTACATTTCGCTTTGCAGTAGAACGTTTTGGTGTTGAAATTTTTGATGATAGATTAATTGCAATAGACGAGTTTCATCACGTTAGTGCTAATGATAATAATGTATTAGGTTCTCAACTTAAAGATTTTATAGAAAGAGATAAAGTACATATTGTAGCTATGACTGGTTCTTATTTTAGAGGCGATGCTAACCCTGTTTTAATGCCTGATGATGAATTGAAATTTGAACCAGTAACTTATACCTACTATGAGCAATTAAGTGGTTATGAGCATTTAAAAACTTTAAATATTGGCTATTATTTTTATAGTGGAGCTTATACAGATGACCTAACAAAAGTTTTAAATCCAGATGAAAAAACAATCATTCATATTCCAAATGTCAATTCTAGAGAAAGTATTGGAGGTACTAGATTTAAACATCAAGAGGTAGATAATATTTTAAATGAATTAGGAGAATGGCAAGGTATTGAAGAAGCTACTGGTTTTCATATTGTAAAAACAAATTCAGGTAAAATCATAAAAATAGCAGACCTTGTAAATGATGATGCTTCTAAACGACCTTTAGTACAAGCAGCACTAAAGATGCCAGAAATCAAAACGAATCGAGACCACGTAGATATTATTATTGCTTTAGGTATGGCAAAAGAAGGTTTTGATTGGATTTGGTGCGAACACGCTTTAACAATAGGGTATCGTTCTAGTTTAACAGAAATTGTTCAAATTATAGGTAGAGCAACTCGTGACGCCCCAAATAAAACACAAGCAAGATTCACGAATTTAATAGCAGAGGTAGATGCTTCTGAAGATTCTGTGACAGATGCTGTAAATGATACGCTAAAAGCTATTTCAGCGAGTTTATTAATGGAGCAAGTTCTAGCACCAAAATTCAATTTCACACCTAAAAATCCTCAAAGTAAAGAACAAGAAGGCTATGATTATGGTGAAGGTGGTTATGACCCTAACAAGGAGAATGTTGGATGGAATGAAGAAAAAGGCGAATTTCAAGTTGAAATTAAAGGTTTAGCAATGCCAGAAAGTGAAGATGCTAAACGTATATGTAAAGAAGATTTAAACGAGGTAATTGCAGCTTTTGCACAAGATAAAGATTCAATTGGTAGAGGGTTGTTTGATGAAGAATTAGTACCACAAGAATTAACTCAAGTACGTTTGGGTAAGATTATTAAAGAGAAGTATCCAGAAATTGATGATGAAGATATTGAGGCTATTAGACAGCACGCTATAGCAGCTCTTAATATTACGCAAATGGCGAAACAATCTATAAATAATGAAGAGAATGATAATATTAAAGCAAATACAGCTTTAATTGATGGTATTAGAAAATTTGCAATGGATGTTAGAGATTTAGATGTAGATTGGATAGATAGCATAAATCCATTTAGCGAAGCATACTCAATCCTTTCAAAAGCAATGACAGAAAAAAGCTTAAAAGCAATGGCTGAAGTTATATCTGGTAAAAAACCTAATATAAATCTTGAAGAAGCTAGAGAATTGGCTAAACGAGCTTTAAAGTTTAAAAATGAACGAGGGAGATTGCCGGATATTAAATCAGCAGATCCTTGGGAGCAACGTATGGCACAAGGTATTGCATATTTAGCTAGAAAAAAAACAGAAGAACAGAATGGCTAAAAAAGATAAATTTACAGCAGAAGATGATGAGTTATTAGCAGCTTTAGGTGTAGAAGTAGAAGAGAAAAAGAAAACTACATTTACAGCTTTAGAAGAGCGCGTTATTGCAGGTTTTGAAGAAATTCAAAAATTTGTTGATGAACAAAAACGACTGCCACTTCACGGCGAGGAAAATGATATTTTTGAAAGATTATATGCAGTTAGATTAGAAAAAATTAAGAAGAAGAAAGAGTTTGTAGATTTACTAAAAGAGTTTGATTATCAAAATATACTATCTGGAGAAATTAAAAATTCATTTGAAGTTTCAGAAGATATAGATGATGATGAATTATTAAACCTACTAGGCGTTGAGGAAGAGGAAAATTCGATAACTAATCTTAAACACGTTAAAACTAGAGCAGAAAAAAGAGCTGTTGAAGAATTTGCTAGTAGAACTATTTGTGAGGAGTTTGAGAAATTTAAACCATTATTTGAAAAAGCGAAGAAAGAAATAGAAAACGGTTTTAGAGAAACAATTCGTTTCAGAAAAAATTCAGGTTTCACAAAAACATTTATTAAAGAAAAACTCTTTGTTATCATAAGAGGACAAATGGCTTATATAGCTCATAAAGGCGAAATATTTACAGCACCAAATGGTGAAGAAGATGCTCGTTTAAGAGTTATATACGATAATGGTACAGAGAATGAACTCTTGCAACGTTCCCTTATTAGAGCGATGTACAAGGATGAAACAAGTCGTTTCATTAATACACCCGGTTTAGGTCCTTTATTTTCAGATAAATTAGAAAGTGATGATTTAGAAAGCGGTACTATTTACGTATTACGTTCAAATTCTAAGAATCGTCTAATTGTTCAAAATAGAGAAGTGTTTCATAAAATAGGCGTAACAGGTAACGATATAAATATGCGTATTAAGAATGCAAAGAATGATCCTACTTTTTTAATGGCAGATGTGGAAGTAGTGGCAACTTATAAGTTAGCAAATATCAAACGGCATAAATTAGAAAACCTAATACAATCATTTTTTAAAAACGCTAAATTAGATATAGATATAAAAGACCGTTTTGGAAAACCAGTAATTCCAAAAGAATGGTTTCTTGTACCTTTATTTATTATAGATGAAGTGGTAGATAAAATTAAAGATGGTACGATAGAAGAATATTATTATGATACATCTTCGGCTTCTCTCAAAAGGTACTAGCTCCTTAAGATTTAAGTTTAAATAATTTATAATCATTAAATTTTCTAACCAAAGAACCTTTTCGGAAAGATGATAGTAAAAAATCGGAGGCCTACAATTTAGAAGTTTACGAAAATTGAATTTTTAATTTGGCAAAACAACTGCTTTTATTGATAATAAATTCACTGAAGACTACCTTAATATGATTTAACCTCATTTACTATATCTTTAAAAAAATAAGATATAAAAGAGAAAATCTGTCCGCAATATGTCCGAAAAAAAATGAAAGCCGCTGATAATCAGATGGTTTATTTTTTTTCCGGACATATGGGTAAGACTGGGTAAGATTGGGAAACTAAACTCATATCATACAAACAATTGATTATAAGATGATTAAAACCTATAATTTAATTGGGTAAGTTAATAAGCTATTTCAGAATCTTAAACTTACTTGTATCAAACAGAATCTTTCTATAGATAAAAGATATTTTTTAAATAAAATCGATCCAATAGTATTCATTTCCGTTCACCGAAGCTCATTGAATCTCATCAAAACAAAAAAGCCATATTTACACCAAAACTGGCTGTAAATATGGCTGTAATATTCCTAACTACCTGATAATCAGGTGAAACAGCGGAGAAAGAGGGATTCGAACCCCCGGAGGTGTGACCCTCAACGGTTTTCAAGACCGCCGCATTCGACCACTCTGCCATTTCTCCTGAGTGTCTCATCAGCTATTTGCTGATTGCGGGTGCAAATATAGAAAGCTTTTTCATTTCTACACAATAAAATTTCAATAAATTTTTATCGATTTTTTAGGATACTGATATTCAATAAAAAACAATGCTATTTTTTTCAACTATTCGAATACATATCCCTTTTCGTTACATTTACAATTCAAAACTAACCAAATTATGAAATTGAAGCATTTATTTTATTTAGGATTTCTTTTTTTTAGCGGCCTAATATTTTCACAAAACGAACAATACAAAGAACTTATGAGTCAGGATTGGCCAAATCTAAAGCGATATCGGGAAGCTAACGAACAGGTAAAACAACAGGACAAAGCGGTTACTGCCGTTTTTATGGGAAATTCCATTACCCAGGGCTGGTACGATCAGCACCCTGATTTCTTTACAGAAAATAATTATATAGGTCGGGGTATCAGCGGACAAACCACTCCGCAAATGCTTATCAGGTTTACCCCAGAGGTGATCGATCTACAACCAAAAGTAGTAGTAATCCTTGCCGGTACGAACGATATTGCCGGCAATACCGGGTTTTCTTCGGTAAAAATGATTACCGATAACATTAAAGCCATGGCACAACTGGCCACTGCCAATAACATTAAGGTCGTACTAAGTTCTATACTGCCCGTATACGATTATCCCTGGCGCCCGGGATTAGAACCGGTAGCTAAAATCGCTGAAGTCAATAACTGGCTAAAAACTTATGCCGAAGAAAATGATCATGTGTATCTGGATTATTTTCCTGCGCTGGCCAATGAGCAACAGGGGATGAGAAAAGAATATGCCTCAGATGGTGTTCATCCTACCGATGCAGGGTATAAAGTTATGGAGCCACTAGTAAAAGAGGCCATTGAAAAAGCCTTGAAGCAATAAACTCTTGCATTAACCTCTAAACGCCGTACGAAAGGATTCCGAAAAAAAACAAGTAGAAGTACTTAATTTGAGATAAACTACTATCTTGTGCAACCGAATAGTTAAATTTGATAAATTACATGAAAAAATTATTAGTATTTGCCCTAACTGCCAGTTTAGTTGGCTGCGGCGCGCATCAAAAAGATGTAGATAACGCCGATCCAATGAAATATGCTGAAACCATTACTCCTTCAGATCTAAAGGAACGAGTTTATATTTTTGCCAGTGACGAGTTTGAAGGTCGTGAAACAGGAGAACCGGGACAGAAAAAAGCTGCTGAATATTTAAAAGAACAATATAAAAAGTTTGATATCCCATCGGCCCTGGGTGGTGACGATTACTTTCAGGAAGTACCCAAAAGTTACTTTAGGGGAGATACCAAAGCATCTGAAAACGTGGTTGCTTTTATTAAAGGAAGCGAAAAACCAGAAGAGGTATTAGTTATTTCTTCTCATTACGATCACGTAGGTATGGATAAAGATGGTAACGTATTTAACGGTGCAGATGATGATGCTTCAGGAACTATGGGGGTTGTAGAAATCGCTCAGGCATTTTCAGAAGCCGTAAAAGATGGATACACTCCAAAACGTTCTATTCTTTTCCTTAACAATACCGGAGAAGAAAAAGGACTTGTAGGCTCTAAATTTTATACCGATAATCCAATTTTTCCTTTAGAAGAAACGGTAGCAAACCTTAATATCGATATGATTGGTCGTATTGATCCTGATCATGAAGGTAACAATAACTATATTTATCTTATAGGAAGTGATAAACTAAGTACAGAACTACACGAACTTAGTGAAGAAGTAAATTCTAAATACATGAATTTGGATTTAGATTACACCTATAATGATGAAAACGATCCTAATCGTTTTTATTACAGAAGTGACCATTACAATTTTGCTAAAAACAATGTTCCGGTGATTTTCTATTTTAATGGCGTTCATGCCGATTATCATAAAATCACAGATACTCCAGATAAAATCAATTACGATGCATTATCAAAAAGAGCCCGACTTGTTTTCTTAACTGCCTGGGAAATTGCTAACCGTGACGAACGTTTAGTCGTAGATAAAGCTGAATAATTTTTTCTTCGGAAAACACAAAAAATCCTCATGAAGTTCATGAGGATTTTTTGGTTTTAAAGATGGGGAATTCAAAATTGAAGAGTACTGTGCTTATTGATAACTGAGTTAGAGCATAGAGAATAGATTAGCGAATAGCAAACTATTAATTTTGAATTCTAAATACTAAATTTTGAATGACTTTATACTGTATGCCATAAACTGTATAATGTATATCGAAAACAGACTGCTCGATAAAACAACTTTTAAACCTTGAACTTTCTAACTTTTTACTCAAAAACAGACTTCTCGATACATCAAATTTTGAACCCTGAAGTATTTAGCGACGGCTGAGTGATTGCAACGAAGGAGCAATCGTACCGAAGCCATAGTGGTAAACTGGAGAAACCTTTTATTTGATTGAGATTTCTCGGCTTCATTTCATTGCGCTCGAAATCACAGCGGAGTTATTTGTATTTAGAATATAGAAAAGAGAAGAGAATCAAGATCCAGGAAGCTGGACTATTAATTTTGACTTTTGAATGCTGAATTTTGAATGACTGTTCATGTACAACAGCTTTCAAACTTTTTACTCAAAA
>NZ_JBSXOK010000017.1:0-2448 GCF_056859415.1 Zunongwangia sp. L-65
GTTACGATATACGAAAAAACAGTCCCGTTTTTGCCTACTACCAAAAGATTGCTTTCTTTCCCGGGCTTTGCCTGAAGCAAACCGAAATATTGCCCTTTCTCACGATTATAGGTGAAGACAAAGTTTTCAGATCCTGTTATTCCCTGACGGATCGGTTCTGGGAAGAACAATGCTACATTTTTTTGATCATTCGTATAAATGGTATCCAGGCGAAAAGATGTTTGTGCTGTGGTGAGGACAGTAACAAAAAGGAATATTGAGATAAAAATAAAATCTTTCATAAGAATAGGTTTAAGTGTTGTTTTGAGTCTATAATTTAGGTTTAAGGATGAGCTTGTAATTGTTGAGTACGGTCACCTTTACGTTTCGGTTATTGCGTTGGAATATCTTTTTGAAACCACTGACCTGTGGTACCCCGGAAATATTGATGTCATCCACCATATCACCAATAACTTCGGTGGAAACCTGAGCCCGGAAGTTGTTTTCTATATAAATCCCCTCACTACCATCCTGAAGATCAAAGGCTTTTAATTGGGTTGGATAATGCTTGATGTTTTCGATTTCGATCAATACCCGGTTGGGCTGAAAACTAATAAAACCGTAAACCGGCGTATTTTGTGGAAGGTGTTTGCTGCTAATGATCGCCGCTTTGGTCAAGCGCATCCGTAAACGGGAATTAGCTTTGACCACCTGGTCACCATCCACTACCGCATAAATGAGTTCATCGGTAGTGCCGGAAACTGAAATTTCATTTTCTTTCGGATCTGAGGCAAAGAATAATTGATGTTCCAGACCCATTTCTTTAGCAGCAATTTTTTGTTTCGCTTTTATTTCGGTAGAATCAATTATCCTTTCCACTTTGGCATCAGCTTCTCTAGCGCCAATATGCTGATAATCCCTTTCGGAATATTTAATTTCACTTGCGGAGTAGATGCTATCCACGATACGTTCTTTTTCACGTTCTGGTAGACTTTCATCATAAAAGCCAAGGGAATCGATCAGTTTTTCGTCATAGATGCTGGGTGCATTGGTTTCCCGGACTTCTTTTAGATCGTTGATGGCATCCAGTTTGGAATCGTATTCCTTTTGGTTTTCTTCCAGTGCGGGAACCGATGTTTCTTTTAAATTAGTATGCTCATTTTCATCATCGCCCATTACCATCATAGAATAGGAGATCAGGAAAAGCACCATTACGGCGAGTACTGACGCAAAGACTATTTTATTTTTTTCAAGCTTCATATTTATTGTCTTTTAAATGCCCATTATGGGTTTTTATTATTTAATTTTTTAAGGGATTTTTCGAAATAATCGGTGATGAGCAATCCGTGTGGATTGTTGGGAAAGTTTCGATCTACGGTCATCAGGTTTCCAGTAGAAATCAATTGATACGTGTCGATGATCGAGCCCCTATTGATCTCAAAGACAGTAACCGTTTTGAAGGAATAAGTTCCATTTTGTTCTTCGACTTGGGAATCGATACTCAATACTTTTTGAACCAGGGAATATTGCAGCAGTCGATTATAAACACCACCTGCCTTTTTTTGACGATATAGATTATCGACTGAGCTATTGCCCAGCCACAGTGCCTTTTCTAAATTCTTTTCATAATTACTTACATCAATATTGTAAAAATAATTATGGAACAATTGTAAATGCGCCAAAGCCTCTACTTTAAAATTCTCTTTCTGACTAACTAGCTTCAAGGGAATGATACTGCCATCGGTATTGATGGCAAAAGCGTTGTTTAGGGTTTTTTTGTTGATGTTAAATACCATCCAAATGGCAAAACAGCTGGAGAGTAAAGAGCATATTACAACAGCCAAAACAATGAACCGATTTGTTTTAAGGACGGCGTAAATATTCTTGTAAGGTGTTTTCATCATAGTTGTTTTAGGCGGTAAATAATCGTAAAGTGAAAGAGGTGGCACGTCGGTACAGTTTGAACTTCAGAAAAACAATAAACCCTATGGTTCCAATTTGTACCACCGGGGCAAAAAATCCGCTTCCCGTATCGGTACCAAATAGATTTGTCCAAAAGTTGGTATTGATCTCCGTATAAAGTGCATTAACAAAAACATTGACTAGGAAGAACGCCGGCACCAACATATAAACGGCAGCATATAGTTTAAAAAAGGTATAGGCCAGGGGACGGAACTTTTCAAATACGGCCAGGCTAATTACCAGTGGAAAGAACGCCTGCATTATTCCCAGAAGGAAAAAACGTTCCGCTAAGAACAACGGATAGATAAATAAATCAAGAACCCATAAAATGACCCCGCCGATAAAGGCGAGTATCTTGAATCCATAAAGTGGGGTGACTAAAGCTTCATAAAGCAATGTCATTGCATTTTTAGCAGCATCTATAAGGTTGACTTCTTCTTCGATAGGAATATCCTGCATCTGCAAGGGGAGCAAAGCAGGAGCGGTGTCCCGATATTGACTTTCAAT
>NZ_JBSXOK010000018.1:0-20988 GCF_056859415.1 Zunongwangia sp. L-65
GATATCAAGGGGGAATCAATGAGGAAAAAACTTAAAAATAAATAGTAAATTTAACCACAGTAGAATCGATTTTGCGCACTTAGTTTGCTATGCTCACTTTCATCCGGCGCACGTGGTTCACTATGGCCGGCTCATCCAATATAAAAAATGTCACTCATCAATCAGTCTCTAAAAGCGATAATATACTTCGATTTAACTATGTTTTGAATTAACGGTGTCGATACGACTTTTCTATGATGAGTGGAAAGCGTCCGTAAAAGCTTAACGAATTTACGATTAATAGACAGAAACACAAAAAAATATTTAATTTTAGATTTGTTTTGTTAAGCTCTTTAATATGGAGGTTTAATTCTTTGCAAGTAAACAACGGTTGCTATTATCGAAGTTTGCGGGAGTTGGTATGCAGACTTGTCGGCTTAACCATTTATTTGGTTTCTATAATTACTTTTATCTTAAAAGTCGCCATTTGCGAGCCCCTTTGTTAGGCTCCGTTACTTAAATCTCATTTCTGTAACTGCTGTATTAGCATTTAGCTTCTTTATTTCGTGATGAATTTTAGTTGATAATACCTTTGGAATTCTCTGTTGTAATTGTTTATGAGCTTGCGTAAATCCGTTATTAAAGTTTTTGGCTTCAATAACGAACATAAAGTTTTCATCAATAGTTTTATTTGGCAAAATTAGTACTCCATCAAATTCTGCCGATAAATTGTTCTTTCCTGTAGATAGAACTTTAGTGGCACCTACATATCCAAGCATTAAACCGCTATAACCATATTTATTTACTGCATTTTTTAGCTGAGTTATTTCAAATAAATCGTCAGCATTAAGTGAATGTTCAACTTTTTTATAATAATTATTAATAGCACTGATCATCTTAGCTTTACCACTTTCTATAAATATAGGGTTATAACGTTGATCTTTATTGTCAATGATAAATTTGTTGTGCCACCCAAAAACTGCTTTTAAAATAAAATCATAAACCTCTCTATAGTTTTCTAATTCTTTAGGGTTTTTATAATCTTTAGAAAACGAGTTATTGATTTTATGAAAAACACTCACTAGCTTTAGGGATGTTCCGAGTCGGCTTTTGAAGTCATCTGAAATTATAGAAATAGCAATTTTTAATAGATTCCTATTTGGTGTAGGAACTATTCCCAATTCTATTTTTGATTTTTTTAGAATTGATATAAAAGAATTTTCCCATTCAATTGGTGAATTAATAGAATCGGAAAGATAGCCAGAGGAGTTTTCATAATTCAAAGTTATAGTTTGATCAATACTCCAATTAATAAAATTCGATTCAAAATCATTTTTCATAACATTTTTTAAAATCAATGATTTTAAAGTGCTAATCTTCTTGAATTTATCCTTTTTATCTTCTAGAGCAGATAAAATTTCTCTGGTAGATTTTGAAGTACAAATTACCGATTCAGGGCTAAGATAAACTGAATTTTGTAGGACGCTTTCAAGTTCAATTAAGGCTTGAGTATAACCAGTTTTCTTGAGGATCATATCTTTATAATACTCATCAAAACTTAGAATTATTGAGGATAATCTTAATGAAAAAGGAACTGGGGAATAAAGAGAATCTAAGGTTAGGAATGATATTTTTCTAATATTATTGAATAAATCCCATAACTTAATCTTGTGAATACTATCATCTTCCTTTTTAATATAACCAATTAAGAGATTCGTAAGAAAGTCCACTTCTCCATCATCCCGTCGTCTATATCTTTGAAGTAAAAAAAGAGTAATCAGATGTTGGAACCTATAGAAATCAAAGCTTTCTATAATTTCTTCCATTATCCCATAAGCTTCTTTTGGAAGTCCTTGCTTGAAAGTTCTTCTTAATTCATTATTATTTTTTATTGAATGTAGCCAAGCTCTATTACCGGCAAAAGTTGCTTCTGAATAACCGATGTTTGTCAGTAGTACGAGACATTGTAATAATTCACCTGTAGTTGGGTGTTTGGAACACGAATTAATTTTACCATAGAAATTTCTTTGAGTACCAAGTCCAAAATTGTCTTTTTGTTTTACCAACTCAGTAATAAATGCCCATTGTAAATAAACGTATTCATATCTATTATGGTGGGCTCCTGGATACACATATCTTAATCTTCCAAGTTGATTTATATTCTTTAAATATTTAATGTGATTATAATGTTCACTATTTAAAAAATCATAGGTTTTAATTGTATGATCAAAGAGTAATGCTTTAATATTTCCATTTCCTGGAATATTGTAGATCAGAGTTCTAGTCATAAAAAATCGCGCCTAACACATTATATCTACTTAAAATGCGTGTTTATTCTTTTTAATTCCCCGTTATCAACACTTTAAATATATCTAAATAATTTAAGGTAGAATTACGGTTTCCCTTACAATACTTACAGGAAGCTTATTTAACTAATAGAAAAACTCCAGTATTGAATAGAAAAACTACATTGTGTGGTTGCAGATATCATTATTGTTCTAAGGATGGAAATTATTAAAGTAAGGCTTAACAAAAATTAAATCTTAGAAGATAATTAGCCTTACTTTATTAGATCTAATTTCAGTCTGTTATGTTCTGTAGGCTTTTCCATTTTCCATACAGAAACGTGTTTATTCTGTTTATTAGATTCTAGTATACTATCAATATATTCGTCACAACAATTATAACCACATATAATATTCCTCAAAGCATTTCTATTTACAGAATATTTCCCAAAGTTCTCTTTTACTAATCTCAATTCCTTTTCATAGGCCCAGTTTTCTTGTTTCAGATAAAAAATTTCAAAGATATCATTTTCATTCTCTAGCAGTTCAATTGAAATTTTTTTTAATTCCTTCTGATAGTTCATAAGTCTAATACCCTTAAAAAGATTTGGATCTAAATCCATATTATATTGCAGGTATAATCCTTTATGATTATTAGCATAATTCGCCAATAAAGGCATATTTATACCAGGAAGCATTGAAAAACAAGCTATGCCGTGTTTATTAATGAAATCAGGAATTGATTCTTTAATGGTTTCTTCTAACTGTGTTGAGCTTAATCTTTTTTCGATGTAGTCTATTTTTTGCTTTCCTATTTTTACTTCAAAAGCATTGAATAATTTCTTTATATCGATATTTTTTAGATCTATTAAATCTGGTGTAGAATCGAAGGGATCGTTTAACAGTTCACGTTTTTGAAAATAAATATATGATTCTTTTATTTCGTCTAAAGTAAAATCATTGTCAGGTCTATATCTAAAGACATAAGGTTTTCCAGACTTCTTAATTTCTTCAAGCATCTTATTATTTTTACAGAACTGGATTATTGCTTTTTATAGGATACAGTGTTATACATTGCTATTTATTGCCATTATTTCGTTTATCCAATCGTTAAAAGTTCCCTTGAATGGTATTATATTATACCGTCTTCTTGCCATATTATGATATGGAAAAACATTTTCTAATTTTTGAATTTGCTCATCTTCATTCATTAAATCAATGAAAAAAATAACTTTCTCAGTTCCATCCACATTTTCTTCTGCAAATTGTCTGAGAAGCAATCTGATTAAAGCGTCTTCATCTGGAATACTATAACCTACAATAACCAATATTTTTGTTTCTTGTAAGGTTCTAACCGCCTTAGGGAATATAGTTTGGAAATATTTGCCTGTATAATCTTGTTCTCTATTTGGAAGAATTAATATAGGTGCATTACGGTTTAATTCTCTAGCAGTTTTATTTGTATAGTCAACATTAAATCCTTTTTCGTCGGAACCAAATATCTCAAAGCCTCCGTTCAATTTAATTAAATTTTGAACCAACCAATGTCGATGAATTGTCGTAGGCGTTTTAGCTTTATTTGTGGATTTAGGTGTAAAACCTCTATAAGCATAAATTAAATGTGTATCGTCTGACCCTAGCGTTTCGTCTAGTATTGATTCTATCAAAAAATCGTAATTAGTGGTAATAAAATTAATTCTTAATCCTTCTGGAATTTGGTCAGTATCTCCTGTAGTATGAGATTCTAACCAGCTGAAAAATGAAACAATATTTTTTTGATTTTGATTCGGACTCTTTTCTAACTCTAATTTTTTAGATGCATTCTCAATATAATTTAGAGGAATTAGTTTATTAAATCTTTTAGTAATAATAGAGCTAATTTCATTTTCAATTATCTGCAAATTGTATTCATCGATATACCTTCTTCTAAGAGAAGGATATTTTTTTTGCATACTTATTTGGTAGGCAATTTCTTTAAATTCATTAAATCCAATACTTTTCAAATCAGAATAGCCAATGCTAAGTAAAAAATCAGTAAAATCGTCTGACATATCTTCTCTATCCAATGAGAAGAGCTCTTGACCATTTGGATACTTTAAATCCCAAGATTTTGAAAATCCAGCTCCCAGAAAAAATGTCATATTGGTAAGACTAATCAATTTAGTATAGTCTTTATCTTTATAACTAGTTTCTTTAACAAGTTCCTGAAAGATTTTTGACGAACTAGGTTTTTTCATAATAATTCATAACGGTCCTAAATAAAATTTATTTAAAGATTGATTAGAAACTAAGATAGACGAAATTCCCGACTTTTATGCTTTTGCGGTTGTGTCCGCAGGACACAAAGCCGCAATTGCAGTTATTCGGTGTTACCTGAAGATTTTATTTTATTATGTATTTATTTAAATATTTATCCTCAAGAGAATCATTATGATATTTTTTTAACCATTCATATTTTTCAAGATTTTTATTATGATAATCAATTTTTTCACTCCTTTTATTATTTCTAATTTTATCTTTTATTTGGTTCAAATGGAATTCTATAGTTTCTTTATGTAGTCTGAAAAAACTATGCTTAACATATTTTTGTTTTGGTAATATTTCTGGTTCACAAATATTATGAAGTAAATAGTCCAAAAAGTATTCTCCATCATAATCTTCTTTAAGAAATGAATTTTTCTTATAAATTAAACTTGTTATGTGATTAAACGCATCTATAGTATTTTGATCCTCTAGAATCGATTTTGACAAACAAATTCTGGGGTACTTTGAAATTTTTGATTCGATTTTATATGCTTCAATGAGACCTTCTCCTACAGCGAAATTGTCTTTAACTAAACAAAATTTATCTGAAATTCCACCTCTAACAAAAATTTTATTCTCTAACATACAATGATATATGAAAGTTTGAAGACGTTTGATTATAATAAATAGAGTATTTGCTGAATGGTAAGTTTTAGTTTTTTCGGAAATATTCCTTTTTATTTCTTTTGGAAAATAATTAATTACCAAAGAATCTGAAATCAGTAATACTTGAATCTCATAAAATTCATACAAATTGAAAGAGTTTTTAGCATATTCTTCTTTCATATAATCATTGTCCTGAGAAGAAAAAATTTTGCTGTTAAAGTTCATAAACTTAAGCAGTTTATCAGCTGTTTCAATATTGTTAATCTTACTATTCAAAGCTCCATAGCCAAGCATATCAATAAATAAAGTCCATTGTTTTAATTTCATTTTTAATTTGCAGGTAACACTTTATATCTACTTAAAAATTCGTTTTTATCCTTTTCAATTCCCGGTTATCAATACTTTAAATATATTTAATTAATTTAGACTATAATTACGGTTTCCTTAAAATATCAAAAAGTTGTTTTTGGTTACTCACTTATGCAACACTCAAATTTATTGTTAGCAGTACATCTAGTCAGTTGTATTTACTATGAATTTCGCTCTTTCAAGTAATTCATCAAAGGTCAAAATATCAATATCCTTTATGCTTTTTCGATAAAGCTCAAACGAACTATATTTTTCCTTATTTATTCCATTTTCAGTGGTAAATTCTTCTAATGAGCCTAATAACAGAACTGATTTTGGGCGGTACATAAATATTTCCTCTCCAGTAGGATCACCATCCTGACTAATTGGTTCCAATTTATTGACAAGATTTTCTAGCGAACTTTGTACCGTTTTCTGTATTTGAGAAATTCCTCCAGATAATTCATTAGAAGGTGGATACACATTTGGTCTGTAACTAGAATTCAATAATTTAGTTTTGTGAGTTTTTATTTCTGCGAAGCATAGCGAATTTATTATTCCTTTGGATTTCATTAAAGCGTCTGTCCTTTTTCCACGATTTACAATATCATAACCATCCACTACCTGTTCTAATTTTTTATTTTGGAGTGGAATGTTAATGATATATTGAAGTCCATATCCAAATATCCAAGTATTTTTTTCAAAAAAATTTTGCCAAAGACTTTCATCTCTTGAAAGATTTAAACGTGTTTTTTCAGATTCAAAAAAATCTTTATTAGTTATTAAATTTTCAAAATAGTCCAGTTGTTTTTTTTTATAAACAAGATTTTTGATTTCCTCAGATGTAATATTTTCTTCTAGCACTTCTTTGAAAATTGCTTGGTTATCACGATATAATGAAAATGCCTGTTCCTTTGTTAAGATAAGCTTTTGTAATTCTTCATCACTAATTTTGATTCCATTTTCATCTTCAATATGTAGATCTTTTATACTTTTTATAAAGTCAACCAATTTGCGTATTTCATCCCCCCTAAATGAAAAATAAGTTTTATGTGGTGATCCAGTTTCTATTGTAAATTTCTGAATTTGAAGGATGTAAATTCCTCTACTATCTTCTAAAAATTTTGCTGTAATTTCTTGTCTTCCGCTTGGTGTAATTCTTAATTTTATTTCACCTTTTTCTTTTATAAATCCAAAAGCATTTTCTAAATCTAAAACTTTTGAAGCATAACGAATTGGAATTATTTTTTCCACAACTTTTCCATTTTCAATTTCAGGACTTTTTGAGTTTATTCTTTTAGAAACATAAGTTTTATTCGGTACTTTACCTTTATAGTAATCATACTCATTATTCTCAAAATCTCCAATCATAATATTTGCTCAATTTGTATTGCCCTTTTAGGTTTTTTAAAACAATTTGTTGTAGATTAACTAAAAACTAAGATATCTAAAATTGCCAACTTTATTTTTGCACTATCACTAATATGATTCTAATTGCTGGTTTTAAACACTATGTTGTAATTCAATTTCTGGCATTTCATCATATGTTCGTCCGTTCAAAATTCTGCCATTTTTCTTCTTATTTTTTCCTCCCCATTGCTTAAAAAAGAATGCAACATCTGCCTTTTCACATTGTTCTTGAATATCAAGAACCCAATCAGCATCAATTGGTCTTGGTTTATGTCCACTTTCTCCCCCTACGATGACCCAATCAATCTCATTTAAGTCCATATTTTTCAATGGACCAATTAATGGTTCTAGTGAAAGGAACTTAACTCTGGCATTAGTTTTCCTTAAATAGTCAATTCTTTTAACTACTTTTTCATCTTCTACAGAAACGCCCATCCAAATATTATGTGACCATTTTAATTCTTTATGTAATTCAAATAGTCTTTCAGTTCTTTTTGTTAGAATTTGGAAAACGTGCTGTGGATTATCATTCATTACTTTGAAAACTCTCTGAATAAATTCGAGAGGTATTTTTTCGTGAAATAAATCACTCATTGAGTTAACAAAAACAACTTTTCGACTTTTCCAAGTATAGGGCGTTTTAAGAGCTTCTTCGTGTGTTCTTACTTGAAAATTATCTTTATATTTTTCAAGACCCATCGATTGAAGTCTTTTAGACATAATTTCTGCATAGCAGAATTTACAACCTTGAGAAACTTTGGTACATCCAGTAGTTGGATTCCAAGTCATTTCTGTCCATTCTATACTTGATTGTGCCATTATTTAAGTTTTATAGTTAGTTTATTAAAGTACTCTTTATATTCTTTGTAATTAACGTAAAAAGCACCTTTTCGAATTTTAGAATTATCTACTTTACATATTTCGAGTCTATTTTCGCTTTGAAGTTTTTTCAAGATTTGAGTAGAATGCTTAGGTAAAAAACCTTCCCTTAGAGAGAACTCATAAATTTCTCCATTCGTTCTGTTCTTTTTTAAATAATTAATTAATGAATCTTCAAGCTTATTTGTCTCTAAAACTGAAAAAAGAGTTGGTTGACCAGTATTATATTTCCAACCTCTTCCCTGCTCATTATCAATATCCCATTTGGTCTCTAACATTTTTTCATAACCTCGAATATGTGAACTAAAGAAAAATAGGCAGAAAACAGTATTCTCTTCTTTTTTCAAAGTAAAATTATCCACAAAGTAATTATTCCCTATAAATTTCTGAAACCCTTCTTTTAAGGAACGAATATATTCCCATTCGTTGTTAAGCTTTTCGGTTTCAATTTGTAATTGCTTATTGAAATTCTTTAATACTTCTGGCGTTCCAGATTTTGAAAAACGATACATAAATTGAATTGGTAGCCATAACAGAACTTCAGAATTATTATTGCAGTCAAGTAAGTTTAAAATATGTTTCGCTTTTATTTCTTTATATCCAAATGGATCAATAAAAACAAAAGCTTTAGTGTCTTTAAAATTTTTAAACTTATTTGGAAGTTCCTTTACAATTTCAAGGTAGTCTTTGTTAATTAAATTTAGAGTTCCAAAATTTGGATAATGTAATTTGTTTCCTTTTATATGACTACGAAGATTATCGATTCTATTTTTGTCAATATCATTAAAATGACAGTGTATTTGGGGTGATTTGACTTCTCTTTTGTTGATAAATTGATAATATGTTTGTTTTACTTTTTTTAATGCTATCACTGGACTTCCTTCTCCACCGTTCTCATAAATTCCTGGACCACAAAACAAATCGACAATATGGATTGATTTCGTATACCCATCATTGCAGATAATATTCAAATATTTCTGAATGTAGTCGCCAAATAATTTAACCTTTGCTTCAGAATGGTTTAATAAATTAATCTGTGATTTTTTGTTACTCATTGATTTCTTCAGCTTGCAGATAGCGTACTTAAACTTTTCATTTCATATCTCACATAAATCTAACCAAAATCTACCTAAACCATTTACGGTTTACCATAAAATAAGAAATTAATTACTCTCTAAATAAGTCGTCATCGAAGAATTCTGTAAGAGTTATTCCCACTAGTTTGCAGAAATCCTCTATTGAATAAATAGTTATTCCCCTACCCTTTTTTTCTCCTGTTTTTACATTTAGCTTTATATGACTTTCCCACCGATTAATTGTTTGTTTTTCTACATTATATTTTCTTACAAAGTCCATTTTTTTGGGACCAGTTTTCTGCTCGCGGAGATTTTTCATTCTAGTCGCTATCTTATTTGCAAGGATTATATTTTCTTGTGAAAGTTCTGCCATACCACAATTTCCAAAAAGGTCACAAAAAATAAGTAAGCCACTTGGACTACTTTATAAAATTTTATTATATTTGGTTCGTATTGTTATATTTGCGATTACTTCTTAATATAAAATATTAGAAGCATCGCTTTGAATCTCGTATAGGAAAACTGGCGTTTTTATATTACCACGAGATGATAAGTGCAGATGCTCACGCCTTTAAAAGGGTGTGGGCTCACTTATTTGTGGTAAGGGTACACGCCAGTACCTCCTATACAAAAAGTTGAGTTCCACACCTATTTTTATTCAAATATGTTGATACTCCCTTTAAATTCTTAGCAAGCTTCCTATTTAAAACTAGAATCGCAATTGGTCACAGTTCTAATACCGTGATACGTTTTTATAAAAAAAATTGGATACGCCATTAGGCTAGTCCGGGAAACCACGGCCAACCCTACGTTTTGCTGTGGTGATGGGTGGGAATTTCCCCCTAACCCCAAAAGGGGGGAATTCTATTGGGTGCGAATTTAAGTGTAGTAGAATATTAATTAAAATAATGCCAATGAAGGGAAGTTAGAACGCTAGAGGCTAGAAAATAGACCGCTGTGCTGTTAGAATTGAGAAAAGCTAACGGCTATAAAACCGGTCACTTCGATACAATTTCTCCGAAATCACTCAGTGACCTATAATGATAACGGCGGCTGAGTAATTTTTCAACGGAAAAATGAATCGAAGCCAGAGTGGGAAATTGAAAAAAGAAAGCTGAAAAGGTGCCCATCAGGATGAGATTCCGGGTCAGGCCCCGGAATGACGAAATATTAACCTTTAAACTATGATCTATAAGAAGAAACAGAACCACACACATTTGAGTTAACCTAAGGCTAAAAAGTCAAAAACCTTCCCCGGTGAGATTGGAGTCCGTTGGGGAAGGCTATGGCTTGCTAAACTATTAAGTAACCACAAACCACAGCAAAATTATGAAAAATAATAACAAGTGCTGCCCTTGTGCAGTGCCCCTATTCCTATTGTCCTGTTTTTTAGGGCTCATACAGGTACAAGCCCGTACCGAAACAAAAGAAAATAGATTTCAGCACCTCATCAGCGGTACGGTAAGCGATCAACAAGGCCTCCCCTTGCCCGGTGTAAATATTCTTATTAAAGGCAGCCGCCAGGGAGCGATGACCAATTTAGAGGGAAAATATAGCATTAATGCCACTATAGGCGATACCCTTTCCTACTCTTTTATCGGTTACACCACCAAAATACTGGTCGTGACCCAAAATTTTGATGGGAATGTAAAATTACAACAAAACGCCGATGCACTCTCTGAAGTCGTGATCAATGCCGGTTATTATACAACTACCGAGCGGGAACGTACCGGGAATATTGCCAAAGTTACCGCAAAAGAGATTGAACTACAACCCTTGGTAAGCCCGTTGCAAACTTTGCAAGGACGTATGGCCGGAGTAGAAATTAGTCCGGGTAATGATCTGCCGGGTTCCGCCCCTACTATTCGTATTCGTGGACAAAACAGTTTACGGGCAGAAGGGAATTACCCCTTGTATATTATTGACGGAATGCCCCTTAATTCTTCGCCCCTAGAGAGCAATAGTAACCTCAGCTTTACAGGCATAGACCCCTTAAGCACCTTAAATGTTTCTAATATAGAAAGTATAGAAGTCTTAAAAGATGCCGATGCCACGGCTATCTACGGTTCTAGAGGAGCCAACGGCGTCATTCTTATAACCACCAAACAAGGACAATCTGAAAAGACAGAAGTTCAGGTACAAGTTTATTCTGGATTTTCTGAGGTTCCTAACCGAATTGATTTATTACATACCGAACAATACCTTCAAATTAGGAGACGGGCTTTTGAAAATGATGGTACAGAACCTACCCAGTTTAACGCTTACGATCTTTTGGTATGGGATCAAGAACGGGATACCGATTGGCAGGAAGAAATTTTAGGAGGTAATGCAGCAATTATCAACCTTAATCTTACCCTTACCGGAGGAAACCAAACTACGCGCTACCGTTTAAATGGAGGTTTTCAAGAACAGGGAACCGTATATCCGGGAGATGCTAACTACCAAAAAGCTACGGGAGGGCTTAGTTTGAATCATCATTCAAAAGATCAAAAATTCAAGTTGCAAACCGCGATTAATTACGGTTTGGATAACAATAAAATTGTTGGTAACCGAAGCCTTGTTTCCAGCATCTTTAATTTAGCACCTAATGCTCCGGCTATTTTTAACGAAGACGGAAGCCTTCATTGGGAAGAATGGACAGAAACAGGAATAGATAATCCCTTCAACGGCTACTTTAATACCAGTAAGATTGAGGCTTCCAATTTAATTAGCAACCTATCCCTATCCTATGAATTATTGAAAGGGCTTCGCTTAAAAACCAATTTAGGGTACACCAATTACAACAGCGAAGAAACATTTAAAATTCCCAAACGCTCTTACAACCCGCTGTACTGGGAATTTTTGGAGGCACAATCTATCCATCTTTTGCAAAAACGCAATTCTTGGATTGTAGAACCGCAACTTGAATATACGACACAACTAGATAAACTTCAAATAGAAAGCCTTATTGGTAGCACCTTTCAGGAAAACCAAAGCCGCATTACAGAGTTTACCGCAACAGGTTACGTATCAGAATCCTTAATTGGTAATATTGCGGCCTCAGAAAGCCTGAGCAACGGTAGAAGACAGTCTACTACTTATAAATACAATGCCCTATTTGCCCGTATAGGTCTTAACTGGGATCATAAATACCTGCTTAACCTTACCGGCAGAAGAGATGGTTCTTCCCGTTTTGGGCCGGGAAAACGCTTTGCCAATTTTGGAGCAATAGGTGCAGCCTGGATATTTACTGAAGAAGGCTTTATGGATCATCTTGATTTTCTATCCTTTGGGAAACTCAGGGCCAGTTATGGAAGTACAGGAAACGATCAAATTGGGGATTATGGATACCTAGATGCTTATGAAGCTACTCCGGGAGCGGGAGGGCTCTATCCTGTAGCCTTGGCCAATCCTGATTATTCGTGGGAAATTAATAAGAAATTGGAAGCCGCGCTTCAATTAGGTTTTTTAAATGAAAGATTAAATTTGAATATCAGTTGGTACCGCAACCGTTCTTCCAGTCAACTGGTAGGTTTGCCCTTACCAGGGGTAACCGGTTTTAACAGCGTCCAGGCCAACCTTCCCGCTATAGTAGAAAACCGGGGATGGGAACTGGAATTTACCAGCCTCAATTTTCAGAAAAAAGATTTCAGTTGGAGAACTTCGGTGAATCTAACCTTCCCTGAGAATGAATTGATCAGTTATCCCAATCTGGAAGAATCTTCTTATGCCAATACATATCGTATTGGAGAACCTCTCAATATTGCCCTACTCTACCAGTATGAAGGTATAAATCCCGAGACCGGTTTCTATGAAGTTGCCGATATAAACGGCGATGGTCGATTTGACTATGAAGATCAGGTGGTGGTACAAAATCAAAACCGCCAATTTTATGGAGGCATACAAAACCAATTTAACTATAAAAATTTTTCCCTTCAGTTCTTATGGCAATTCGTTAAACAAGAAGGTCGATTAACCTTATTTAGAGCGGGTTCTTTAGGGAACTCACGTGCGGTAGTAGCAGAAGCCTTAACCAATAACAGTACCTATCAAACCATTTCTAATTCATCGGCATCCAGAAGAGCATATACCAATGCCACTAATTCTTCTTTGGGCTATACCGATGCTTCTTTTTTACGTTTAAAGACACTCTCCTTAAACTATAATCTTCCCGTAGCTCCATTACAAAAAATAGGAATGCGCGGAGCCAAATTATTTCTTACCGGCCAAAACCTTTTCACTTTTACAGATTACCAAGGGATGGATCCTGAAGTAACCAACGGCACGGGTGCCAGTTTTTCCAATCTAAGAACATACTCCCTTGGTATTCAACTTAACTTTTAAAATTAACATTATGACCTTCAATAAAATTCTTGCTCGTCCAATGATTTTTAGTCTTTGCATTTTATTCTGTGGTTGCGAAGACTTTGTAGAAGTCGATCCTCCTGCTCATAAACTGGTGAACCAACAGGTTTTTAATAACGATGCAATGGCTGAGAGTGCGCTACAAGGAATTTATAACGAACTCTTTAGGATTGGTAATTTTAGCAACGGCGGGGCTAGCAGTATAACTGCATTAGCAGGATTAAGTGCCCACCAAATTACAGCCTATGACCAAAGTGATTTGGAATATTTAGAATTTGAAGAAAATGAAATACTTCCTAATAACCCTCCCAACCTTAGCCTTTGGAACAGTGCCTATAAAATTATTTATCAGGTAAACGCTTTACTGGAAGGGATGGAAAGTTCAACCCAAATCACAGCAAGCCTTCAAGAGAGAATTGAAGGGGAAGCAATGTTTATTCGTGCTTTTACATATTTCTATTTGGTGAATCTATATGGGGAAGTTCCTTTGGCATTAACAACTGATTATCGTAAAAATGCACGATTAGCACGCAAGCCGGTAGCTGATATTTATGATCAGGTATTGCTTGATTTACGGTTGGCTGTTGAAGTTTTACCGGAAGAATACCGGAATGGCGAGCGCATCTTTGTAAACAAATATGTGGCAATGGCATTCCTGGCAAGAGTACACCTCTATTTAGAAAATTGGGAACAAGCTGAGTATTACAGTACCCAGATAATTAACCAATCGGGAATGTACTCCCTACTTTCAGATTTAGATGCAGTATTTCTTAAAAATAGTACAGAAGCAATTTGGCAACTATCCCCTGCCGGAAGAGGTTCTGCCACGTCAAACACCAATGAAGGTTATCTGTTTATTTCGAGTTTTCCAGTATTTACACTTACTGATGATGTTCCTGAAAATTTTACTCCAAACGATCTCCGCTATGTCCATTGGATAGGATATAATGAGGAACGTGAAGCGTACTATCCTTTTAAATATAAAGATGCCAATAGTTCGAATAACATCACAGAATATTCGATGGTACTGCGATTGGCAGAACAATATTTTATCCGTGCAGAAGCCCGCGCTAAAAGTCAAAGCATTTCAGGGGCGATTACAGATATCAACATTATCCGCTCAAGAGCCGGTATTGATTTAATAAGTAATAACTCCAATAGTACAGAGGAAGAGCTTATGGAGCTTTTAATGGAAGAACGACAACGTGAACTCTTTACGGAATGGGGACATCGTTGGTTTGATCTTATCCGCTTCAAAAAAGCTTCTGCCATACTGGGAGCTAATAATGCTAATTGGGAATCTACTGATGTACGATTTCCCATTCCGGAACAAGAACGAATCAAAAATCCTAATCTGGGGCAAAACCCGGGATATTAAAACTCACAAATGATGAACTATTGTTATTACCTACTAGTTTATATCTTACTGGCAGGGGCAAGCAACTTTAATGCACAGGAGCAGGAAAACTTAAATGATAAAGACTTTAGGCTTACCTCTGCGGTTTACAGCAATCATTTGTCCAATGGTTTAAACTATTATCTAAAACCTATTGAAGGAACAACTAATATTTCTTTAAACCTATGGATCCGTGCCGGCTTTAATGAAGAAGCTTCTGACCAACAGGATATTTCGCACGCGGTTGAACATTTGGCTTTCAGGTCTAGTCTTCATTTTCCTGAGGGTATCAAGAATACTCAAAAATTAGCGGGCTTAGGCATTGAGAAAAACGATGCTACGGCCGGGACTGCTTATCATTATACACATTATACCATACGTATCCCTAGTGGCAATCAAGAGGCTATACACGCCGGCCTACTTTGGTTTAAAGATATTCTAAATGGATTATTGTTAACGACGGAAGATATAAACATAGAACGAACAACATTAAGACAGGAATTTTTACATCGTGCCGGGAATGACCTTAGCAATCGTATCGTAAAGAGCCAAATCGATGCAAAACGTAATTCCTGTAAAAAATCACAAGAATTTTTTTTGGAAGATAACGCCAATTTCCCACCACAAGTAGTTAGACAATTTTATAAAAAATGGTATCGCCCGGATTTAGCAGCGGTAAGCGTGGTTGGAGATATCCCGAATTTAGAAATTATAAAAAAAGAAATCCATCAGCTCTTTTCAGACCTCCCTAAGCCTTCAACATCAATTCGTAAAAGAAATTGTGCTGTCCTTTATTACGAACAGGAACCAAAATTTTATAAAGTGGAAAGACCATCCAGTGAACTGGAAGAAGGATTATCTCAGGAAGTTGAAATTCATCTTGATTACCGGGATTCCCTGATGTATAAGGAAATTCAGAATGTAAAAGGGCTCAAGAGGAGAATACTTTTCGAAACCATAAGCGCTATCCTCAATAAGCGATTTAAAGAACAGCAATCCATCTATTGCCCCAAGTTTAATTTTTGGATGAAGTATAAAGAACATCCGTTTTTTCTAACAAGTGAGATATCCGTAACACCAAGTTATGAAAAATTAGCCTTGGAACGTTTTTTTGAATCGGTACATCAATTAAAAAAATATGGAATTACGGAAAAAGAATGGGCAACGGTGAAAAACGATAGGAAAACACAGAATGCTAATCATAATAGGTATTGGGTGGAAGAAATTATAAAGTATGATGTTTATGGAGAAGCATTCCCTGATGATAAAATAGAGAAGCTCAATGAATGGTGGCAGCATTTATCGCGATCAGAATTCAATAGCTACTTGCAAGAATTGATTAGGGAAATGCCGGAAGATATTGGAATTATTGCTCATAAAAACCAAAAGGCATTTAGGCTTAAAGAAAAAGAATTACGCTCGTGGATTAAACAATCCTGGATAAGAGAGATCGATCCCTATAAACCTCCAAAAATCCCTGAACATTTGATGGATGATAGTTATCTCGATAAAAGTATCTCCAATAAAAAGTTGGTGTATTCTTCTACTAAAATGGGAACAAAAGAGTTAATGCTGGAAAATGGTGTGAAAATTATCTTTTTACAGGACAGTAGTATTGCTAATATAAAAAACCCTACTATTACTCTACACGGATTTGTACCTTACGGAGCTGCCAATTTTCCAAAGGAAGATTATCACTCGGTCATCAACGCTCCGTTTATTATTGAAAATTCAGGAGTGGGCAGTTTTGATAAGTTTCAGGTAAACCGCTATCTTTCTCAATCGGAAGATCCCATCAATATTCATCCCTATGTTAACTATAGTGAATCAGGATTTACAGGGTATGCTAAGCTTCATTCCTTCGATGATCTGTTACAGATGATTTACCTCTATACCACCCAACCGAGAAAAAATAAGTTGGCATTTGAGGACTGGAAAGAAACGAAACGAAAAGAATACAGTAATCCTCCTTATGGACTAGGTAATGTGGATATGAAGAATAAAATTAAAACTATTTTTAAGGATAGTAGTTTTATAAATATGGGAACTTTTCAACACCAAGGATTATCTAACATAGATTTGAATAAAACCTATAACTCCTATCAAAAGATATTTGGCAATGCTGAAGCTTTTACTTTTATCCTATACGGAAATTATTCTATAGAGACACTATTGCCCGATATACAGAAATACTTAGGAAACCTTCCGAATAATATGGAGGAGATATTGAAAAAGAGAAAAATTAGTGCACCTTCATTATTAATTGGTGGCCCTCTTTACAAAAAACTAAACCTAGGTTATCCAATGCTAAGTGATAATTATGAATTATATTTTCTAAGTCGCAAGCCCGAAGTTTTTACTTGGAAAAAGAAGTTACAGCTGGGAGTATTGGGCAAGATTTTGGATCAGATGTTATTTCTAGATCTTAGGTATAAAAAAGGATATGGCATATATTCCCCACACGCCAATACAGATTACAACATTAGTTTATCCCGTTTTATGACCTCTTTGCGAATAGAATGTGAACCATTTGAAAGCACTGCTATTCAAGATGATATCCATAAAATCATAAAACACATTCAAACAGGGAATATTAGTAGTGATCACTTTGAAAATGCGAAAGCTAATGTTAGAAGCATTAATTCTTCAAGCCTATATAAACAGGAACAACGATTATTTGAATATTATAGGTACCTGATCCCTTGGATATCTAAAACAGATATTGATAGGGTAATCTCTGAAACAACTTTAAAAGACATCGTGGCACTTGCCAAAGAAGTTTTTAAGCCTAAAAATCAATATGAATTTTGGATCCCGTCTAATATTCCTATGAATAAGTAACCATAACTAGTGATAAAAATAAGCCTCGGGTATTCTACCCGAGGCCATTTTAAGAAGGAAACAATCCATTATAATTCAATCTCTCCTTCAGATTCACCGGTACCCGGTTTGGCATCACCTAAATTCCTAGAATCATACACTGTATAATCCAAGCCATCGGGATTTACGGTAACCTGACAATCACTTGCTCCAGAAACGCAAGATACTTCAGGTATCATCTGCCAATTTCCATTTCTAAAAATATAATCATTATCTGGATCCACAGCTGTTCTGGCTGTAGTAAAGGACATTGCGGTCGTAAAAATTACCGCTAACAACGGAATCAAAAATTTACTTTTCATAATTAAAAATTTAAGATGAATAAATATGCCTACTATTTTTTACAGGTGTTCAGCTTTCTCCTGGTTTTGTCGCGCAACAAAACGGTTTATCAGTATTTTTAAATCTTTCGTAATCTTAGTAATAGTAAGAGTAGTGTTAGCACCAAACAGGCTAAGGTAAAATATAAGTGACCATACCATCCTAAAAATGGTAAGACCGTTCTACAGGTACAGGGAATACCATCGCCAAAAAAAAGGAGGGTAACCATATAGACCGTATAGAGTAACAAAAGCCCAAAGCAGCATAATACCCCTATTATTTTTCGTTTCGGGAAAATAGCAGTAGGAATATTCCCGTTAAGATTTCAACTACTGGAACTCCTATACTTCCCCATTCTGCAAAAACCTTACTTTCCAAATAAGGTGTATTTAGTAAAGTGTGGTAAAATAAGTCACCTTCCCATACCTTTCTTAAGCCAGCATAGAGAAATATAATCCCTAGTATTACTTGTAAAATTTTTGTAACATAACTCCTTGTTTCCATAACTCTTAATTTTTCATTGACCTGAAATGAAAAGAGCGAAATGGTGATTAGAATGTAAATGTAATTCTGAAGTTATTAGAATTATAAGAACGTTTGCGTTTCTATTTTTAGGCTTATCATCTCCCCTTCATCATTTACATTAAGTTAGAAGCTATATTTCACCTCTTTCTAAATTCAAGCCATATATTAAGTGACCATTAAAATGTGATTAAAGTTAAATTAACTAGATTAAAAATAGGAGGCAAAAAAACACGTTTTTTGCGTGGAGAAACCACGTTTATACATTTTCTTCGGGAAGAAACATACACATTAAATTAGTGTTGTAATACTAAAAAAAACGTGGTAAAACCACCCTCTATACGTGGTTAATTTTCGTTTTTAGTAAAAATTAGTTTTTACATTTAAACGTCTTTAAACTAATCAATTAACCAATATATCGGGAGCATACCGAAAATCCTTTAAAGAGTAGGTTCAACTAAATCATAAACTATGAAAAAATTATTTATTCCATTTGCATTTGTAGCTACTTTTGGTCTGTTCGCTTTTGCAAATTCAGAAGATTCGAATACACCAGTAACAAAATTTATGAATGAGGCTACTTCTACAGATAATACGGTGTTTTACAACGAAAAGGGCAAAACTATTCTTACTAAAGAATGCTGGTATATTCATTGTGTGCCGCCAACTAAGCTAACAGAAAATGAAGTAAAAAATATAATTGCTAAATATTGAATTACTTAAAGTAAAGTAAGGTTTTTTACTTTCATTCTATTTCTTTTTAAACAAAGAATAAAAAATTACTCTCCCCTTTCTATAACTCCACACTTGCTCGCCAACTTATTTTTTCTTTAATAATTTCTAGACGATTTCGATTCTGAATATTTTTTAAATTGTTCAAGCATCCACACGTTGGAACATTTCATTTTCAAATTCTTATTTATAAATTCCTTCATAAAATAATGTCTAAACGGCTTTATATGCTACTCTAATACTTGCAACTCCATCAGACAATTAAAAAAACGTGGTAAAACCACGCACAATACGTGGCTTATTTTCATTTATAAGATAAAGTAATTTTTAAATTTAAACGTCTTTAAATTAACTAGTTAACCATCAAGACAGGAGAATACCGAAAATCCTTTAAAGAGTAGGGTAATTTTAAAATTTAAATTATGAAAAAATTATTTATTCCATTTGCATTTGTAGCCACTTTCGGTCTATTCGCTTTTGCGAATTCGACAGATGCTGATGCACCCGTAACCAAATTTATGGATGAGGCTAACGCAGAAAATGTAGCGTATAGCGCGGCAGGAACAAGTATTCTTACTAAGGGATGCTGGTTCACTAAATGTGATTCCGATCCTGAACCTGAAGAACCAGTAGAGGATGTTAACGAAGTGCTTCAAAAGTATTAACTGTTTTAGGCAAAAGTGAGCATCTTCTCACTTTTGCTTTTTCATTTTACCCTATTATGAAAAATAAAAAAAAGATTTTTATGGCTATTCTGATCATTTATAGCTTCAATTTAATATATTTTTCATTGAATACTTTTCTAGATGATTTAAATTCTAAAGACACTTTTTCGAGTTTTTATTTTTTCCCAGGTTACAATAAAGCGATAAGAAGTAACTCCACTATTAGCTACATATTTTCTTTTTTAAAATTGGACGTAGCTTATGGTTTTTTTGGAAAAGGACTTCAAGGGCCTTGTAGAATTGTTTTTGAGTTTAAAGATAAAAATGAACAATTGATAGATGAAATTGATGCTTCCCAATTATTCAATGGTGTTAATGGTAAAACAAGAGCGATAACTTTTGCCAACAGATTAAATCTATCCATAATGTCCCGAATCAACAGATATACAAATGATCTTGATAAGGCAACATCACAACAGGCTAAAGAGGATTTAGAAAAAAGGATAGAATCGCAAAAACAACTTTTGGACATTACCTTAAAACGGATGGGGCTAGAACTATCAAGCAAATATCCTCATTACAAATCATTTACCTCTAAAATTTATTATATACAACCAAATGAGATTGAAAAAGATTCCTATAAAAAGAGAACGGCTTACCTTCAATGGCAGGTTATCTACGAAAAATCTTCTCAAACCCTTACCAGAATCGAAGACTAAATCTCTAGCTGCCCTTCTACATTTCCCTTCATTTTTTCGCATAGCTGTTGGTTCTTTGGGACTATTATATTTCTTATCCATATTGAATGATTTTAATTTGCTTTATACAAGTAAGCTTATTCCTTTTGATTTAATGGCCGTCTTATCTTCAAATATTGATCCCATAACCAAAGGACTATTAGAACATATTTTTGATGCTAACTATACTGATGAATTTTATACCACACTAAAAATCATCTATCCGGTTAGCTTACTATTTTTAATACTTGGTTATAAAACAAGAATAGCAGCTTTTCTAGCTGCTTTTTGCTATGCCTTTATTTTTTTTGGCGCCGAATTATACGTTTATGGTGTAGACCAATTTATGTTTCATTCCTTTATGTATAATTCCCCCCATCCTTAGGACAATAAACCTAATAAATTAAATGAGATAATGTTGTTAAAAAGAGGGGGGTCTGGGGGGAGACTCATAACTTACCTCTTTTGTTAACAACCCTTATTTATGCTGATTTTGCTCATGCT
>NZ_JBSXOK010000019.1:0-21955 GCF_056859415.1 Zunongwangia sp. L-65
CGTACTACAGAAATACCGATTTCTATCATTAGCCAAAAATGCGGTTTTAAAGATCACTCTCATTTTTCCAGGAAGTTTAGGCTTCAATACGGGAAGACCCCTTCGCAATACAGAATAGAAAATTTCTGGTCATCATCATAACAGAATAGCTTTTAGGCTTTAGCGACCATTTTATTTGAGGTTATTTGATGAAATTTACTTTTGTAAATGATCGTAGCCTTTAATAGAAACTACTTTCAATTTCCATCAAAGAAGAATGACAAATCTTTTTGCGCAGAAAGTAGGAGAAGCCGAAAATCCTTCAAAGAGTAGGTATGTATTAAAACTTAAAACCATGAAAAAGTTATTTTTAATTCCAGCAATGGCGCTTCTTGTTGTTTTAGGCATGTCCTTTACAACACTTGTAAGTGAAACCGATCCAGAACCAAATGTACAAGCTCAGGATTATGTTCTAGTAAATGGTAATTGGCAGGCCATCCCAGAGCAAGCATGTACGGGAGGCGATGCAACCTGTCGAGTTCAATTTGGAGAAGAAGGACCAATTTATGATCTCTATGATGAAATGGACGTGAATACGCGAAAGGATGATAGTGTAGATGGGGAACCCATTTTAATTCAACCTTAGTATACGTTGGAATGGAGTAAAGCACATTGGCAAAAACTGCCAATGTGCTTTTTTTAATGCCTATTTGTAAGACTCTAGTACACCGTTTCTTTTGGGAGGATAAGAAATGTTTGCTGATATGCTGTACTAAGGTAATTCTGAATAGCTTTATTGACTTCTTCCAGGGATATGAAATTTTTTAAAAGCGAGGGATATTGCAATATCCAATCCTCTGGTTTTTCTTTGTTTTTAATGACCTTTTTAAGGTAATCTGGCCAGAAATTGAAATAGCCAAAACTATTGATGTTGCGCTGATATTCGTTTAGTTTTAAATTTATTGTAGCATCCAACCAATCCTGGTCGACCCCGGTTTTTCGGAATTTCATAACCTCTTCTTCTGCATAATTAAGCATACGTTGTTCATTGCCCAATTCACTATCAAAATTGACGAAGAATGTATATATCCCTTTTTTTTTATCCAGCCAGTATCCACTAGCCCGTGGACTATACGATCCTATTCGTAACCTTTTATTGATCTGTTCATTAAAACCCGAATTAATGATATCTAATATCACCTGTGATTTGCTATCGACCGGAGTTTTGATCTTTACAGGATAATAGATTTCTGCAAAAGCCTGATTTAATCTTTCAAGTCTGATGGTATCGTTTCGTTTTTCTACACTGAACCCTTTTGAAACAGGCGGTAGATCATCTTCTTTTTGGGATACAGGCAAAGCTGCAAAATACTTCTGTACTTTTTTAAGCAGAAGGTCAGTAGTGAAGTCTCCGGTTATAATAAAGGTGTAATTTTTAAAATTGGAGAAGTGTTTTTGATATCCACTAAGTAAAAGTTTTCTGCTTATGGTATCTAAAATTTTTTCGTCAACAGATGGGACATCGGGATACCAGATTTTTTTGATTTCCCCTCGAAAAAAATCCGATCCTCCCCTGATGGCAAGTAAAGCTTTTTCTTTTTCTTTCCAGGAAGTAAAGGCAGCCGTATCCTTATCGGGTTCCTCTATTTTTAGAAAAAATAATTTAAAAAAATCTTCCAAATTTTTCTCCTTAAATGTTCCTTTGATACCAAAGTCGTTGTCATCCGTTCCAAAGTGGAGTTTTAGATGATGTTCTTCTAAATAGTGAGCCACCTGAAATTTATTAAAACCTCCGGCCCCTGCGTAAGAAGCATAAGAATGTGCTAATATTTTCGATAGTATATTTTTATTGTTATGGCCGGTAACCAGTGGTTTAAAACCCAAAATTTCTATTTGGTTTTTAAATACCTCTGATCTTGGTTTGGAAGGCTTTAACCATACATCAATTCCATTAGTTAACTTAACCCGGGTAACCCCTATTAGGTTTGTGGATGCATCACCTTTAGTATTACTGCCACCACTAAATTTTAAAATACCATCGGATAGTTCCATGTTAAGGATTGGAGGGTTGTAAGCGATAGTCGTATTAGAAATCTCTTTTAATAGGTCTATCATTTTCTTTGTGCCCGGTAGATTATTTTGAGGGATATTAATGAAAATAAAGTCCTTGTTTTTAAGTAGATTCGCCTTCTTATCAGCAAATTCCTGTACCTCGTTTACTTTTATATTAGATAAAAGATCATAAAGTTCTGTTTGGATTTTAGTAGAAGGCACGGCAGATCCTTGAGTAAAATTGTCAAGGTAAGCCTCGGCAAGGTTTACATTGTTGTTGTAAGCCATGCTAAATTCTGATTTTAGGGTTTTCCTGGCTTCATGTACTTCATGATCTGTTATTCCTGAAAATAATGATTTATATACCGTTAAGGCGGCATGAATCTTTTTATCAATAGCTGTGGGATGATCATCTAAATTTACCTCCATAGCCGACACTACTACCTGTTCTTTAAAACCATTAGATGTGGTATGCCTTTTTATATAATTAGAGAAAGGAGGATCATACTGTTTCTGAAATTTTTGAGACCGCTTTTCCGCTATATAATTAACCATTTTTTGCAAAAACATATGGTAATAGTCCCTTTTTGAAATTTTATTGTAATCGTAATTTTTCTCCTTTATAAACATCGTTAACCTTCTCCCGGGATCAATACTGTCTTTAAATGTTGCATACTGATTATTTCCTTTAAGCTCAATTGCGAATTTTTTTATAATATCTTCATCATCTTTCTGGTTTTTTGGATTGTTTAAATCCGAAAAATTTTTCTCAATCAAGATTTGAATACTGTCAAGATTTATATCCCCAACGATAATCGCAGCTTGCCTATCAGGCCTATACCAATCTTTATAGAATTTCTTTAATGGGCCCATGTTGAAATGTTTAAGTTTTTTTACCAATCTTTCCTTGGAGTATATTGGAAATTCAACATTTTGTAATAGTATTTCTCCATACTTCTTATTCAGCCATTGCTGATAAGGATTCTTAGTTCTCATTTCCCCCAGAACGGCACCCCGTTGAACAGCTACCTGAGATTGATCAAACTTTATTTCTGCTGCCCAGGATTTTAGTGCATTTAATCCTAATGCTATTTTTTCATTATTAGCATCGGGGATAACGATCTGGTATTTCGTAACAACTTGTCCTGTTTGGGCTCGAGGGATCATCCCTTGATACTTTACCCTGGCATGAAAATCAGTTGGATTCTTATTAAATAGCGCTACATGTTCCAGAAGATGGGCATATCCTTCCTGGGATCGCGTCTCGAAAAAGGAACCTGCTTTGACGGCAAGCTTCATATAGACTTCCTTTTTAGGCTCTTGGGTTTTCTTTATATAATACGTAAAGCCATTATCCAGGGTTCCATACCGCACACTGTTGTCTAATGGAATGGGATCATTAGTTACCTGAGGGGGAAGGATTGAGCAGCCAACCCCCAGGTATGAAGTTTGAGGATTAGGATCATCGCGATAGATATACATTTTTTAATAGCCATCATTCTGGGTTAAATTTGGATTTTTAATAAGCTCCTGGGTAGGAATGGGATATAAGAGATCACCGGAATCCCATAATGGGTCTGACCCGAAAATAGCCTGCGCTCTTTTGCTTCTTTTAAGATCGAGCCAGCGATGGCCCCACTCGGTAAAAAGCTCTTTTTGTCGTTGGATAAATAGTTCATCCAGTAGCATTGTTTCTGATTGTGCTTCAAAGGGGGGCAAGTCTGCCCGTTCACGGATGATATTTAAATCATTTTGTGCTTCAGACAATTTTCCTTGATATACCCTTGCTTCGGCCCTTATTAAATATTGCTCTGCTAATCGTAACACCATTGAATATTCTATAATTGGAAAATCGGAACTGGTGCGTATTTTATATTTATGGGCGAAATACGCGTTTAGGGATTCGTTATATCCAATCCAGTTTGCAAGACGTTTATCTTCTTCCTGAAATGTATTTACAAGCCCTTCTCGCAGTTGTATACTGGCAAAAAAGGAAAAGACAGGATCAATAACAAAAATGTTTCCGTCGTTGGTATTGGTGGCTATCCCACCGCCGCCAATGGGCGAAATTTGCCAGATGGCCTCACGACTGTTCGCTAGAAATACGGTATTTAAACTATCCAGTATTTGATAAGTGGAAGATTCGTTTATCACTTCAGTACTAAGCATTTCAGCCATTTGCCATTCTTCATTATATAAATAGACCCTTGCCAACAGCGCCGTTGCGGCAAATTTATTTGCAGTGATTCTTTCTCCAGTGCGGTAAGAGGGATTTAAAACTTCAGAAGAAAATTCAAGATCATCAATAATCTGTTGATACACTATTTCGACACTTGATTTTTCAGCAAGGGCATTACGCTCATAGTTTGTGGTAAGGATTAAGGGAACTGATCCATAAAGGTTCACTAAATTAAAATAGGTAAAAGCCCTCACAAAACGAGCTTCTCCTTCCAATTGAATGGCCAGATCAGGATTTATTTTCTCTGAATTGTACAGTCCTTCCAGGCATGCATTGGTCATATAAATGATATTATAGGCACTGGACCATAATTCCAGATTATAGGAGTTTTCGGGATTAATTTGGTGTTCCTGAAACTCCATCCTGTCCAGATTGGAAGTATTAATGTTTTGGATATTATCTGACGATAAACCGGATACCACCGAAATGCTATTCCAGGAGCCGTTTGAGAAAGCCGACAGGTACAATTGGTTGTAAATACCTGTTAAGGCACTAATAGCGGTTTGCTCACTATCAAAGACCTGGCTTCGTACCAGTTTATTGGTAGGAACATCTATAGATACCAAATCCTCACAGCCAAAATGTAACACTACAGTTAGCGCAAGGAGTATTTTTACGATTGTTCGATTCGATTTCATATACTGGGTTTTAAAATTTTAATTGTAATCCTCCTGAGATGGTACGAAGATTACCAATAGATGATCCGCCTACCGGAGATTCCGGGTCTAAGCCTTTATAAGAGGTAAGCGTGATAAGGTTTTGAGCATTGAGAAATAACTGGCACTGTTGAAGCCCTAGTTTTCCGGCTATTTTTTCCAGGTTGTAAGAAGCGGCCAGGGTTTTTAAGCGTAGGAATGAACCATCCTGGTTAAAGACCGAACTATTTAGCGCATTGCTGTATGCCACGCTACCCTGATAAGAAGTAGTGGGAATTTGCAAGTTAGGCTCACTTAGATAAAAAGCTAGTATATTACTTGTGCGGCCGGCATTAAGATATGATAGTCTACCAGGTTGTTTTACAAACTCCCAGAGGAATTGAAGATGAAAATTTTTATAGGTAATAGCATTGCTAATGCCTCCAAAGAATTCGCGGTTACGATCTTGAATATTTATTCTGTCTTGTATATCTAGCCTTCCGTCTTCATTTACATCTTGAAAAGTGTATAAACCGGTTTCCGGGTCTACTCCCGTATAATTGTAGTTTAAAACAATGTTAAGCGGATACCCTACTTTATATACATTGGCATAGGAAGATTGTTCTATCTCCGGATAACTAATAAGCTCATTTTTTTGTCTGCTAAGGTTAAAAGAGGTTGTCCAACTAAAATTGTTATGACGAATATTGTAGGTGGTAAACTCCACTTCAATCCCCCTGTTCTCGACAGTAGCAGGAAGGTTTGCCTGTACCGTCTGAAATCCTGTGATGGCGGGCAGGGGATAGCCTACCAATTGATTGGAAGAACGATTACGGTACCAGCTGAAACTAAAATTTATCCGATCATTTAAAAGGCCCAGTTCCACGCCGGCTTCTAATTTCTTGTTTACCTCCCAGGAATAGTCTGGATTGGCAAGGGAGGTGGGATATAATCCCCCGGGGCCCCTGGTCGCTTCATAAGCATCTAAATAGCCATAATCACCAATCTGGTCATTTCCTGTACTTCCGTAACTGCCCCGTAATTTTCCGAAGGATAAAAAGGGAAGCTGATTTTTAATAAAATGCTCTTCGGTAAAAATCCAGGCTACCCCTACAGCACCAAAATTAGAAAACCTGTTGTTGGGGCCAAAACGGCTGGAACCATCCCTTCTTGCGGTTAGATTTACATAGTATTTTTGATCCCAGTTAAAACCAAACCGGGAGAACAAAGCGGCATAGCGGTATTGGGTACTTGCGCTTTGAGCATTGATGATCATTTCAGCTGCGGCCAGATTCCCTATAAGGGATTCTGTGGCATAGCCCGTTCCCTGCAAGCTCTCGCGAGAAGAGTTTTCTGCCTGTAATGTTGCTCCCAGTATAAAATCACCTTCCAAATGTCCAAACTTGGAGTGATAAAGAATTTGCGGCTCCACTATCCAGGAGGTCCTACTGGTGTTTAAGTGGGCAGACCTGTTTTGGGGATTCTCTGCCGGGTTATAGGATCTTCCCGGTAATTTTCTTAATTCGTCTGTGGTATAATTGGTGTACCCCAAACTGGTTTTTAACTGTAGCCCTTGTAAAACCTCATAAGAAAGATAGGTATTGGCTATAAAACTACGGGTTTGTGTATTGCTATCATTAAAATAGCCCTCTAACGGGTTGGGAATGCCGGCAGCACTCCAATCTTCCCAGTGTAATGATCCGTCCGGGTTAAATACGGTGGGGGCATTAGGGGGTAACAAAAAAACAGAAGGCCCTAAATTTAAGTTGCCGGCCAGCTCATTATGATCAATTCCATAATTTATGGAAGTTCCCAAATTGAACTTTCGATCTTCCGAATAATGATTTAAGCTAAGATTCCCGGTAATTTTATGATAATTATAATCTGCCGGATAAATAGTTCCTTGCCGAAGATAAGAGCCTCCTAACCTATAGGAGGTATTTTCACTGCCACCTGTAAAGGAAAGGTTGGCATTGGTCGTTTGTGCTTGACCGCCAAATACAAAATCCTGCCAGTCGGTATAGCGATCCTGGTCCCAGAGCAGTAAATCATAAGCATTATTTGCCGTGGGTTCTATCCCGTCATTTTCAAAAGCTTGCTTTCTTAGTTGTAAATACTGTGGGGTGGTTAGTAGATCTAATCTTCGTGGTACGGTAGAGATCGCGGTATAGATTCTGGCTTCTAGAGCGGTACCAGTATTGTTTCCCGATTTGGTGGTTATAAGTACCACCCCATTGGCACCCCGGGAACCGTATATTGCTGTAGCATCGGCATCCTTTAAAACTTCGATGCTTTTTATATTTGAAGGATTTAGATTATTTAAAGGATCGATACCAGACGAACTTAATAGGGAATTGCTTTCAGTAGGGATGGAACTTATAGGCACGCCATCGATGATATACAAAGGATAATTTCCTTCTTCCCGAAGGCTGTTTGTTCCCCTGATTCTTATGGTTGCAGCCGCCCCGGGGTTTGCGCCGCCCAAAGTAACCTCTACCCCAGCCATTCTGCCCTGCAAGGCTTGTAGCGGACTAATGACCGGCTGGTTTTCTATTTCCTCGGTCGTGACTCTCGCAATATTTCCCGTGCTTTCCCTTCGGGTAGTATTATAATAGCCGGCATTGATTTGAACTTCACCCAGGGCGGCGATATCTTCTTCCAGTTGGATGTTGATTACCTCTCGCCCGTCTATGGGGACTTCCCGGGTTTTATAACCGATATATGAAAAAAACAAAGTAGCGTTTGCGGGAGCGGTCATATGATATTCACCGTCTAAATTGGTGACCACACCCCGTTTGGTATCCTTTAAAATAATGCTCACCCCCGGAACAGGAAGGCCGTTTTGATCTGTTACCGTCCCGGTAATTTGTTGTTGCAGGAGCAGGGGAGTAGTAATTGCTGCATGTGCAGCTTTGGGCAGGAGCAAGAGTATCCCGCCTATAATTATTAGTGCCACCAATATATGGCACGGGTAATTATTTTTCATAATTTTACGTGTGATTTAAATGAAACAATGTTTTATTTAAGCTTAAGCCTTCCCCGTCCAGACGCCAATCTCACGGGGAAGTACTTTTTCTAAGCTAAATTCAAATAGTCCCTATCCCTTCTGTGAAGGAGTAGGGGGCACGACGGCTCCCTATAGCCGAAATTGCAATAGTAACAATGTTCCCAAAGCCCTTAGGACTTTCCCAACCCACACTGTACAAAATAGGGTTAACAGCACCCACGGGATAATGTAAATTTTAGCCTGTCCCGCAACAAGCTTACGATTAGACATAAGATGTGATGACCAAAACTGTATATTTTGGGATGGCGAGACTTAAAAATTATAGAAAATCACTTTGAAAATTATGAAGAGAGACGACCTATATTGCGAAATTAAAAAAGGGCGTGGAGCTCAACTTAATGCATTAGAGGTACTGGTATACCTGTGTACAAATAAGCGATGATCCTACGCCCGGGTCGTAGGCATCCATACTTATCCTCTCGTACACATATAAAAATTACCAGTTTTCTAATGCGAGATTCAAAGCGAATGCTTCTAATATTTTTACTTTAAGAAGTTTCGCAAATATATCAATTTGAAGTAAATATAATAAAAAAATTTAATATTCGGATTTGAATCCGAGAAGTTTTATTGAGGTTTCATTTTTTTTGTATAAATGGTGGATCGAAATCTCAAAATAGTCGAATTTTTATATGAAAAATGGATTGGTAAAGTGGAGAATAATAGCGCTTTTGCCGACGAACATAATATAAATGAGAAAACTGTTCGATTAATTAAGGAGAGAAAAAGCTATAGAACAAGTATCGATACAATTATAAATATTTGCGAAGCTGAAAACATGAATTTATCTCAATTCTTTAAGGAAGTTGAGGAAATGTTTCCAGAAGTGAAGATTAATAAATAAACCGAAGTAATTTACTTATTTTTTGTATTTCTTATTTTGGCAACATCCATAGGTATACGGTTATTCTATATTGTCTATTTAATATTCTTCAATTAACTAACCTGAAACGGATCTATTTTCTAAGAGCCTTTAATAAGAAGATTAAATAGTAATCTACAGAGTTTTTGATTTTTACTATTCCTAATTACCTTTTTTTTTATTTTACGGTAAACCGTATTGTTTGTATATAGAAAAAAATATCTTTATAGTGTTGATATCCAGAAAATAAATATAATAAATGATTATTTTTATATGGATATAACGAGTTGCCAACCATTAATTCAAAATTGAGAATGAAAGAATATTTCCAGCTTCAATTTAAAATGATAAACAGGAAAATGATTGATTTGGGAATCCCACTGTTGATTGGATATATACTTTTACCACTTGTTTTTATTTTGTTGTCTAACTACTTATTTAATAAAACAGAGTTTGCTAGTTATGTTTATGGACTGTTTGCAATAAGTTTTGTTTCAAAATTAAGTGAACCTAAAAGAAACGATTTTCTCAAATCAATATTTAACATAAATAAATACAGAAAATTACGAGCTGTAGAAAATCTTATCTATTGTTTACCTTTTACTCTTTTTTTAATTTGTAAATACCAATTTTCGTTTCCTGCAATATTAAATTTATTTGTGATTATAATAAGCCTCGTCAATTTCAGCACAAATCTAAATACTACAATTCCAACACCATTCAGCAGGAAACCTTTTGAATTTACGGTTGGATTTAGAAAAACGTATTATATTTTCCCAATAGCTTATTTCTTAACTTATATTTCAGTATCAGTTGGAAATTTTAATCTTGGCGTATTCTCAATGTTATTAATCGGACTAATTTGTTTTTCCTATTATTCAAAAACTGAAAATGAATATTTTGTGTGGAACTACAATTTATCTTCAAAAGAATTTTTATTAGAAAAAACGAAAACGTGTTTAATATATTTTTCACTTTTAAGTTTGCCGGTTATAATTACTTTAGGCATTATGTTTTCTAACCAAATAAGTATTTTAATTGTTTTTCTTCTTTTATGTTATGTTTATTTAGCGACAATTATTTTTGCAAAATATTCGTCTTTCCCTAATCAAATGAATATATCACAAGGTATTTTAATTGCAACAAGTTTTATATTTCCGCCAATACTTTTAGTATTCACTCCTCTTTTTTATTCCCAATCTATCAAAAAATTAAATACGGTTTTAAATGATTAAAATTGAAAATCTGTCAAAATTTTATGGTAAAAACCAAGTTCTAAATGCTATAAACTTAGAGTTTGAGAAAGGGAAGGTATATGGAATTGTTGGTGAAAATGGAGCGGGAAAAACGACGCTATTTAAATGTATTTCGGGACTTGAAAGTTACAACGGAATTATAAAATCAGATTTTAGAAAACTTAAAGACCATTTAGGACTTTTATTAACAGAACCTTTCTTTTTTTCAAAAATCACTGGAAAAGAATATATTCGATTACTTGCAAATGCAAGACACCTCAAATTATCAAATATTGAGAATAAAAATATATTTGATTTACCACTAAACCAATATGCTTCAACCTACTCTACTGGAATGAAAAAGAAATTGGCTTTAACCGCTATTCTTTTACAACAAAACGATATATTTATTCTGGATGAGCCATTTAATGGCGTTGATATACAAAGTAATTTATTGATAACAGAAATTATAAACAGGTTTAAAGAATTAGAAAAAACAATTATAATTTCTTCTCACATATTTTCGACTCTAGCAGATACTTGCGATGAAATATTTTTATTACAAAACGGAGAAATTGTAAAGAAAGTAAAAAAAGTAGAGTTTGATAATCTTGAAAATGAAATGAAAAATTTTACAGTCGGAAATAGAATTGACAAACTTGAATTGAAATAAATAACGGTTGGCAACACCGTATATAACAAATAGCTACATCTTTTCTAAAACGGAAATTTTGGTATATTTGGTCAATCGCCAAATCTTTTGATTTGGATTTTTGAATAAAAAAGATAAAAATAAAATACAAAAGTTTTGGCTTGTGGTGTGGCGGAAAGGTATTCGCTAACTTGTACGCTACTTGTCATATACATCACGTTGTGCTAATTTTTAAACAAAACTAATCGTCCAAATTGAAAAGAACGTGCAAACAAAATCAACATTATATACCCAAATTTTTATTGAGGTACTTTTCATACCAAGATAATCAGAAGGAAATCGGAGTTTTTAATATCGATAAAGGAATATTTGTACAAAAAGCTAAATTAAAAACTCAAGCATCTAAAAAATTTTTCTATGGTAAAGATGGATTGATAGAAGATTTTTTGGGAAATATAGAATCTATTTTGGCTCCTATATTCTTGAAAATAAAAAATCATCAGATTCTACCTGAAAAATTTTCTCAAGATCAAGTTAGTGTATTGCATTTTTTAATCCTTTTGGATATGAGAAATCCCAATAGAAAAGCACATTATGAAGGAACTACTAAGTTATTTATTGAGCATTTAAAAAATTCAGAAAACCCAGATCTTAAAACAATAAAGGAGTTAGAAGAAGTAGAAAAAGGAGATATTAGTTTTCTTAGAATGATAGTCAAAGCTAGAGACCTGATCGCAATTTGTATGGATTTAGAATATAAATTACTAAAAAATGAAACCCAAAATCCGTTTGTAACTTCAGATAATCCATTAATAAAATATAATCAATTCTTGGAAAGTAGAAAATGGAGATTTGGAAGCCATAACGGTTTTGGCAATATTGGAGCGCAATGGTTTATTCCTGTAGATGAAATGTATACTTTGATATTTTACGATTCCAATATCTATAAGGTAGGTAATAAAAAAGAGAAAATTGTTTCTATTACCGACACAAAAAGCATCGATAACTTAAATATATTACAGTTTTTAAATGCTACTCAGAATGTATTTTTTAATCATAATACTAACAAATTATATTTAGATTCTCTAGCTCAGAAATCCTCAAAATTTGAAAAGCCGAATCAAGTTTATTCAGACGTTTTTAAACCCAAGATTGAAAAAGAAGAAAAGGAAGAAATCTTATTTTTTGGTATCAAGGATATCAGAATAAATTTAGAATTGCAAAAAGTCAAAATGCACTCCAAATCAAAATATTTAAAATTTGATGACCATATTGTTCAATTGCGACCTGGAGCAAAACAAATTAGAGAATATCAAAGACAAAAGCGTAACCAATAAAAACTATGCACAATAACTAAGTCTTCGCGTGGTCGGTACGACCTAACATTAAGATTCTGTTGACTGGAGTTAAGAGGTGGCTTATTTTTTTGGAGAGCATTTTAATAGTAGCCGTTAGGCTAGGGGAGATTTGAGAGTAATCCAGGTTGAGTTTTTACGGGCATCAATCCAAAAAAACTACTGGAATTTTATGTAAGTGGCTATAAATGCTTTTAAAGCAATTAAAAATCCTTTAGATTAGTGTTTTAACTAAAATGGGTATAACACAAATTGTTGTGTTATCCGTATGTTGGCACAAATTAAAATCTTACATATATTATTATGGATGAATTAATAAAAAGCGCTTTAGAGGAATACTTTTCAGATTTTAAAGAGTATCATCTAATTATTTTAATTTTATTCACAATAATTATCGCTATATTACAAGTCCTTCAATCATTTTTAGTTTCAAAAAAAATTGAAAAGCTAAAAAACGAATTAAAGAAGTCAGAAATTAAATTTTCTAAATACAATCAATTACAAATAGAAGCATTAAGCGAAATTTATCCAATGCTGGCCGATTTACAAATAAACACGGTTAAACTCAAATCAGAATTAAATAAAAAGGAGGCTTCTCCAGAACGAATTAGCAAATTAGCAGAAAATTGGGGAAAGTCATTTAATGAAGTTTTTTATAACTTCTCACAAAAGAAATATATTTTTCCTAAAAGTATCAATTCTAAGTATTCGGATTTGATAGAGCAATTGATAAAAATGAATTCATATGTCAAGGCAGAAAAAGAATTAAGCTTACTTTATATTACGCTAAATGATGGAAATGTTGAATTTATGGGCGATGAGGAAGAAAGAATTTTAATATCTCATAAATTAGGTAAATTGAATAAAGAGGAAATAATGACAATAACAACAGAAACAATTTCCAATTTAAAGTCGGAAATAGATATCCATTTTCAAAAAATGGAGTAAAAATAACTTGTGCCAACACCGTATCCTATGAAAAGCAATAATCTAGTTCTCTAAAAATAATATTTAATTTCCATTTATCTCATATCCATTTACTTTTTAACGTATTGAGTTTTTGTTGAAGCTCTGCTTCAATGAAAAATCAATACAAAATAACCCGCTCAGCATCCTATTTGTGGTCAAGTTCGTCTCCTGCCACCAGCATCACTATGATTGGTTAAATAAGCCTGTTCACTTGCTAACAAAATGTGATCCGCAATGGCCACCTACGTTGTTGTGTGATACAGGCCTGTTATGTTTTGAGCTTAGCTATTGTTTTTATTATGATAAAATTCCGATTTCATAAGGATTGCCTGTCTTTATTACCGAGAGGGTTCGGCTCAGTAATTTATGGGCAACCTTTACGATAATCTTTCTGCTATCTTTTCCTATATGCTTGCGATAATACTCCTGAATAACAGGATCTGTCCGTATAGCTTGCCACGAGGCTTCTACAAAATAGGAACGAATCAATCGATGACATCTGGGATTCATCCCTAATGATTTTGAATGGCCTCCACTCTCATATATGCCTGGCGCAAGGCCAATATAACCGGCTAAATGTTTTAAACTATTAAAGCGTCTTAAATCTCCTAGTTCAGATAAGATCCCAACTGCTACTATTCCTCCTATTCCCGGCACACTGCGTAATAAGTAGTAATCTTCTTTATAATGCTTACGACAATAAGCTCGCAACTCGCTTGAGATATCACGAAGTTCCTTATCTATAAAACGGAAACTTCTCATTCTACTTGACATCGTTGATGAACCTGTACTGTAATTAAACAATAGATCATCTATCCAATGACGAAAAGCATGACTCCAATGATCATTATCAAACTCTTCAGGAACTTTTACCCCAAAATAAAGCAACTGCATTTTTATCTTACTTTTGATCCTTCGAAAATCTTTGGTCAGTTCAATACGACGACGAAAAAGACTACGTAACTCCTCACGCTCAGCATCTGGAACCACTATACTTTCTAAACGACCATCTTTAAGTTCTCGACTAATCAACTGAGCATCTATGCGGTCTGTTTTAGTATACTTCTCTTTTCCCTTTCGATGAATATCTGCTGGATTTACCACAAGTGATTTCCATCCATAGGCCTCAAAACTCCGGTGAGCGGAGTAACCACAACAACCAGCTTCATAGGCTGTACTTACCTCATAATGCGGAAAATGTTTCTGAACATATTCATATAACTTCTCAGCTATGGGGGGCATCGTGAAAGATTTACCTCCAAATAAATCTGTACTACAATGTATTTTCCAACTACGCTTGTGGATATCAATCCCTATGAATAACTTTGGTCTGGCAGTAATTTGAGTTTCCATTTCTTTAATATTTTGGTGAATCTTAAAGATACTCGATTACTGCTAACAACAATTGCGGCTTTGTGTCCTGCGGACACAACCGCGCAAGTATAAATGTCAGTAATTTTAGCTATCTTAGTTTCAAACCAACCCGCAACTGATTGTTATACAAACCCGTTGACCTTAATTATGACGAACGAAACGCAAATGAAAAAAATAATTTTCTTAATCCCTATTTTTATATTTTTTTGCTGTGTAGAAAAAGAAAAGAAAAAACCGATAAATCCTGCCGATACAATTATTAAAGCAACTCTTTCAAATTACACAGAACTAACTGATTTAGAAAAAGAGGATATGATTTTTACAAAATGCTGTTGTTATCCTGAAAATTGGAATCGTGGAATAAATTGCGTGGAAAAAGAAGATGCTTTCTACGTTAGAGCTGAAATTGACATTAATCTTCTTGGAGCAATCTCGGAATCAGAAACTTTTACATTAAGCAAAATTATTACTTCAAACCCTCATTCTTTGTATGGAAAATATATAAATCGCTGGGAATTTAAAGATCAAAATGGAAATACGATTTGTGAAACTGCCAAGTTTGACGGTCACAATGATTTTAGTTTAAAAAGAAATGGTTCAATAGATAAAATAATTATTGGACCATTACCGAAAAAACCAAGTAGGATGATAATTAAAATAATGAATTCTAAATATTATAAAGGAATAAACCCAGAAATTGAAATAAATAACTAATGCCAATAACTAAGAGTCTTCGTGTGGTCGGTACGACCTAACATGAAGATCCTGTTGATTGGCAGTTATGTGGTCTTTATTTTTGGCGAGCATTTTAATAGTAGCCGTTAGGCTAGGGGAGTTTTGAGAGTAATCGAGGTTGATTTTTTACGGCTAAACTTATCAACAAAATCTATTCGAATTTATAGGGATGTCGCTATAAATGCTTTAGAATCAATTAAAAATGTGGTAGATTAGTACTTTAACAAACATGGGATATAAGACAATTGGTTGGGTTATCTGTATGTTAGCCACAATGAAAAACTTTAAATGAGCATCTTGAACTTTATTGTAGAATATTGGTCTCAACTGACAATATTAATTTTAGCAATTGGATATATTCTGAAAAGTATATTCAATTTTTACTTAAAAAAGCAAGAAATAAAATTTGATTTTATTCATAAAGAGAGGGCTCAAATAATAAAAAAACTGCATATCGATATTACCAGATTGTCAAGACAATTAGAATTTTTGGCTATGGGTCATTCATTAGCGAAAGTTAAGGTCGGACCGACGATAAAGGAAGGGATTCAAGTTTACTGGAAAGTTGTAGAATTAAACAAAGAAATAAAAATAACTGTCGAAGAAAATAAAATCTATTTCTCAAACGGTTTTATCAAATTATTTGATGAACTATTTAAGAATGTAAATGATAATATTATTCTGACCAGTGTGAATAAAAACCTGGGCCAGGATTCAGATAAAAAATTTGAGTTCAACGATACCGAAAACTTTTTTAGATATTTCAATAATGGTTTTCCGGAACTTGAACGAAGGCTCTTGGTTGAGTTTAGAAAATATTTATAAGTAAATAATCACTGTGGCTAATAACTAAGTCTTCGTGTGGTCGGTACGACCTAACATGAAGATTTTATTTACTGTCGTTAAGTGGTAATTTATTTTTTCCTGAGCATTTTAATAGTAGCCGTTAGGCTAGTGCGACATGAGAATATAGATTGAGTTTTTACGGGCAAAGCGCTTCCAAAACAATTGTAGGAATAATACCTCCCTAATAGGCTATATGTTAATTTTTTTATTTAGTTTTTCGTTTTGTAACCTTTTTAAAATAATTTTCTCTAAAAAGAAAACATAAATTTTAAATCATGGTTACACTATCTATTTTACCGTTAGAATTTCCTTACCCACCAATCATCTTAATAACTGCAATCGTTATTATCTTCTATTTTTGGACGCAACATAAGCAGAAGATGGAATTAATTAAAAAAGGAGAAAGTTTGATCCAATTAGATTCTATTGAAAAGATGAAATTCGGAAATTTGGCTAAAGGAATAATTGGTATATCGTTAGCATTGGGAATCTTTACAGCACATATTCTCGAGAAAAATACAGATTTGAATTCATTCGTTCTATATTCTTCAATGCTCCTACTATTTTTTGGATTGGGCTCACTTACTTTCTACTCAATAGTGAGAAATAAATAACTCTTTTCGATGTCAAAAGAGTTAATTAGAAAAGCGCAGAAAGGAGATAAACACGCTTTAAATGCATTAATTAACAAGCATAAAGATTTAGCATTCTCAATAGCTTTTAAATACCTAAAGAACATACAAGATTCAGAAGATACAGTTCAGGACTGTTTCGTTATAGTTTTGAACTCTATAAAAAGTTTCCGAAATGAATCAAAATTTTCAACTTGGTTATATACAATTATTTATAGAGAATGCTTAAAACATATTAAAAGATCCAATCAATCTGTAGATTATGTACCCCAATATGTAAGTCTGGAACAAGAAGATGAAAATAATGATGTTAATAGAACAATAGGAAAACTAATGGAAGTTTTATCTAAAAGTGAATTTCTTGTGGTGACTTTATTTTATTTAGAAGAAAAGAAGATTAAAGATATTTCTAAAATCACCAATTTCTCTAAAGCAAATATTAAAGTAATATTACATCGAGCGAGATTAAAAATGAAAGAAAAATTTAATGAAAAATAAGAAGTTTAGAAACCAGCTAAAAAATGAAATTATTAAAATTGACAAGGTAGATTTTAATGATGAAATTTTAAGAAGAATGAGAACCCAAGAAAAGCAAAAGATTAGCTTTGAAAAAGAGATTCTACTTTTCTTTTCCATCGCTGCAACATTAATTTTTACCACTGAACTGAAAGTTATTAATACTGATCAAATTTCGACCTTATGGACTATTAGTTTAATTTGTTTAATGCCAATTGCATTTATCTTTTATAAGATTCTTTATAATAGTGCTTTGAAGAAAAGTTAGAACAAAAAAAATACACATGAGCTATTCATCTCAAATTCCAGGTATTCCAGAAAAATTTTAATTTTAGTAATCAAGTAAGTAAAGATTAAGCCGGTAAGTTCGTCTCATGCTCTCGGACTAATAATCCTTGGGTGGTTTTTAAATACAATTGCTTCGACTGGTGCAGACCATACCCAACAAATAAAATTTTCCTTATTGTAGATGTTTTCGGGTTTTTTGGCGGACTAATTTGGCTATTAATTGCATATATTAGTAAGCAATGGACCAATTCAGTTACATAAAATTTAAAGACCCAAGAAGTGAACCTGTTTCTCAATCAAGTCGATTTGAAAAAGCTGTAGTCAAAATTCTATCAACTATTTTCCCCAAGGCTAACCCTAATTTCGAGACGCTAATTAAAAAGGTCGACAGTTGGTTAGTAGAATACAATCAAATCGAAAAAGCAGTCTGGCGGGAAATTGGATTTGATAAAAATGGATGTTCAATTGTAGCAATGCCTTTGCGCAATAACTATGGTTATTGGACTGATAACAATTTGACTCTTGATGATTTTAGAGAATTTGGAATTACAGAAGTTGCAAAAGAATATTTTGAAAATGAATGGACTGAATTTAAAAAGAAAAATAATGTTTGCGAATAACTAAATCTTCGTGTGGTTCATAAAATCAAATATAAACTTTCTTTTGACTAAACGAGTATCTGGATTGTCGCTTAGCCACTTTGTAGGTTAGTTTAATATTTAAGCATTTTAATATTAGTCGTTAGGCTAGGGGAGGTAATAGTGAAAATAGAGAATAAATAATCCAATTACGATGGATAAAAAAGAATACAAGGTTGTGAAACTATTAGCTAAAGGGTATACCCAAAAAGAAGTAAGCCAAGAACTCAAAAAAAATGGCTATTCTGCCACATCTTTAAGTACCATCGAGAAACTACTAGCAAAATTACGGAAGCAATATAAAGTAAAAACCACTATTCAATTGTTTGTATTTTTGGTTAAGAAAGAGATGCTATGAATCGTAAAGCCTTGCATATAATATTCCTTTTTTTAACTATAACTGCAAAGGTTAAATTTTAATAGAATTAATATGGAACAAGATAAAAAAACGGTTGCAGAATTGACTATTTATTACAAAAAACAGCGTTTGACCAGCCTGATTTTTGATACTCAGCAGACCGCAGACAAATGCTGTGAAACTTTAAATATGCTATTTAATAAAAAAGGAGAAAAGGAATTTTCGTTTAGTGGAGAAATCAAGACAGTATATTCGGGTAGTAGGGTTGTTGAAGAAATTAAAGATTGGGAAGACGGGAAAATTGAGCCTAGAGGTACCCTTTTCGAAATGATAAAAATCCTGGATCGTTTAAATTAATCTTAAATTGGAGGGTATTTTTATTTTCATTAATTTATTTATTCTTAGAAGATTTTTATTTCAAAATAGCTCAGATAATTAAGTATAAATTTTCCTTTTCATCTAAGCCTGAAACAGCTATCTTAGTTAGAATATTCTTAAAGCGTTTTGCTTCGAGTCCGTACTGAAAGTTGGGAACTTGCGATAACAGCTGGACAACAAGTGAAGAATGCTCATGCTACTGCGTGGGCGCACTTATTGTTGAGTTTCCTAAGACCTCAGTGCTATAAGTTGCTGCCTTCGCTATTTTTATCAGGCGGCATTAATTAAAAATAGTATTGACATGAAAACCACCGCCAAACATTTTACCGGATTTCATTATTCAGCTTCCCAGCTTCTTAAATACATTACCGTAGCAAAAGATTTTACCTTAATGCTATCCTCAGGAGAATTTATTAAATTTACTCCTATTAACGATTCATTATTTGAAGATTGGCTCATAGCAAACAAGGTCCAAAATATCAGAAAAGAAGAAGGCTGGATAACCGAATAACCAGCCTGAATACGTTACTTCCCATTTCCTAACTCATTCAACTTTTCTTTGAGTTCAATAAGTCCGGCTTTTTCGAGATATTGACCGGCAATAATTTTCAATTCTTCCAGATTTTCATCAGGGATATTGGATAAAAGTCCTTCGTTTTTCTCATCATCTTTCACTAGTAATCCACGCTCAATTACATGGTTTAGTAATAGCACATTTTTCCGTGAGATTCTTAAATCAATCTTCACTGTGTCATTCATGCCAGGGATACTTAAGATCGTATCATAAACTTTGGCTACATCATTCGTTGTCAACATAATCACACGTTTTTAAATCATTCAACATTCATAACAAAAGTATTAAGAGTAAAAGAAATCATCCTCATCAAAATATGAAGGAGGTAATTATTAGAACTATGGAAAACAAATCAAACGCTATCATTATTACAGGAGGTCCCGGAATGGGAAAGACATCCGTGATAGAACAACTTTCAGATATAGGATATAATTCAGTTGAAGAAACAGGTAGAAACATTATCCAAAAAGAACTTAAAACAGATGGAAATCGTTTACCGTGGCTTGACAAAAAAGGATTTGCAATGGCTATGTTTCAGCAATCCCTCAAAGATTTTCAAAATGTATCGGAGAAGTGTGGATTAACATTTTTTGACCGTGGTATCCCGGATGTCATTGGATATCTAAAACTTTGCAATATTTCCATTCCTGAAACGATGTTGCAGGCAGCGAAAGAAAAGCGATACTATCCTAAGATTTTTATCACCCCACCTTGGAAATCAATTTATGTTAATGATGCCGAGCGAAAACAGACTTTTGCAGAAGTAGTTTCCACGTATCATATAATAAAGGAAACCTATTCTTTCTTGGGATATAAATTGGTTGAATTGCCTAAAATTACAGTTTTAAAAAGAGCAAAATTTATTCTTGAATATTTAAGTGTAGTATGAAACATTTCTATTGATTAATGATGAAATTTCCTGTACTACTTTGTACAAAGTTTTAATTATAGGACTGGCGATACTCTAATGGAGAAAGAGTGGTTTTGTTTTTAAATAATTTATGAAACGATTGAGGATATTCAAAGCCCAATGAATAGGCTATTTCACTAACTGATAATTTAGTAGTGGATAATTTCTCCTTAGCTTTCTCGATTAACTTTTGTTGGATATGTTGCTGGGCACTTTGTCCCGTTATACTGCGTAACATATCGCTTAGGTAATTGGGAGACAGATTTAGTCTTGCAGCTAAATAGGAGACACCGGGAATACCCTCCGTTTCTGTGAGGTTTTGGTTGAAATAATCTTCTAACAAATCTTCAAAATCGGACAATAAACCGCTATCGGCCTGTTTTCGGGTTAAGAATTGGCGATGATAAAACCGGTTAGAATAATTCAGCAATAACTCTATTTGTTTTATAATAATTGAATGTGAAAATGTATCTATTGAAAATTGACTTTCCTTTGAAATATCCAATAGTAATTGATTAACGGTTTTTTCTTCATCAGTAGATAAATGTAAAGCTTCATTTAGGGAATAAGAGAAAAAACCAAATTTACGGATATCTTTGGACAAGGAAAAGCCCTGTAAAAAATCGGGATGAACAGTTAGCCAAAGACCTTCTAACTCCCAATCATCCCTTATTTCTGTAATGATCACTTGATTCGGGGCATAAAATGTCATAATACCATCATCAAAATCAAAGTGCTGCTGGCCATATCTCATTTTACCTTTAAAATTCTTTTTGATTGCTATGCAATAAAATCCGTAAGTAACCGCCTCTAATTTTTCATCATCATAACACTTAATGGTAGAAAAATCAATTAAACTAATTAATGGGTGCTTCGGTTTCGGCAACTCTAAAAGTTGATGCAGATCTCGGATTGACTGAATTGTGTAAGGTTTCATTGAAAACAAATTTATAAAAAATAGAATTTACGTTTCTTATTTAATCAAAATCGGTAGATAACGTCAAAGATTTCCATTTTTCAAATTCTGCATCTTCCTCCGCTCTTTTTTGGGTAACCAGCTCATAAGTGTCCGGCCCTAAAAGTAAATGAAGAGGTGGCTGTTCCATTTCACTTATTTGAACTAATATTTTTGATAGTTTGTCGGGATCTCCGGGCTGTGTCCCACTGAATTTAGTCCACATCTTTTCAGCTTCATCTACACCATACACTTCAATACGGTTCTTTACATAGTTGATGGAATTCATAAATTCTGTTCTAAATTGTCCAGGTGCAACTACCGTTACTTTTATCCCGAAATTTATTACCTCTTGAGCTAAAGCTTCGGAAATTCCGATAAGCGCAAATTTAGCTGCATTATAACTTGCCGCCTTTTCAAAGCCAATATACCCCGCATTGGAAGAAATATTAATGATGTGTCCGCTTTGCTGCTTACGCAAATGAGGCATCATGTTCCGGATGATATTAACAGTCCCAAAAAGATTCACATCCATAGTTGCCCGAAACTCTGCATCAGTCATTTCCTCCATACTTCCCACCAAGCTATAACCAGCATTATTGACTACTACATCGATACGCCCTAGTTTTTCAATACTTTCATCAATAGCTTTCTTTACAGCTGTATCCGAAGTAATATCTAATTTTACTGGAAAAAGATTTTCTTT
>NZ_JBSXOK010000020.1:0-18220 GCF_056859415.1 Zunongwangia sp. L-65
CGGTTATAAAACAGCCAAGAGAAGATTTAAAATGGAAGTAAGGAATTTAATTATTGCAATGATAGTGACCTTTTCCGGAGGAGATCCCAACAAATTATTTAAAACTTAAAGTGGCCGGAATTTCTTCCGACCACTAGTGGGTGGTACCCGGCTTTTTGTTATCTGCTTTCTATCTAAAAATTCTGTTTAAAATATCATAGAATATCAAAAAGAAAATTCTGGGATAAGCAAGGAGATTGGCGCTTATAAGTGAAGTCAGTAATTGAAAGTTAAGTGTGGATCACTATTAATAAGCGTTTAAATTTAAAAGCAAAGAATAAAAATAGGGTAGTGATAATTGATAAATTAATTATCCCGATCCAGGCCGCATGGATCCTATATTTACAGGACACAAGGCTCAATTAGTTTATTTACTATAAACTATAGGAGAATTTCTTCTCAAGAAAATCCACACCATATTCCAGAGAAAAACTTATTACAGCCAAAAATCCAGAAACGAATTAAAACTTGTATTTAGCTATAAAAAACAAAAAAGAGAGCTTTAAAGCTCTCTTTTCTATATTATTTAATAAAGTTATATTCTATTGATAGCCAGGGTTTTGGTAAGTATCTTTTTCTGCTTGGGATACATCCAGATTATCTAATTGTCCGCGAGGTATTGGTCTTAAATAATGATAAGGCTCAATATTCCTAGTCGTTACGGTTGGGGTATGATCTGTGGCATCATTGCCACCAATCATATAAGATCCAGCTAATTCGTTCCATTTTTGAGTACGTACCAGGTCATACCAACGATAGCCTTCACCAAAGTATTCCCGGGAACGCTCTGCCAAAATAAAATCGATATCTATAACATCTGGCGTCGCTGCTATCATGGCCGCACTATTATCCTCGATACGTTCTTCCTGTTCGCCGTTATCATAACACCATTTGCCGGCTCGCGCCCTAATAACATTAATTAAATCATAAGCACTATAACTTCCTGTTGCTCCTTTTACGGCTGCTTCAGCCGCCAGGAAATAAAATTCAGAATATTTTGCTATTGGAAAAGGACGGGTTAATGCTCCATTAGGAGACCCTAAACCACCTCCGTTATCCGTGCGGTAAGTCCCTAATTTCCACAAACCTGGATAAAATCTTCTATTAATTTCATCTGGGTTTATAACATAATCTGATCTTCCTGGAAGTTCTCCCCCTCCGATGTTAGCACCATTTACATAAACAACATTATCATTATGTTCATCTAAAAATGATATCACCGCATCACCTGGGGCTATTTCCATACCATTGGCTGCCGTTAATGTAGGTTCAGTTGCACCACCTTTATCCCAGTTTCCTCTATAACTGGTGACAAATGTAGCATCATAGCGAGAATCTAATTCTTTCTCTTCAAAAGTTTCTGTTAATACACCAATAGGTGGTGCCATTCTTGTCCAAGGCCTACCATAACTTTGAGCAGCTTCTCTTTGTACTGCAGAAACGCCATCCACACTTATACTGGTGTAGTTAGATGTTACCATCCAAACTGCTGTATTAGCACTACCCTCTGGACCACTATATCCTAAATCTGCTCCGTTATAAAGTTGGCTATCTTCAGTACGATCTGCATATAACATCATTTCATCATGACGATCGTTTGTGGCCACATGTACATTATAAAAACAATCTAGTAAACGATAAGGGCCTGGATTCTCAATTCCCTCAACAGCTAGATCATAGGCTTTTTGGAAATAATAAGAAGCATCCTGACCATCCGGATCTGTTCTTGGCGTTTCAGGATAGGTAGGAATATTATTAGGATTCTCTAACCACCAGGCATAGGTTAAATAAGCTTTTGATAAAAACAGCCGAGCTACGTTCTTGGTTACTGCCCCGGTTAAACGGGGATTATCAGGTAAATCGTTTACAGCTGTTTGTAAATCTGGTAAAATAGCCCTTGTATAAACTTCAGGTACTGTATTACGCACAGAAGTCCTAACGGCAGAATTATTAAATGCTAATTCACCAGAGCCCAAATCTAGTGGTACACCACCATAATTTTGCACTAATAAAAAGTAATTAAATGCCCTAAAAAACCTTGCTTCTGCAATTAGCGAATTATCGAGTCCTACACCTTCAGCATTTTCAATAATACCGCTAGCCGTATTTATTGCGGGAAAAGCATTTCCCCAAACAACACCTACTGAAAATCCACTTTCTGAACTTAAATTACCTTGCCCGGCAAGATCTAAATCATAAAAGTTATTATTGGCACTTTGGGCGGCAACATATTCATCTGTACCTGTTTCTGTTAAGTTTAAATAATATGCAAATCCAAAGACGTTTCGCATATTCTGATATAAATATGTTAATCCTCCCTGAACCCCAGTTTCTGTAGTAAAAAAATCTGGAGTAAATACTCCTCTTGTTTCTTCTTTCAGTATATCATCTGTACAAGATTTTAAACCGAATACCGACACCATTGAAAATATGGCTATAGGTATAATTCTAAATTTTCTCATATTTTCTATTTAAAATGAAATGTTTAAGCCTATCAAATAATTTCTTGTAGAAGGAATGTTAGTTCCAATAGTTGGAATACCCCTGGAAATATTACTAGTATTTACAGCGGAATTTTGACGATTACCATTACCATCAACTCCTGAATTTGTAATCTCTGGATCTAAACCAGATTCATCATGAAAAGGTGAAAAAAGTACGAACGGGTTTTGTGCAGATGCATAAACACGTAACCTCTGCAGTCCAATATTGGTAATAAAATCTTGTTCAAAATTGTATCCCAAAGTAATTGAACGAACTTTTAAATACGAACCATCAAAATACCCTAACGTACTTGCATACTCCTGGTTATCTCCACTTTGAAGTCCTCCCGGAGCAGGATATCTTGCATCTGTATTGGTTGGCGTCCAATAATCTACCGCAACGTTATTTTGTCTACCGGTTAGCAAATTAAGATAACTACTGGATGAATAGAGTGTACTCACCAAAGTACCACCGTGCTGGAAGGTTCCAACCATACTCAAGTCGATATTTTTATAAGCTAAACGCGTATTAAAACCACCCTGAAAATCTGGAGTTGGATCTATAATTACCCTGTCATCAGCTCCGATCGGGCGTACCGGAGATCCATCTGCATTATATTCCCCGGTATATCGTACTTTGATCATCCCTGCAGCACTGGCACCCGGCTCATATTGTTGCAAGTACTGAAAATCCGGATCAGACTCATTCCAAAGTCCTACATATTCATAATCATAAATTACATTAATAGGAGAGCCAACAAACCAAAGGTTTCCTTCATCTCGTTGTTGTCCCGAAGCTAGAGCAGTAATTTTGTTTTGATTGCTGTAAAGATTGATTCCGGCATCCCAAGTAAAACCATCTGGATTATCAATTATAGTTCCGTTTAATGAGATTTCAACTCCCTTATTCTCGGTTTTACCTATGTTACTGGTTATATTTCCTACACCAGATGATGCAGGAAGTCCCAGTGCGTATAAAATATCATTGGTTTTGGTTATATAATATTCAACCGTACCAGATAAGCGGTTATTAAACAGTCCAAAATCAAGACCATAGTTATACGTCTGAGAAAATTCCCATCCCAGGTTGGCATTAGGTACCTGATCTATAAAGTAACCGGTAGCAAATGTACTACCAAAGTTATAATTTACCGTACCGAGTCTACCCTGAACGGAATAAGGGGCTATTGCCTGGTTGGAAGTCTCACCGTAACCGGCACGTATTTTCAATTGGTTTAGCCAACTTACATCGTCCATAAATTTTTCGTTACCAATATTCCATCCTACAGATACTGCAGGATAGGTCACCCACTTATTACCCGTGGCTAATCTAGATGAACCATCGGTACGTATGGTCGCTGTCATCAAATAACGATTGTCGTATTGATACATTACCCTCCCCATATAGGACAGTAATCCAGTAGCAGAATATCCGGTTCCGTAATTTGTTATATCCTCAGAAATTGCTGAATCCAGATTATACCATAAAGAAGACTCATCAGGAATATTCCTTGCTGTTAAGCCTACATTGTCATACTGTGTATTTTGAGCAGAAAATAATCCCACGAAGTTTACTTTGTGTTTCTCAGCAAATGTTCTATCGTATAGTATTTGATTTTCTACAACATAATCTCTTGTTATAGAACTATTATAGCTTCCAGATGAGGGGTTTTGTTCGTTATAATTAAAAACGCCCTGCCCTGTGAAGTCTCCATCTCTATCTGTTCTAAAATTTAAACCAAGATTAAGTCGATATTTCAATCCTTCAATCCATGGTATTTTAACTTCAGCATAAATATTATTATAAGAGCCGTAATCCAATTGTTCATTTTTCCTTCTATCTCCTATTCGGTTTACTTCATTCCTGGTAGGAATCCAAAGGTTATCAGCTTCTGTTTGAAGCCTCACAGATTCTAAAAAATTTCCATTTTCATCATACGGACTTAAGAGTGGCGAGGCGGCTAATGCACCAAATACTCCTACAATACTACTGCTTTTATTGAAGTTCATTACTGAATTCAAACCAAATTTAAATAAAGAACCTACTTCCTGATCAACCTGAGCTCTTAAAGAATATCTTTGGAAAGAATCCTCTGGCACTACCGATGTTTCTTTAAAATACCCCATTCCTATATTAAAAGAGCCTTTTTCAGAACCTCCTTTTACGCTAATATCATGAGTTGTTTGAAGTCCGGTTCCGTATAAAAGATCCTGCCAGTCTGTATCATTAGCCAGATCTTCATCGCCACCCAAACCATAAATTGGGCTGCCACCCTGATTAGGATGAGCTGCAACATCTGCACGTAATTGGGTAAGTTGCGCTGCATTCATCATTGGATATTTCGCAAACACGTCTTTTACTGCATAGTATGTATTATAAGAAAATGTAGCCTTTTGCCCCTGTCTTCCCGACTTTGTAGTGATAAGGATAACACCATTGGCACCCCGTGAGCCGTAAATAGCTGTGGCAGATGCATCTTTAAGTATATCAAGACTTTCAATATCATTAGGACTGATATCACTTAGACCACCAGAAAAAGGAATGCCATTAAGTACAATTAAAGGATCATTATTACCAGAAAGCGACCGGGTACCTCGAATTCGAACCTGCGGGGATGCCCCTGGCCTGGTACTGTTGGTAGAAATATTAACACCAGCGGCACGTCCTATAAGTGCTTCTTGAAAGTTAGCCGTCTTTACTTCATTTAATTCTTCTCCTTTTACTGAAACCACTGATCCAGTAACAGATTCCCTACTTTGTGTACCATACCCCACCACGACCACTTCACTCAAAGCTTCGGTATCGTCTTGCATGGTTACGTTAATCTGTGTTCGCCCGTTAACTGCGATATCCTGAGCTCGATAGCCCATAAAGCTATAACTAAGGGTAGCATCTGATGGCACATTATTTAACGTATAGTTACCATCAAAATCGGTCGTTGTTCCCTGACTGGTTCCTACAATGAAAACATTTACTCCCGGCAGTGGTAATCCATCTGCGTCAACAACTTCTCCACTTACTGTTGTATTTTGGGCGTACGCACCAGTAAATACCAACAAGAAAAACAGAAGCGAAAATTTGGGCATCCTACCCAAACTTCTTACATAGTTAGTAATTTTTTCCTCCATATTAATAAATTTTAAATTAAGAGATTTAAATCATATTAGAATGACAAAAATTAATAGGTTAATTTTTTGATATGATAAATATATTATAAAATTACTAATTACGAAATCGGTTGCGTTAATTTTTATATTCAAAATGACTATAAGTAATGTGATTACCACTTAAATTACTGTTATTCAGTATTTTAAAAATTTATAAATAATTTAAAAATATGGGTTATAAGTGAAATTACTCTCCCTTTTCAATTATATGAATTGTTAATATCAACTATAAATAGTAAAAAAATACTTCATTAAAGATTAAATTATAGTTAATGAGGGTGAAATATTAATAATGCTTCAATTTTAAGCGTAAAAATTACATATAAAATGAATACGCAATCGGTTGCTTTAAAGATCATGAAAAAGACAATAAAAACTGTGTCTAAAAAATATAAGGAATTACCTGAAGAAAGATTTTGGGTACAGGAGAATAGAATTGAAAATAAAATAGAAGTTATTGGAGTTGATGATATGGAGATTCCACTATTTATATACTACACCAATTTTAATTTATTAAGCGTAAACTGTTGAAGTAAATAAAGCAGATACCCGTATAATGTCCCAAAAATGGCCCCCACAATGATATCACCGGGATAATGAACGCCAAGATAAACCCGACTATAGGCTACAAAAGCGGCCCAAATTAATAAATACCAGATAAGTCCAGGAATTTTCTTTTTAAAAATAGATCCTAAAAAAATTGCTACGGCAAACGTACTTGAAGCATGAGCCGAGTAAAATCCATATTTACCGCAGCGCTCTGCCACGATCCTGGCAAATTGGGTTACGCCTTCCTGCCTGCAAGGACGCGGACGCATAAAAAAGTCTTTAAATACGTTGGCCATTTGATCGGTACAGGTGATTAAGAGTGCAATAAAAATCATTGTGATCACACTATACTTCCAGCCAAATTTCTTAAAAAGAAGGAATAACAGAAAAGCATAAAGTGGGATCGCCATCCATTTATTACTAATAGCAATCCACATCCAATCCCAGGTTGCAGAACCAAGATTGTTTAAATAAAGAAATAATTTGTGGTCTAATTCAATTAATTCTTCCATACTTTTTTTATTCCATAATTGAGATTAAATGCTCCGTTAAGGTGTGGATACGGTAGCTTTCGAGACTGAGATCGCGATACCTCGAAATTTAAATCATTACTAATAAATACCTTGTGCATGTGCCCAAAAGCACATAACTGGTTTAGTCCTCCTCGTATCTGGATACTTCGCGATCATAAAAGTCATTCGCCTGCTGAATCAAACTTTCGGCTTCATTCGCCAGTTCTTCTTCATCTGCTTTATCAAAATCTTCAAGCCACTCCACCTCATCATTTTCAAGATTAATAATGAAACGGGGAAACTCTGTGTGAATCACAAAAATCGCATCTGAATAGTCGGTATTATCACCCAATAAAAATTTAGGAAATTCCATGGTATATATTTTTAAACAGTTTCGGTTTTAATTTCTTTCGGTTTATTCGCAATCAATTTATGGCTTAAATAATTGAATCTAAAATACAACATTAATGCAGAAGCCGTTAATCCTGCCAGTAAGCCCATCCAGATTCCCATACTTCCCATATTTTCAGCTTTTCCAAAATACCAGGACACCGGAAAACCAATCATCCAGTACGCAACAAAACAAATAGCAGTTGGGACTTTTACATCTTGTAAACCTCGTAAAGCCCCCAGAATTACTACCTGCATTCCGTCACTTAACTGAAATAAGGCTGCTACGATTAATAATTGTGACGATAAAAGTACAACTTCGGCATTGTCTATATAAAAAGTAGGCAACCAGTCTTTCAACAAAATAAAACCTACTGCGAATACAGCTTCAATAATAAAGACAAGTAGGAATACTGACATGGCAATTCGTCTCAACTCTTTATAATGATGTAATCCTTTTTGATTTCCAACGCGTATAGTTGCAGTAACCCCAAGGCCTACCGCAATCATAAAGGTCATCGAGGCTAAATTTAAAGCAATTTGATTTGCTGCCTGCTGATTTGTTCCTAAAAGTCCTGCCAGGAAGACGGTCGCTGTAAAAATAGCTACTTCAAATAACATCTGTAAGGCAGTTGGCAGACCAAGATTTAAAATCTTCTTAAAAATATCTATATTAAATAATTCTTTTTTGGACCAAACGAAGTAGGGTTTAAATTTAGATTTTCGTCTTAAAATTTCCCACACAAACCAAAGCATAAAGAACCTTGAAATCAATGTTCCTATCGCTGCACCTTCTAAACCCAACTCTGGAAAAACCCAAATTCCGTAAATTAATAAATAGTTGAATAATACGTTAACCACATTAGCTAATATAGTAGCATACATTGAATATTTGGTTTGAGATAAACCATCGGCAAATTGTTTATAGGCCTGAAATATCATTAAAGGGAGCATCGAAAAAGCTACAATTTCAAGATAAGGCATAGCATACTCTACTACTTCAGGAGGTTGATCAAGGTAATATAAAAGTGGTTTTGCCAGTAATAGCAGTAGAAAAAGAAGTATACCGTTTATACCACAAAGAATAATCCCGTGATGAAAATAACTTCTTCCCTTTTCGATGTCTCCAGAACCATCGGCCTCAGCAATAAGCGGAGTAATCGCAAAAGAAAATCCAATCCCTAAAGAAAGTGCAATAAACACCAAACTATTTCCTAAGGAAACTGCGGCAAGGGGCGCAGCACCTAATCGTCCTACCATTAGATTATCAGCGAGACCAACAAGTACATGTCCCAATTGACCTAACATCACCGGATAGGCTATATTTAGATTTTTCCTGAATTCTTTTGTGTAATCTGAAAGCTGCAAAACCAAAAATTTAGTGCGCAAAGATAATGGCTTTTATCCGGCTTCAAATTGATTTATCATTAAAAAATCCAATTTAAGAATCTGAAAAATAGAAGATACTTAGTTTTGTTTTCCTAAAATTAATTCTTCATAAGATTTTGCTTTCTGAAGCTCCAGAATCCACTTTACTTCAAACTTGCCGTAACCCAAAGTTTTTATTCTTTCAATCATAAAATCTCGAAGATCATCTAATGTTATATATTCATTAGTAGCTTCAAAAATCAATTCTACCTTATAAATATTGGGCAAAAAGAAAAAAAGCTTTCTAAAAATCGATTTTGGTTGTTTTTTGCCTGTGATCTTAAAAATCTTTCCGTGACTATCACAAAACAATTCCTCATTTAAATATTCCTGAAAATAACTTTCAGTATCATTATAGATAAAGGCATCTAAAAGCAAAAAGGAAGTGAGATCTTCTTCTTTGTTAAAATTTGGATTTGATATGTTAATCGCCGGGAACCTTATCAATTATAAACCGTATTTATCTACCAGATAAATTAAAGATGTCATGCTAGCTGCACCTAACTCGAGTTCTCTTTTATTGATTTTATCGAAAGTATCTGTAGCAGCATGGTGATAATCAAAATAACGTTGAGAATCTGGTTGTAAACCCGCTAAAACCGTTCCATCACCTTTAAGCGGACCAATATCTGCACCTCCTTCTCCTTCTTTAAAAATATGTAAATAATACGGTGCAAATAAACGAGACCAGTTTTGTAGTTTTTCAAGTTGGACATCATCAGCATGAAACGTAAAGCCCCTTGGTGTAAAACCACCCGAATCGCTTTCTAAGGCAAAGATATGATCTTCGCTTTTTTCCCTGGCAACCTCGGCGTATTTTAATCCGCCTCGCAATCCATTTTCTTCATTCATAAACAAGACTACGCGTATACTCCTTTTTGGCTTATACCCCATCTCTTTAAACAGGCGTAATACTTCCATCGATTGTACACAGCCCGCTCCATCATCGTGAGAGCCATCTCCTAAATCCCAAGAATCTAAATGCCCTCCTACAACAATATATTCATCGGGATACTGACTTCCCGTAATTTCTCCAATAACATTATAGCTTTTTACATCCGGATGGGTTTCACAATTCATTTTAAAATAGACCTTAAGATCTTTTTGCAACTTTAAAACCGAGCTTAAATATTCAGCATCCTTCGTACTAATGGCCGCAGCCGGAATTTTTTGATCTTCAGCAATATCACCATAATACATACTACCGGCATGTGGATATTCATCGATGCTAAGGTTCATCGATCTAACCAGTACACCCACGGCCCCATATTTTGAAGCTTCAGCAGCTCCATTAGCGCGTTGATCTACTGCGCCCCCGTAAGCTTTAAACGTATGGATATTTGTAGCATTCATTGGTCGATTAAAAAAGACAATTTTACCTTTAATTTTATTTTCGCCAATTGCGGAAAGTTCTTCAATGCCCTTCACTTCGATAACCTCAGCTTTGGTTCCTCCTTCAGGGGTAGCAATAGAACCTCCCAAAGCGCAGATATTAACAGGTGTAGCACTTCCCGGAATCGTTTCGATATACGCGTATTCACGAACCCCTCGGGTCCATTTTGGCACCATCACTTCCTGTAGCCAAACCTTATCTAAGCCAAGACTATCCAACTCTTTTTTAGTGTAGTCTACCGCAAGTTGCGCATTGTAGGATCCAGAAAGGCGACCACCGATACTATTGGATAAATGCCTTAACCAATCATAGCTTTTACAATTGGTTAATGCAATGTTATAAATTTCTCTGATTTTTATGGAATCACTTTCTATCGAAGATTGCCCAAAAACCGGCAATAAGAAAAGTAGCAAGAGGGGGAAAAGGATTTTCTTCATCATTGGGATAAATTTAAGCTTAAATTAACTACAAAATCAGTCAATATAAAAATTAAGTGGACTTAAAGCATAATTTGAACTAATGCTAAACAGAAATTAAGAAAGGAAAACTAAAAATTACCATAGCATTACCAAATAAAAAAACCTTTGATTTTTGTTATATTCGCAGTCTAAAAGATCGAATTTTGACTCAGGAAGAAAAAGCAGATATTATTAAAAAAGTGACCATCCTTTTAAAAGAAATCCCATCATCTATGGATGTGGTTAAAAAGGGAGGAAACGAGCACAAAAGATATAAATATCTTGCTGAACACATGGTGAATAAAGCTATTGAAAAAGATGCTCTTATTGTAAGTGAAGATGGAAATGGGATTGCTATTTTATTTAAAACCAGTAAAAAAGATGAAAACTTCTGGAAAAATGCCTGGTCAGAATTAGGCTTAGTTTTTAATGTTACGGGTATAAAAAATGCCTATAAAATTTTAAAAACCCAAAATTATATCAAGAAACAGCGTCCACAGGAAGGTGAATATTTGTACTGCTGGTTTTGGGGAATCCTCAAAGAATCCCGTGGCCCCGGCACACAGGTTGGTGTACAAATGAAAAATGAGTTTTACAGACGCGCTAAGCTTTATAATTTACCGCTTTATGCGGAAACAAGAATGCGAAAAAACGCGATTGTGTATCAAAAATTCGGATTTCAACTTTTCAATAAATGGGATCATCCCAGTGGAGATACCATGTATTTTTTAAGATATATTCCTGAAGAAAAGGGCGAATAACTTAAGATTTAAAACCCTGGAAATAAAAAGAAAGCCGAATCTTATAATTCGGCTTTCTTTTTTTAACTAACTAAATAACCTTAACTTAAGATATTTCTATCATTCTTTTAGCCTGCACTTTAGCTTCTTCCTTTTTTGGAAGTGCAATTTCTAAAACCCCGTTATTGTAATTCGCAGAAATTTTAGAATTATCTACTGTTTCAGGTAAACTAAATGCTCTTTTAAAAGTACTATAGCTAAATTCTTTACGAGTATATTTTCCGCTTTTTTCTGAAGTTTCTTTTTCTAATTTTTCTTCAGCTGAAATGGTTAATACATCGTTATCCAACTCAATCTTAAAATCTTCTTTGGATTTTCCAGGAGCTGCAACTTCAACGATAAAATTCTCGTCTGATTCGTGAATATTAACCGCTGGAATCCTTGTCCCTATATTATTCACGTTTGTAGTTCCTCCTAACCAATCTGTTTTAAACATATCGTCAAATACAGATGGCAACCAGTTTTCATTTCTCTTAATTAGACTCATAACATTTATATTTTTTGTTAAACTTTATTTCTTTTAAGAACACTTACCTAATAGCAATTTAAATTCCAATTAAATTTTAACGTCATTTTGGCAGTTATAATGGTTTTTAACATGACTTTTTAACATGTTTAGGGTTTTTACAGCTATATTAGCCTCATATTAACTGTCAAATGAAAAAACTATTTACCCGGCTACTTTCTTTTTTTAATGCTATTCGCAGTCGGATCGCATTTTATCCAACCGTAATCGCTTTATTAGGGTTTCTATTTACATTTCTAACCTTATTCTTGGAAGAACATGGCGCTTCAGGTCTTTTAAGAAAAAACTTTCCGTCTCTTATTGTTAATAGCGGAGATACGGCACTAAGCGTTTTAGGAGCAATAATTACGGGACTCATCTCGATGATGGTGTTTAGCTTTTCTATGGTAATGGTTTTGCTTAACCAGGCCACCAATAATTATTCTCCAAGATTACTGCCCGGCTTAATTTCAGATCGTAAACACCAAACAGTCTTAGGGATTTATCTTGCAACCATACTCTATTGTATTTTTATCATGGTTGCTATAGATCCGGACGCACCTCCAAAAGATTTACCCGGATTTTCAGTATTTTTGGGTATCCTTTTTACAGTGATCTGTATGGGTGCATTTATCTATTTCATCCATACCATTTCCCAAAGCATTCAAATAAGTAATATCCTCGAGTATATTTATCATGAATCCAGAAACAGGCTTTATAAATTATTGGACAGTGAGCGAAATCAAACTGCCAGTTTCCCTGATACGGATAGCTGGCATGTCTATGAAGCAAAAAAAAGTGGGTATTTTCAAAACCTATCGATTGCGAACATGCTTGATCTTTGTGAAGAAATAGAAACCAAATTTCATGTTTTACCTATAAAAGGTATTTTTATTCTTAAAGGCACCCCAATTCTTCGGTCAGAAAAAGAACTGGATGATGAAAAATTAGATGAAATTTTAGCGAATTTCAATTTTGCACGTAAAGAACTCGTTGCCGATAATTACGTATTGGCTTTTAAACAAATTACTGAAATTATTGCCAAAGCCATGTCTCCCGGGATTAATGATCCCGGTACCGCGGTAAATGCTATCGATTATTTAACCGAATTACTGGCCCTTAGAATGCTAAAAAAGGATTCGAGTATTATAAACCGCAACGATAAATGTCTTTTAAAATTGAATACCGTAGATTTTAAAGATTTACTTTATAATATACTGGTAACCATTAGAACCTACTGCTCACACGATCTAATTATCATTCAAAAAATTGGCGTGATGTTCCACTATTTACTTCAGCAAGAACAAAAAGAAGATTACTATAAAGATATTATTCTTTCCGAAGCTAAGTGTTTTTTCAGTAGTGCTTTGGAAGCCGTAGAAACTAAAAATGATATCGAAACGATAAAGAATTATGCTGAAAACTTAAAAATTAAGCTGAAAACCGACTAATTTCAGAATTATTCAAAAAATATCTGTCATTGGGTATTTATCCTTCAATCTATTTAGCTAATTTTATTTTCACCTCCAATCCACTGAAAATTAATGTGCTAAACAAGTACTTTCTTATTATTTGCTTTCTTCTCGCATTTTCTGTAAATGCTTCAGAAGACGATACGCTTTTTGTAAAAGGAGTGTACTCACAGCATATTGTTGATTTTTTCCAAAGATTTGAGGACTGCAAGGCAGAATCTAAAGAAGAAATAATTCAGCATTTCAACAAAGGAGAATTTCAGGATATGGATCCTAGCCGAATCGTAAATCTAGGGTTTACCAGTTGCTTAAATTATTTTTCATTAAAGGTTACAAACGATCAGGCTTTCGCAGAGGACTATTATTGGAGCTTTTATAATGACGGAATTTTATTCACTTTATACGAATTGAAAAATGGCCGGCTCATAGAAATTGGAGAAACCTCTGTAGCTCAAAAACTGGAAAAAAGACCAACGCCCATTCGATGTCTTTCTTTTAAGGTTGAAATGCAAGCTTTCGAGACCAAAACTTTGATTTTAAAAACTAAATTACAGGGACACTCTAATTTATATTTTCCTACAGATTTTACTACGGTGGAAGATATTCTTATTTATGAGGCTAATAATTCATTCCTTTTAGGCCGGTACTTTGGCTACTTTACTTTCACCGCTTTATTCAATCTATTCCTGTTTATCCTTATACGAAGAAAACTGTATGGTTTTATGTTTGGCTATATTTTAAGCATGATGGCCTTTAATGCCATAGAATATATGTACGATGTGCATTTGGTTCCCGATTTTCTTCATCGCTTTTGGACACACTTCCCTAAAATGTTTTTTGTGCTGCTATCGTCATATTTTCACACAAAAGTATTTCAATACTTTACCGCTCACAAAGAGCATTTTCCAAAATGGAATTCGATATTAAACCTTATCAATAATTTCATCTTGTTTATTCTTATTCTTTTTGTAGTGATCAAGATCGTTATTCCGCAAAACACCGCTTTTTTTGACCAATACCGGCTTTTGCTATTTCTTTTATTTTTAATCAATTTAACGGTATTGGTGATCAACCTGTTTTATTCGATTTACAAAAAGAATAAACAATCCGTTTACTACATCTGCTGTAACTTTTTACTTATTCTTTCGCTACTTTTTTATATCACCAACACTTTTCAGGTAGGGGGCGCAACCATTTACATGCCACCAGGAAACATCATTAACAGCGTTGCTTTTGAAATTTTAAGTTTAACGATTGCTTTCTTATTGAATTATAGAAAAGAGCTTAATGAAATGAACCAAAATCTAGCCGCTGCTAAATTAAAAAGTGAAAAACTAAGCGAAGAACTCATTGAAGTACAGGAAAATGAACGCCAGATCATTGCAAGAAATCTTCATGACGGATTAGGAAATACTATGAATGCCTTGCGTCTTTTACTGGAAGCTCCCTATAAGAATGAAAAGCAAATTACAGGAATATTCAATCTTGCAAAAGACCAGTTTCGCAATTTAATCTACCAAATATCACCTAAAGAAATAGAAAAAATTGGTTTATATACAACTATTCAGCAGGACTTAGAGCTTTTTAAGAATACTTCAATAGCAGTGAATCTTACCCTATTGGGAGACGACCATACCATAGAAAACATTAAAGCGGTTAATATCTATCGAATCTTTCAGGAGCTTATTTCCAATATCATAAAACATTCGAAGGCAACGATTGTTGACATTACCCTAAATTGTGATGAAAGTACCTGCAGCCTTCAGATAGAAGATAATGGTATAGGCTTAAAAGAAGAAAACACTAATGGTATGGGAATAAAAAATATAAAATCCAGGGTTTCTTATCACCAAGGAATATTTCATATAGAGAATACCGGGAAAGGCATGATAAGTATCATCGAAATACCTATTTAAAATGAAAGCAATAAAAATCGTACTGGTTGATGATCATTCCTTATTTACAGAAGGACTCATGCAAATTTTAGACGCTATCGACGATTTACAGGTTATCGCCACATTTAGGGATGGGGAAACCATGCTGAAAAGCGACGAAATCCATAAAGCCGATGTGCTGTTACTCGATATAAATCTGCCTGGGAATTCTGGAATTAGTATTGCTGAAAAAATGAAGCCTTATTTCGCTTCTCTAAAAATCATCTGTTTATCTATGCTTTTTGAAAAAAACATTCTGGATAAACTTAAATTTATAGGTGTTGCTGGTTATCTGCCAAAATTTGTCCATACTAACGAGCTTATTGAAGCCATAAGAAAAGTAAGGATTGGAGAGACTGCTTTTTATGAAGAACACACAAAAGCGGTAAGCAATATTAAAGTATGGACCAGCGATTTTAAATTGACTAATCGGGAGTTAGAAATCCTTCAATTAATTAAAGATGGAAAAAGCACCAAGGAAATTTCGGAAATCCTGCACCGTAGCCAGTTTACTATCGAAACCCATCGTAAAAACATGATTAGAAAACTAAACCTTAAAAATTCAAGCGGACTTCTTCATTTTGCCATGAAAAATCTTCCCTCTTAACTACATAAAATCAATAGAAGCAGTATAAAAAAAGGCTCCGTTAAGGAGCCTTATAGGGTATGACTATCTGGTTAATTTTTTATATTTAATTCGTTTTGGCATTACGTCACCGCCAAGACGTTTTTTCTTGTTCTCTTCATAATCAGAGAAACTACCTTCAAAGAAATATACTTGCGAGTCGCCTTCAAAAGCAAGAATATGCGTACAAACCCTATCCAGGAACCAACGGTCGTGGGAAATGACCACAGCACAACCTGCAAAGTTATCCAAGCCTTCTTCTAAAGCTCTTAGGGTATTCACATCAAGATCGTTGGTAGGCTCATCCAGTAGCAATACGTTCCCTTCTTCTTTTAACGTCATGGCCAGGTGAAGCCTGTTTCGCTCACCACCCGATAGCATATTCACTTTCTTATTTTGCTCGCTCCCGCTAAAGTTAAATCTGCTTAGATAAGCTCGTGAATTTACCTGTCTGCCTCCCATCATGATAAGTTCCTGCTCATCACTAAAGTTTTGCCAGATGGTTTTTTCAGGATCAATATCAGAGTGACTTTGATCTACGTACGCGATCTTTGCCGTTTCACCAACATCAAAAGTTCCTTTGTCAGGCTGCTCTTCACCCATTATCATTTTAAAAATTGTGGTTTTACCGGCACCGTTTGGTCCTATAATTCCTACAATTCCTGCTTGCGGTAAACTAAAATTAAGATCCTCATAAAGCAATTTATCTCCAAATGCTTTACTAACACCGTTCGCGTCGATTACGTTTGTTCCTAATCTTGGCCCATTTGGGATGTAAATTTCAAGCTTTTCATCCATTTGTTTTTGATCCTGACTCAGCAGCTTGTCGTAATTTTTAAGACGTGCTTTTTGCTTAGACTGGCGACCTTTCGGATTCATTTTCGCCCATTCCAGTTCGCGTTCTAAAGTTTTCTGGCGCTTGCTGGCCTGTTTTTGCTCTTGCGCCAATCGCTTGGATTTTTGATCTAACCAGGAAGAATAGTTTCCTTTCCATGGGATTCCTTCACCACGATCTAATTCTAAGATCCAACCGGCAACATTATCTAAGAAATAACGGTCGTGCGTCACTGCAATCACCGTTCCCTTATATTGTGCTAAATGGTGTTCTAACCAATGCACAGATTCGGCATCCAGGTGGTTGGTTGGCTCATCTAAAAGTAGAATATCTGGCTCTTTTAGTAATAAGCGACAAAGCGCTACTCGCCTTCTTTCCCCACCAGATAATACTGAAATTTTCTTATCAGCTTCCGGAGTTCTTAAGGCATCCATCGCAATTTCCAGCTTGGTATCTAATTCCCATGCATTGCTGGCATCAATCTTATCCTGAAGTTCTGCCTGCTTATCCATAAGCTTTTGCATCTTATCAGCATCTTCATAAACCTCAGGCAAACCAAACATGTCGTTAATTTTGTTGTACTCATCCAGTACTGCAACGGTTTCAGCAACACCTTCTTTTACAACCTCAAGAACAGTTTTATCTTCATCTAACTCTGGCTCCTGCTCTAAATAACCAATACTATATCCTGAAGAAAATACTACATCTCCCTGGTAGTTTGTATCTCTACCTGCGATAATTTTTAATAGGGTAGATTTACCAGAACCATTAAGACCAAGAATCCCGATTTTTGCTCCATAGAAAAAACTCAGGTATATATTTTTTAAAACCGGTGTATTCGCAGATTTGTAGGTTTTAGTAACCCCACTCATCGAGAATATCACTTTTTTATCATCTGCCATGTAATCGTAATTTTTTGGTTGAATTAATCTTATTAATACGGTTCCAAATGATCAAAAATGCATTTGAAACCGCGCAAAAATACAAATAAAGAAATACAAAATATTAGTGATCTCCTAAAAGTCGAAGTAAAAGAATCAACTGCCCGGTATGATACGCATTATGCTCTACTACAAGTAATAGCTCTCGTAATAAGGTATGATCTTCACTATTTTTCACCGGTTTGTTTAAATCGTTATTTTCATTTAAAATATACGCTGCTAAATCCCAGTCATGGTCGGAAGATTATTCTTCCGACTTTTTTGTTATAAAGACTGATTATCAATATTAAAGATACAAAAAACAAAGAATAAAACCAAGTTATTTATCTGATAACCAGTAGCTTATTCATATATTTCCTTCGGTATTATAATTAAGAAAAAAGTGTTTATAACAAAAAAGTCGGAAGAATAATCTTCCGACCATGACTGGCTTTAAGCGGGTTTTTTGTTTATAATTATTTTCAATAATTATCTCGTACGATTCACTAAAAACTCATGAATTACAGCAGGTATCCAACCAATAATGGTTAAAATAATACTGATAAGTAAAGTAGTGCCCTCATCGTGTTTCATATACACTGCAAGAGTTGGCGCAGTCATGGTCGGAAGATTATTCTTCCGACTTTTTTGTTATAAAGACTTTTTTCTTAATTATAATACCGAAGGAAATATATGAATAAGCTACTGG
>NZ_JBSXOK010000021.1:0-3057 GCF_056859415.1 Zunongwangia sp. L-65
CACTATCAATCATAAAAACCTCCGGGATCTGTATCCACAGAATTATAAAAAACTAAAGAATACCTAATAGATCTTCACCGCTAAATTCTGTTATAAGTATATTCAGATTAACTTCCTAGATGTACTTGGTGGGGTGCATACCCCTATCTACTTCTGGCTCACTATTTTCTACAAATTACTTATTGGTATACGAAAGAGCTAAATCTTTATTCAGAAAATTATGGATTGCATCTTTGTTTTTGGCCAGTTTGTATTTGTAAATACCTATGTAGGCTGTCCAATGAACTATCAAGGTAGCAGCTATCGCTAATACATTCATAGTAGAAGAAATATCATATTGAAAAAATAAGCCGGCTAGGCAGGTCATAAGCCAAGCAAATAACAATGTAGAAACAATTGTCAATAAAGTAATTATCCACTTTTTTTCCTCTGATTTTTTTAAATATCTGATCAGAAAATAAGAGTAAAGTGGCAGGAATGGAATAAAAATAATGGCTAAAATAAGATGAATCAAACCAAGTATTTCGATTAGATCAATGCCGGGCTCAGGAATGGTATAAATTCCTGCCACACGATCAAGATCGTATGTAATATTAAGGATAGCAGAATAGGCAAATGGAATAAAACACAAATATCCTTTTTGTCTACTTTTCACAGTATCATCAATCCTGTTTATTACAATCAGGAATAGGAAAGCAGGTATCAGAAATACCCACTCGATGTGCTCAATAAAGCGCAGAATAGGATAGGAACTAGATGCTTTTTCGATTTCAAAAACATGATTCAATAAAATAATTGAAAGTGTAAATATCAAATATGCCAGATATTTATTTGAATTACTATTGAATAAGGAAGACTTTAAAATAAGTAAGCCCAGAACAATCCCCTGAAATATTGCAATATTTAAAAACGTTGTATAAATGAAATTTTAATAGAAAAGTTTTTTGAGATTTGTGGGTAAATATTATTCTTAATCGTAGCTAATTTAAGTCGAATTGACAAAACGAGCATATTTTATAATATGACTTCCTTAGAGGATTAAGAAATGATTAAATCAAATAATCCATTTTTAGCTTCAAATTTATTCCAGAAACTAATTATAAATCTAGATAAGTAACTAAAAATCAAAAAACATAAAAAAAGCTATTATTTAAGGAGCGGGACTTAAACCCTTACGAAAGTTGCTGTTCATTGGATTTTAAGTACTATAACCCTGTTTTTAGCCCTCAATATTTAGTGATTATCAATATTTCACACCACATTTTTTTTATTTGATAAAAAATCTAGGTACGATTTTAGGTATACTAATTTTTCTGTCCTCTGGGATCATTGAAGACTTCACTCAACGCGTCTGGAACTTTATAACCTTCATTATCTATTGTTATTTGAATTTTCTGTTTTAAAACAGGATTGTTATTTAAAAGAAAGATTAAGGAATCATATAATTGAATCGGATAATAACGATTATCGAAAGTGCATAACAAGGACTTTACTTTCCTATTAGTTAATTGTCTATATTTCAGACAATGAATTATAGCGGATTTATAGCTATTAGGTTCATTAAAATTAAAAAATCCATCCTCTGGGAAGATTTTCCCCTCCAAGTACTCATAATATCCCGATCGCTGTAGATCAATAAAATTTCTTTCAAATGGATCTAATTTTTTACTTCTCTCAGCAATTCTCATGTGGCTTTCAACCAAATCTTCGGATGAAATAATTCCTTTACTTAAAATTGAAGTATAAAGATTATAATCATTCATACTCTTATTTATTTTTTCATACCATAGCCACCTATAAAACTTTTCTTTAAAATCTATAATTTGAACTATTTCTGGAAAAGTTGATAGTAATTCATACAAAAATTCATTATCGAGAGACTTTAAATAATTATTCAATTCCAATTTTAATTCAGATGATCCTTTTTTCAATATCTCGGAAAAGATATAAACTGACTGAAAAGTTAAATTATCAATATATACTCCAATAAATTCATCTTTAATTCTTTGAAAAAAAACCGGCAATTCTTGAACCGGAATAGAGTTATAAATTTGTTTTATTAAGGGCTCGATGCTCTCCCTAGAAGAGGTAAGCGATTCATCAAAAAAATCTTGAAAATCTAAGATTAGCTTTTCCTGACTCCCCTTTACATTAAATTTATCGAGATTAGACTGCAAGAAACTCCAAAAACTTTCAGTATGATAATATTCTATTTTTTCGTTTTTAAAATGTGCACAATCATTCCTTCTATCCCTCCAATAGAAAAGTTCTCTCTTAATGGATTCTGACAAAACAAATATTAATCCAGTATTACGTTTCAGACAATCAAATACATTAGAATCCCAATTCTCATTATCCCTTAATCCATTTTTGATTTTTTCATACTTCTCTTCTTTAAATCCCTCTGGAACATCAGAAGCCAGTATTCTTTGTTTAATGACATTTAAAAATCCTAGATATGAAAATAACAAAGATGCTTTATAAGCCCCTCCTTTAAATGACTGAAATGCCTCTTCAAACAAAGTGTTTGAACTATTTGAAAATTTTTGATTTTCAACCCACTTTTCAAATTCTAATTTCATTTACCACTCATTTTTACTCGTATTATATTCTAAAAAATTCATCTATGCTTTGTGCCGTTTCGATGAGTGCCATAGAAACCGGATTAAAAACTTCACGTCTAAGCTTCATTACTTTTCTATAATGATTTTCAAAAGCATCTACAGAATCCATTAAGTTTAATGCAGCAATACGCTCCTCCTGATTTTTCGCTTCACCTATCAAATATAACAATCCAGAAAATGAATAAAAATCTACTCATAGTATTCTGTATTTTATACGAAATGTAAAGTTATGGCCATAGAAATACTATGCACGATCTGGGTACGATTCTGGGTACGATTTTGGCTTTATCCTGGATCATTCTCAAAAGTTGTGTGTGAATTGAAATATTAATTAGATTTTTGTTTTCTAAACAGGAAGCATTGGATCCATATATAGACCTACTCAAGATATTATTACCAGAATTATTAATCACCCATTTTGATCTAACCGGAC
>NZ_JBSXOK010000022.1:0-45879 GCF_056859415.1 Zunongwangia sp. L-65
CTTTCGTCTGGGTAGCTAGTTGGGATAACAGGGCTTCAGGTATAACTTGAAGTAACTCATTTACAGTTACCTTATGATCTTTAAAAACTGACATATAAGACTGATTATCAATATTAAAGATACAAAAAACAAAGAATAAAAACAAGTTATTTGTCTGATAACCAGTAGGTTATTCATATATTTCCTTCGGTATTATAATTAAGAAAAAAGTCTTTATAACAAAAAAGTCGGAAGAATAATCTTCCGACCATGACTGGCTTTAAGCCGGTTTTTTGTTTATAATTATTTTCAATAATTATCTCGTACCATTCACTAAAAAGGCATGAATTACACCAGGTATCCAACCAATAATGGTTAAAACAATACTGATAAGTAAAGTAGTGCCCACACCGTGTTTCATATACACTGCAAGAGGTGGTAAAAGAATATTCAGAATGATTGTTAAAATAGACATCGTTTAATTTTTTGGTTAGTTATTAATTTTCAACTAATGTAATGCTATGTGATTAAGTTATTGAAACAATTAGTTTTAGTTTAACTCACTTTAACTTAAGCTTTAAATTTACGATACTTAGCCATCATAAACATATAAATACCATAACACACCAATCCGGCTGCCACCGCTCCTAATAAGTATTGACCATAGGAAGAGTCCTGAAGAAAGGAAAAAGCATCGGTAGTACTTTTAATTTCCGAAGTATTGGATTCTATAGCTGCCCTTATAAAAAAGTAACCTAAAATAAAGAAAATCACCCCACGTGCAATAAGCCCCATTAAACCGGTATTTTTAATGGTTTTCCTTCTTTTTTCTTCTGAAATTGACTTGTAATCAAATTTGGAAAGAAAGCTTTTCGTATAAGCTTTTTTAATCTGGTTGATTCCGGCTCCAATAACTGCAATCCCGATAGCTGCAAATATAAAGACTCCAACCTGGCCGGTCATAAAACCAGGACTTTGGCTGCCACTTCCGGAACTTCCTCCGGCATTTATTACTTTCATAAATGCAGAAACGGCCAAAGCCAGATAAATCAAAGCACTTACCCCAAAGGCCGCTCTCTTCACTTTTCCTTTTTTATCGCTGCCGATATTTTCAGGATCTTGAAATACCTGTATGGCCCTCCATATAACATAGCATAAAAGACCAATACCCATTACGATTAATATCGCGTTTCCAAAAGATTGTTTTTCCAGAAATTCTAGAGCCTGAAATTTTCCGGCTTTTTGTCCGCCCATATTAAAAGCGGCTAAGAAAGTAAGTATACCTGTTATAGCATAAACCGATCCTTTTGCCACATATCCCGTACGTGCAATTTTCTTTAATTTTGAGTTCATTTAGATTGTTTTTTTAGTTGGTAATTCTAAATGTACTCTAATAAAAAATGTTGTTCCAAATTTTTAGCACAAGTTTACCTCCTTATGCTTCAAAATGTTATAAAGCGTTAAACCATTTCGAAAATTACAAGGGCATATAGATAAAAACGAACAAATCGTAGCAAGCCAAACATTAAGTAACTGCTAAATGGAAAGTTAATAATCCCTGCAGCAATACTTGTGATAGAAAAAGGAATAGGCAATAAAGCTCCCACGATAATTAAAAATCCACCCCATTTTCGGGTATTTTTAATATGCTGTGCTAATTTTAATTCCATAGCCTCGTGAACGCTTGGTATTTTAGTAATACCCCGGCCGATATAATAAGAAACAATTCCTCCAACATAAGAAGCCACTGCTAAAAAAGATAAATATAAAATGGGGCTAACAGATTTGCCTGCCCAGGCGATAAACAATTCAGGCGGAATTAATCCTAATAGTGATTCGCTGGCAAAAAAGATGCTTAGGATGACGATAGGTGAGTAGGTTTGGGTTACCATCACCAAAGTATCTTCTATATCAATGACAAAACGATCTAAAGCAAATAAAGCACCAACAAATAATATAATGGGTAAAATAGCTTTTTTGATACTTTTCCAAACAAAACTATAAAAACCGGTATACTTGTAGTATTGGTGCATTAAGCGCAGTCTTGATTTTTTCCTAGACTTCGCATCTTTCTTCATCAGCTATCTTTTAAGAAATTGATCTGGTTAATACAGATGTAAACAGGCAAAGAAGTTTTTTAATTCTCTTCAGCGTATTCTGTAAATGCCTGTATATAGTCGCGCAACTCAATCTCATTTACCCTATTGGTATGATCTTCCATCAAAGATAAAAGGTAAGCAAGGCTTTCCTGCCCGGTTACTTCATCTTCCACGCGAACTTCCTGATTTTCCTCATCATCTTCGATAGGATCGTCTTCAGGAATGGCAATGTTAAATGACTGATACTCTTCTACATGCTCGAAAGTTAATCGAATCACTTTGGCAAGTAGTGGCTGTCCTTCTTCAACCACATAATTTCTAAGTTCTTTTAAGTCGTCGATCAGCGTATTGGTAATAATTCCGTTTCGCATCAAATCTCGCTGAATCTTATTAAGCAGCTTCTGAGCTTTTATGTTTTCTAAAGGTTTCAAATTATCAGTGTATTTATTTGTAGTAGTAAGAAATCAAGTTTTTGCAAAAATACTTTTTTATGCTAGTTCTGAAACTATTTAACACCAAAATTAATAAAGGTTTTAGATTTAAAATTAACAATTAATTACCAATTATAATTTTAAACGCCATAGCTTCTTTATTAGCTTTAATTCTAAAGCAAATTTCAAATAAAAAATCAAGAAATTAGTTATGAATAATTTAAAAGGAAAAGTGGCATTTATTACTGGCGGGAGTAAAGGTATTGGCTATGGAGTTGCAGAAGCACTGTTAAACCAGGGCTTTAAGGTAGCAATTACCAGCCGTTCTTTGGAAGCCGCCCGTGAAGCTGCAAAAGAATTAGAAAGTAAAGGAGAAATTATTGGTTTAGAAGCTGATGTTAGAGATTATGAAAGTCAGCAAAAAGCAGTACAGTCTGCCGTAGATAAATTCGGGAAAATAGATCTTTTAGTGGCTAATGCCGGAGTAGGAAAATTTAATTCTATAGAAGATATGACTCCCGAAGAATGGAATGCTACGATCGAAACCAACCTTACCGGGGTATTCTATAGCGTGAAATCTACTTTAAGCGAATTAGTAAAAACCGAAGGTTATATCGTTACGATTTCAAGTCTGGCAGGAACCAATTACTTTGCTGGTGGTGCAGCATATAACGCCAGTAAATTTGGTTTAACCGGTTTTTCTCAGGCAGTAATGTTAGATTTAAGACAAAAAGGGATAAAAGTGAGTACGATTATGCCTGGATCTGTGGCCACGCATTTTAACGGACACACGCCAAGTGATGAAGACGCCTGGAAAATACAGAAAGAAGATATTGGCGAACTGGTAGTGAATTTAATGAAAATGAATCCCCGAACTTTACCAAGTAAAATAGAGGTAAGACCATCTCAACCACCAAAAAAATAATCGTCAGATTTAAATTTTGTAAAAAAAGCTGCTTTTTACGGCAGCTTTTTTTACTGCTAATATTATCGTAATATTGCAATTAATAATTTTTAGGGCAACTCTAAGAGGTAGGAATAGAAAGATTTTTTCACAATATTAAAGTATCACTAAGAGCTCGATCGTGATATCATATCTTTTGGTGTTAATAAAAACAGGCTATGGGAGTTACAAAATCAGAAATTTTTAGTGAAAGTCAGAATCAAATTGCCACGATTGCCAAAGTCTTGGGGCATCCGGCTAGAATTGCTATACTGCAGCAAATCATCAAATCCAAAAGCTGTATTTGCGGGGATCTGGTGATGGAGATTGGCCTGGCCCAGCCCACTATTTCACAGCACCTTCGGGAATTAAAAAATATTGGTATTATCAAAGGAGATATTGAAGGAACTCGTGTTTGTTATTGCATAAACGAAAAAAAATGGGGTGAAATTCGTGATGTACTTGTTAGCTTTTTTCAGCAGGATATCATCGGAAAGGAGTGTTGTTAGATGATTTATGATGTTGTTATTGTTGGTGGAGGTCAAAGTGCACTTGCCTGCGCCTATTATTTAAGACGAACTTCGCTGGACTATATCATTTTAGATGCTAATAAAAATTGTGGTGGTTCCTGGGGACAAAACTGGGAGCATTTAGACTTGTTCTCTGCGGCTCAGCATAGTTCTTTACCGGGTTGGCTAATGCCAAAGACCAAAAACGAATATCCTACTAAAGAAGAAACAATAGCGTATTTATGCCAATATGAAAAGCGTTACGATTTACCGATAAAAAGAGGTGTTAAAATCACTAATATTGAAAAAGAAAACGGAGTATACCTTCTGAAAAGTACCAAGGAAAACTTCAAATCTAAAGTTATCATTGCAGCTACCGGTAAACAATCCAAACCACTAATTCCTGAAGTCACCGGAATAAAAAAATTTAAGGGAAAACAACTCCATTCTTCGAAGTATCGTAAAGCAGAAGATTTTATCAATAAAAAAGTTTTGGTCGTAGGTGAGGGGAATAGCGGAGCTCAGATACTGGCACAACTTTCAAAAGAGACTGAAACGAAATGGGCGGTTAAAAATACTCCCGAATTTTTACCTGATGATGTAGATGGTAAAGATTTATTTGACCAGGCTTCAGCAAAATATAAATCCAAAAAGGAGGGCAAAGAGTTTAAACCACAAAACTACAACATCGGTAGTATTGTTATGGTTCCACAGGTGAAAGAGGCAAGAGATCGCGGAGTTTATAAAGATTTCAAAAATATTGAAAAGCTTACCGAAACTGGCGTACAATGGCAAAATGGAGAAAGGGAAGATTTTGATATCATATTATGGTGTACAGGTTTTGGCTATGCTACAGATTATCTGAAAAATATTACTGAAATTCAGCAAAACGGAAAAATAGCTACGAAAGGCACAGCAGCTTTATATGGCGATGGCTTGTGGCTTGTAGGTTTTGGACAATGGACGGGGTTCGCCTCGGCAACTTTAATTGGGGTTGGCCGCTCGGCCAGAAAAACAGTGACCGAAATTAAAGCATATCTGGAGGTTTCTAAATAGTTTTACCCTGTAGTAAAGCGCAACATCTTCAACAACATTTAAATTCTTAACAAGAATAGTCAGGCAGCGTTAAATGTGCGCTAAATCTAAAACACAATTTTGGGTTAAAGTATAGTTGTGCTTATATTCAGCATGAACAAAAAAAATTATTATGAAAATTGAAGGAAAAACAGTGATCATTACCGGAGCTTCCAGTGGAATAGGGGAAGCTACTGCAAAAAAATTAGCAAAAGAAGGTGCTAATGTGGTGATTTCAGCCAGAAGGGAAGATCGATTAAAATCATTAAAAGAAGCGATCGAAAAAGAGGGTGGTAAAGCACTGGTGGTAACTGCAGATGTTACTAAAAAAGAAGATTTTGAAAAAATAGTAAGTGAAACCAAAAGTAAATTCGGGAGTATTGATGCGCTTGTCAATAATGCAGGACTAATGCCGCTTTCTTACGTTAAGAATTTACATACCGATGAGTGGAATACCATGGTAGATGTAAATATTAAAGGCGTATTAAACGGTGTAGCCGCTGTTTTACCGACGATGAAAAACCAAAAATCCGGACATATTATAAATATTTCATCTTCTGCCGGAAATAAAATATATCCCGGTGGTGCTGTTTATTGTGCAACAAAAGCAGCAGTAAAAATGTTTACGGAAGGCCTAAGAATGGAATTAGCACCAAACTTCGGTATTAAAGCAACTTCTATTGAACCTGGCGCTGTGGATACCGAATTAACTGATACCATTACCGATGAAGAAATTAAAAAAGATTTTGTTTCCAGTTTACAGGAATTAACGCCTTTAGAATCGGAAGATATCGCTGAAGCTATTTATTACGCACTTTCACAACCGGGCAGGGCTAATATCAATGAAGTGTATGTGATGCCAACGCAGCAGCAACAATAACGATAGTAAAAGACCTCACAAGCCCAAGAGGTCTCAACTTACTTTTTATATTGAAGTAAGTTTTTGAATATTTAATCTCGATTATAGAGAAAAACAAAAAGGCTCCGATAATATATCGGAGCCTTTTTTATGTTGATATCAGATTATTTTAAACTTCTACCAGCATTTTACCGGTATTTTTTCCCTCAAAAATTTCGATAAAAGCTTTTGGTACATTTTCAAATCCTTCTCGCCTGGTTTCATCAAACTTCAGCTTGTCATCTGCCAACCAGCTTCCTAATTGTTTAATGGCTTCCTGAAATTCATCAGCATGATCCCTTACAATGAATCCCTGCATTAATGCACGTTTTTTTACCATAATACCTTCTAAACGCATTCCTTTTGGAACTTCCTCTTTATTGTATATAGAAATGGCTCCGCAATTAATGATTCTGGCAAAATCATTAATGTTTTGCATCGCTGCATCTAAGATTTCTCCTCCAACATTATCAAAATAAACATCTACACCATCGGGACAATGTTCTTTAATAGCTTTAGCCATATCTCCAGTGGTTTTGTAATTGATACCCGCATCAAAACCAAAATCAGATTTTATATGGTCTATTTTTTCATCGGTGCCCGCGATTCCCACCACGCGGCAACCTTTAATTTTTCCAATCTGTCCCACAACACTGCCAACGGCACCTGCCGCTCCAGAAACCAGTAAAGTTTCCCCTTCTTTTAATTTCCCAATATTTTTTAAGGCCAGGTAAGCCGTTAAACCGGTAAGTCCAAGAATACCTAGATAGGCCGAAAGTGGCACTTTTTTGTTCGTAATTTTATTTAAATCTTCGCCGGTATGTTTCTGAAATTGTTTCCATTGTAGCATACCGCTTACATGATCTCCTTCCTGAAATTCATCATTTTTAGATTCCACTATTTTAGCAACCACCATAGAAGACAATGGCTCGTTTAACTTAAATGGCGTTATGTATGAATCTTCATCGCGCATTCTACCCCTTAGATAAGGATCTACAGAGATATATTTAGATTCTAATAAAATTTCACCGTCTTCAAGTGATGGTTTTTCCTCTTTTTTAAACTCAAAATTTTTCTCCTCCGGTTTGCCGGAAGGACGTTCTTTTAATGTGATAACCTTATTCATAATATCAATTTTTTTTGAAATTAAAGCAATCTCAAACGACCACCAAAAACCAAGTCATAATTTATCCTTAATGCTTAACTGCAACGAAGATTGAAGAAACCCAGTATTGAAAACATGCAGGCTTTAGTTTCTATTTAACATTTAGAAAAGTTAATTTGGTAACTTTGTATTTTTACAAACTAATCACCTAAAACAGGCGCATTGATAAAACAACTTTCTGAGTTATTGGATTCCATTTTAAAGTTTTTACGCAGCACAGATTTTACTAAAGCTTTAATCTTAACGATTAGTATTGGATCTGCAATCGGAATTTTTAATGCCCTTGGATTATCGAAAATAGGGGTACCATTAGCCGTGGGATGTTTGCTTACGGCACCAAGTGATACTATTGGCACATTAAAGCATAAAATTGTAGGGGTTATTAGCGCAGCTTTTTTGGCGGGGTTAACTTCACTTATAATAGGATACGCTTCCAGCAATATTTATTTTACGATACCAGTAGTAGGAATTACGGTTTTTGCGATTTCCTACCTTGCAGTATACGGGTTTAGAGCCTCAATGGTTGCCTTTGCCGGACTAATGGCGGTTGTGCTTAGTTTTGCCAATGTAGATACCTCAATGCCGCTTTGGCAACATTCCCTGTTAATTTCGGCTGGAGGTCTGTGGTATTTATCACTAAGTTTATTATGGCATTTTATAAATCCCAAACATGAAACCGAACAACTACTGGCACAGTGTCTAGCACTTACTGGGGAGTATTTACAGGTACGTTCTCAGCTGATTCTTAATATTGAAAAAAGACATGATTTACAACAAGAACTTTTTGATCTGCAAAACGAACTTAACCAAAAACATGAGAGTTTACGGGAGGTCTTAATAAGTTCAAGAAAACTATCAGGAACTTCTAATTATGCACGCAAGCGTTTATTGGTTTTTATAGAACTTGTAGACATTCTTGAATTGGGAATGGCAAATCCAGTGAATTACAAGCGAATGGATTTTCTGTTTAAAGAGGATAGGGAATTTTTAAAGATTTTTAGTGATGTTACTCATTACCTGGGACTTCAGCTTATAGCGGTATCAAAATCTATTGAAAGTAAAAAAGCAGTGCCTGAAAATAAAATTTCCGAATATATTGAAAAATCTCGCTTGGCCGTAAAGCGCTATCGCGATCAAATTGATCTTACCCAAAAAAGAGAGCATGTTTTAATGTTACATAACCTCTTTGATTATCAGGAAAGGCAATCCCATAAGATTAATACTATTTTTGGAGTGGTTAATGATCTTAAGCAGGGAAATGCCATTTTTATGAAGCATAAAGAAGTGGTTAAGTTTATAACACCGCAAGAATACTCCTTTAAAACCCTACAGGAAAATTTCAATTTCGGTTCTCCTATTTTTAGACATGCTTTACGACTGGCCATGGTGGTTTTAGTAGGCTTTTCTATAGGTGCATTCTTTTCTATACAAAATGCGTACTGGATACTATTGACCATTGTAGTGATTATGCGACCCAATTACGGACTCACAAAATCACGTACCAAAGAACGGATTATTGGAACCTTGATAGGCGGAGTGATTGCAATTATCATTGTTTTTATTACTCAAAATACGTATATATACGGTGCTTTAGGTTTATTATCTTTAACTATGGCATTCTCACTCATTCAAAGAAATTACAGGACTGCTGCAGTTTTTATTACCTTGAGTATCATTTTTATCTACGCACTGCTAAAACCAGATGTCATTAAGGTGATAGAATTTAGGATCATAGACACTTTTGTGGGAGCTGCATTAGCAGGTTTGGGGAATCTTTTTTTATGGCCGGCCTGGGAAGCTGAAAATATTAAGAATGTTATCGCGACCAGTATTGCTGCCAATCGTGATTATTTTTTGGAAATCGATAGGTTTTATCATAAAAAAGGGGAGCTGCCTACAAGTTATAAGCTCTCGAGAAAAAAAGCTTTTCTCGAGATGGGAAATCTTAGTGCAGCTTTTCAACGGATGACACAGGAACCTAAATCCAAACAAAAAGATCTTGGCTTAATTTATCGCTTGGTAAGTTTAAATCAAACCTTCTTATCTGCCTTGGCATCGATGGGAACGTATATACGAAACCATAATACAACAGAGGCTTCTAAAGATTTTGAAGTATTCGTAAAGCAGATCTTGCATAGTTTAAATAATGCAGAACAAGGTCTAATTGCTCAGGCCGAGCAAAAGAAAACCAATGTAGAATTGCTGAAAGAAGCAAAATCGCGGTTGGATGAGAAATATGAAGAATTAGTGAAAATTAGAAACCAGGAAATTGCTGACGGGAAAGCACTTGCAGATCATGATATGCGTCTTCAACTTCAGGAGGCACAATTAATTACTAATCAATTACAGTGGTTACTGGATATTTCTAAAAACATCAGAAAAACGGTTTTTAAAACCACTTCAATCTAAACAATGAGTAAACGAGCCCTTAAAAAATACCTGAAAGAACTTGATAAAGAAGACCTGGAAGAGCAAATTATCGATCTATACGAACGCTTAGATGAAGTAAAAGTATTCTATAATTTTGTTTTTAATCCTAATGAAAGAAAACTTATTGAAAACGCGAAGGTGAAGATCAGTAAGGAATATTTTCCCGAAAATAGGAGAAAGCGCCCCAAAGCCAGACGTTCTGTAGCGCAAAAGTTTATTAAACATTTTAAAAAACTAGGTGTAGACCCTATAAAGACGGCAGATTTGATGTTGTATAATATCGAAATTGCCCAGACCTTTTCCGAAGATCGTTCCAATATCAAAGAGGCCTTCTACAAATCGATGTATAAATCTTATGAAGAAGCGGTGAAATATATTTTACAAAATGGGATCATAAATGAGTTTGAAGACCGGATAGTAAAAATAGCCTTACAATCTGAAAGTCAGGATTGGCCAAATTCATATTTATTTTTAAAATTATCTTCTCAATTCGACTAACTTTAAAAACTAAATACTACTTTTAGCTTTATCGATTTAGTATGAGGCTATTCATCATTTTTTTGTTTTTAAGTTTTGCTATTCCCGCTAAGGCCCAATTAGGGTTTTGCGGAGGAAGTAAAGGAGATCCTATATTTCAGTTTGATTTTTCCAATTCAGGAGCTTCATTTCAGCAATACACCACTTATAATTTGGTAGCGCAAAGTCCGCAGGACGGTTCTTATACCGTCTCTTCAAATTTAGATATACAAAGCGATTCCTGGCATAACTATTTTCCGCAAACAACGGTATCTAATGGAAATGCGATGATTGTAAATGCCAGCTACGAAGCAGGATTGTTTTTTGAAATCGACATTCCGAATTTATGTGAGAATACGACCTACGAATTTTCTGCATTCTTAATGAATGTGTACGATCGCGCCAGCAATATTTGTGAAAACGGAGGTATACCTATTAATGTACGATTTGAAATTTGGGATGAAACCAATACAGAACTAATTAATAGCGGTGATACAGGAAACATTCCTTCAACTACCAGTCCGCAATGGGATCTATATGGCCTGACTTTTCAAACAGAACCCGGACAGGAAAAGGTGATCCTTAAGATTTATAATAATGGAGAAGGGGGATGTGGGAATGATTTGGCTATAGATGATATTATCTTTAGGTCTTGTGGAGATTTAACAATTATTGAAAGTCCGGATACCGAAACTACAGCAATTGGACTTTGTGAAGAAAACTCTCCCGGCAACTATACCTTAACCGCAACTCCCGATAACTCGGTGTACCAGGATCATTTTTACCAGTGGCAATCACGCTTAGAAGGTGAAGAATTTGCAGATATTCCAGGAGCAACAAATCGCCTATACAGCGCTTCCAATATAACCAAGACGACATACTACCGGGTAAAAGTAGCTGAAGATCCGGTAAATTTGTCTAATGTGTACTGTAGCTCGGCTTCAGAGGAATTTAGTATTCTGTTTATAGAAAGTCCTACAGCACCGGTCTCTGCTGGTGATGTAGACTGGTGCGATAATCTGGGGGCGGCCACATTATCGGTTCGCGCAACCGGCGAACAGCAAATCGCATGGTATGATGCCGAAACAGGTGGAAATAGAATAGCGGAAGGAACCTCATTTCAATCCGAAAGGGAAGGTACTTATTATGCGGAAGCTTTTTATGAAGACTATGATTGCGAAGTGAGTCAACGTACGGCAGTAAGGTTAACGATTAACGAGTCTCCGGTTGTAGCAGATGAAATGTTGCAAATTTGTCCCGAGGGCACTTTAATTTTAGAGGCTAAACTTCCTAATCTTGCCTACAATTGGAGTACTGGCGAAACAACCGCTCAGATAGTTATTGATGCCCCTGGAATTTATAGTGTTGAAGTGATTACTCCTGAATCCTGTTCCAGTACCAAAACTTTTGAAGTACGCCTGGTTGATGATGCCCAGATCGCCGAAGTAACTTCAGATGATCGGTCGGTTAGGATCATTCCGCAAAATGAAGGGGAATTTGAATATAGTCTAGACGGGATCAATTACCAGCGATCCAATATATTTCAAAATATTGATGGAGGCATTTATACAGCATTTATGCGGGATTTAGCTAATTGTAAAATTGTAAATTTAGAATTTCCTCATATTGTAATACCAAAAGTGATCACTCCAAATGGGGACGGCTATAATGATAATTTTAATTTAAATGGCGTTGACTATTTTTCGGCCTCTGTAATTGCTATTTTTGATAGGTACGGAACCTTAATCACTACGGGCAGTGGTGCAGGGTTTAAATGGGATGGAAGTTTTAACGGCCAGCAATTACCAGAAGGTGAATACTGGTACAGGATTAGAATAGCCGAATTTAAAGAAATAAAAGGCCATTTTTCTTTACTTAGATAACATATATTATCGTCTTTTCTAAAATTTATTTTAATCCTTTGTTTTCTAATGATTACTGAAATGGGATGTATTTATACTTATTTCTAAAAATTGAATTCCATTCCGATAGGTATGTATAAGCTTATTTTTTAGGGCAACTGATAAGTTCAGCTAACCAAAGTAATCTTTAGTAACCTTCTTGGAAAAGTGAAATATCAAAAAAGACAGCCTAAAATAGGACTGTCTTTTTCTTCATATAGATTGGTTGGTTAAATTTTACGAGGTTTCCCCAGTTGAAATCTCCATATTTTTATTGATAATTTCTTCTTTTTCTGCTGTCTTCGATTTCTTGTAAAAAAAGAATGGTAAACCGAAACCGACTATACTTAAAACTCCTCCTAACATAAAAATGCTTGTAGGTTGAGTAAAGATATTTCCACTGGATAAAATCCCAAGAATTAGTATAGTGGATAATGGAAATGACAAAGCTAAAATGCTTATAGCATAATTGGGATTAAAGGTTTTTTTCGTTTCATCAGCTTCGGCCGCATCTACTGCCGAGATATGGGCGAAAGGCCAAAAACTGCAGGCACTTAAGCTAAAAGCCAACATCAATAGAATGTCTTTTTGCAGGGAAATCCCGGTAACCAATAATAGTAAACCGGTGATTATAATAACAAAGCCTGCTCTAAGCATTAATATCCCTAAGATCTGCACTAACTGATTTTTTTTAATATTTACCGCTAAACCTATATATAAAAGTACTAATGGCGTCATTAATAAGCTTAATCTACTTAAAGTTTCACTAGCGAAAAATGGAAGTGATTCCATATTAATCCCGAAGCCAACAAATATTAAAGCAGCAGCTATAAAAACATTTACCGGTTCAGAAATCATTGCGATCCCTAAAGATTTAAGCTTTGCTTTGCCTGATTGGGCTTTTTTCTGCTGTATCTTATAATGCCAGTTCATAGCGATAACATACAGGATCATTAATACAAAAACTTTATTTCCAAGATCGGCCATTGCTGCTTTCGCTAAATATGAATCTCCCAGATATTCCAGCACAAATGGAAAACAGGAAAGTCCGGGTGCCAAAGAGGGGATAAGCATTTTAGCGGTACGGTAATTAGAACTGTTTTTTTTTATTCCTAATATGGGCAATACTAAAGGGAACACAAAGAATAATAGCGCATTTAGTAATAAAGCCAATAGTGGCAGCAATAGCAAATCGGCCTCTACTTTTATTCCCAGTAATGCGATAAAAATAGTTGCCGGTAATGCGAGATTAAGGATTATTTTTTTAATCCCAACAACCTCAGCTTTAGTACTAAACTTAATTTTTAAAAGTAATCCTATCCCAATAAAAAGAATAAAAGTTATCGTTTTTTGTAGGCTTACATCCATAGATTAGACCAGAATTTCGTCAATTGCATCAGTAAAATACTTCATTTCTTTCATCGTGCCCATACTAACACGGCACCAGTCCTGATCCCAAAATTTAAAAGCGCGAACTACGACTTTCTTTTCATATATTTTTTCCAGGAATTTATCTCCATCCATGGCTATTGGAAAAATCACAAAGTTGGTATTCGAGGGCATAAAATCCATTCCGCGGCTTTCAAGATAGCTAGTGGTATAGTTTCTGGCTTCTTCAATCTTTGCTTTACAATCTTTTAAATAAGCTTCATCTTTCATGCTTGCAGAAGCCGCTGCGATACTAGGTCCTGTAATTCCCATTCCGCCACGCGTAATATCGTTGATTTCTTCAAGTGATTTTTTATTCCCTAACATGTATCCTACTCTTAAACCGGCCATCCCATGAATTTTAGAAAATGTTCTGGCAACGTAAATATCATAACCTTCAGCAACAAGAGGAGCCATACTGGCATTCATTCCTTCTGGTGAAAGTTCGATATAAGCTTCATCAATAAATACAGGCACTTTTTTAGAAACACGCTTACAAAAATCTTTAAGATTCTCAGTATCGGTCATCGTAGCCGTAGGATTGTTAGGGTTGGTAATGTAAACAAGCTTAGTGTCTTTGTCTATGGCTTCTTCCATCGCTTTTAAATCATGCTGGTAATCATCGGTTAATTTTACAGCTTTCCAATTTCCGCCGGCAGCTTTTGCCACGCTTACTAAAGACATGTAGCTTGGATCACCGCTAATAACATTTCCGCCATGCTGAAATTTTACCAGTGCCGTTTTTTCGAGTAAATCAGAGGATCCTGGTCCCATCATAACATTATAAGGTTCCACGCCCTCGTATTCCGAAATTTGACTCACTAATTCTCCCAGAGAACCCCAGGAATAGTGATTCCCCTCCATAACCGCTTTTTGAAAAGCTTCTGCAGCCATTTTTGAAGGACCATGAGGATTTTCATTCCAAACCAATCTCGCCTTCACTGTTTTTAAATCAGGAAATTTAGGAGGAGTATATTCATCAAATGAATTACTGTAATTAAATAAAAACTTATTGTTTTTTGACTGTGCTTCAGCAACCGATTTTGCCCATAAATCTGAGGGGGCTACCGCAACAGCTCCCATCGCCAAAACTCCCCTTTTTAGCCACTCTCTTCTATTTAAACTCATAATAATATTTGGTGTTTGCGTTATGATTTAAAAATAAAGATTAACAGAATATTAAGCAATCGTAAAATATTAAAAATGAGGGTGATGAAATTATAATTCTCTAAATATTTAATCTTTTTTTAAGATAACTCCAATTACTGTATAATTACGACTTCTGACTATCTGTATAAGTTCAAGAATTTTTAGCAATTCTACCAATTAAACTACTAGGAAAGAAATCAGGGAAATGATCAATTAAATATGATTACAGATTTGTTAAAAAATGGTATAATTTTAAAAATTTATAATTGTATTATTTACGTTTATAAATTAATTTTTATTTTTAGCCTTTCATCCCAGCATATAAAAATGTCATATAAATCTATTCTTAGCCTTTTATTAATTGCTTTTAGTGCAGTAACTTTTGCACAAACTCCAATAGAAGTCCATATTAACACCCAAAACAAGTATCAGACTATAGCAGGCTGGGGGAGTTCGTTATGCTGGTGGGCTAGTGAAGTAGGATCATGGAATGAAAAAAAGATAGACAGTATTGTAAGTATTATAACTTCTCCAGAGATGTTGAATATGAATATTTTCAGATTTAATATTGGTGGGGGAGATGATCCTGCACATGCAGGGGGGCACATGGCCGAAGGAAAAGGTACGAGGGCAGAAATGGAAGGTTATAAAAAAGGACCCAATGAAGACTATGATTGGGATGCCGATGAAGGGCAGCGTAAAATTCTGCTTAAAATAAAAGCATCCCGCCCAGACGCGGTATTTGAAGCTTTTTCCAATTCGCCACCGTACTGGATGACAAAAAGTAAATGTTCGGCAGGTTTTTTTAAAGCAAATAAAGATAACCTTGCGCCATCACAATATGATGCTTTTACAGATTATCTGTTAGAAGTTGTGCAGCATTATAAGTCTGTATATGATGTAGATTTTAAAACGCTGGAACCTTTTAACGAATCTACCTCGTCTTACTGGTATTATAAGGGAAGTCAGGAAGGATGTCATTTTGATGCGGAGAGTCAGATCGAACTGCTAAAAATATTATATCCGAAATTAAGTAAAACCGGACTTAAAACAATAATTGCCGCGCCAGATGAAACCAATTTGGAAGCCACTTTAAAAGTTTTAAATACCTATAGAGATTACGGAGAAGTGTTTGACTGGATTGGCCAGATAAATACTCATACCTATTCTGGAAATAATAAGCAACGCTTAGCGGTAAAGAAATGGATGGATAGTTTACAAAAGCCATTTTGGCAATCTGAAACCGGACCGTCTGGTGGTAATTATAAAAGCGCACTCGAAAATAACCTTAATCTGGTACAGAAAATGTTTTACGACCTTAAAATAATGAAACCGGACGCCTGGCTCGACTGGCAACTTATGGAGGAAAATAATGCAACCTGGTGCCAGATGAAAGCCGATTTTGATACTGAAGAATTTGAAATTGTAAAAAATCTATACGTACGAATGCAGGTTACCAGGTTTATAAAGCAGGGTTTCCGGATTATTGAAACTAATCATGATCATGTGCTCGCTGCCATAAGCCCTAATGGGGATGAAGTAGTAAGTATCCTGTTAAATACAACGACCTCTAAGAATAAAAACTTTAAACTTAAATTTGACAATATAGGGACCTATTCTTTAGCGGAAGTGTTTAGAACCAGTAAAAATGAAGATTGTAAAGCCTTAGATAGTTCAGATTTTTCTATAGACGGTATTAATGCTCCTGCCTTATCTTTAACCACTTTAATTTTTAGAAAATAGGCGGTATACAGTATAAAGTATAAAGTCGTTCAAAGTTTAAAAGTTCAAGGTTCAAAAGTTGTTGTACATGAACAGTCATTCAAAATTCAAAAAAGTTCAATAATGGTCACTTCGAGTATCAAATTTTGGAAAGCAATGGAAAAATTTGATGTATCGAGAAGTCTGTTTTGAGTAAAAAGTTCAAAAGTTCAAAAGTTCAAAAGCTGTTGTACATGAACAGTCATTCAAAATTCAAAATTCAACGTTCAACATTCAAGATTAATAATCCTGGTTCCTGACTCTTGCTTCTCTTTTCTATATTCTAAACACAAATAATTCCGTTGTCATTTCGAGCGCAATGAAATGAAGCCGAGAAATCTCAATCAAATAAAGGGTTTCTCCACTTTAACAGTATGGCTTCGATACGATTGCTCCTTCGTTGCAATCACTCAGCCGCCGCTAAATACTTCAAGGTTCAAAAGTTGTTGTACGGTTAAAAGTCATTCCAAATTCAAAAAAGTTCCATAATGGTCACTTCGAGTATCAAATTTTGGAAAGCAATGGAAAAATTTGATGTATCGAGAAGTCTGTTTTTGAGTAAAAAGTTCAAGGTTCAAAAGTTGTTGTACGGTGAAAAGTCATTCCAAATTCAACATTCAACATTCAACATTAATAATCGAACTGCTTATTATTTATAGCGTAAGATTTAAAATTTTTAAACGACTATTTATTGCATTTTAAAACTTCCGTATTTCATGCATCAAAAAATTCTAGACCACGTTTCTCATATCATCGATCTCAACGAATCGGAACAAGCTGAATTTCAAAGCATTTTGAGTCCGTTGAAATTATCTAAAAAAGAATATTTAATTAAAAGTGGAGAGTTTGTGCATCATAATTTTTTTGTGGTAAAAGGTTGTTTACGTGCTTTTTATCGTGATGATCAGGAAAACGAAGCTAATTTACAATTTGCTACGGAAGATTGGTGGATTAGTGATTACGAAGCTTTAAAAGATGGTATTCCAGCCCGGTTGAATGTAGAATGTCTTGAAGATTGTGAGCTCCTGGCCATTCATCGTGATGCGCAGGAAGAATTATACCGAAGAATTCCAAAGTTTGAGCGTTTTTTCAGAATTAAGGTGATGAATTCTTTTATTGCATTGCGCAGCAGGATTATGTCTAATTTGCAAAAAAGTGGTAAGGAGCGTTACCTTGAATTTTATGATCATTTTCCTGAACTCGAAAATAGAATTGCCAATTATCACATAGCAAACTATTTAGGAATTAAGCCAGAGAGTTTAAGTAGAATACGCAAAGAGCTCATCTAACTTAACAATTTTTAACAACGCAAGCTAACATACATCAAGGCTTTATTACGGTATTATACATTAATTTTGTTCATAAGGGAGAAAAATTGCTATATAAAAATTGGAGAGGCTTTATAAAACTGAACATCGTTTTATTAAGGCCTCTTTACCCTAAAAAAAGTAAATAACTATGACTAAACAACCGCTATTAACAGAGTATAATTTAAATGGTCTTAAACTACCTAATCGTGTAGTGATGGCACCAATGACCCGTAGCCGTGCAGATAATCCTGAAAATGCCCCACGTGAGGATTTTGAAGCAGCCTATTACGCCTTAAGAGCCTCAGCAGGATTAATCATTACTGAGGGATCTCCTATTAGTGATGATGCCATTGGTTATGTAAATGTTCCCGGAATCTATAAGCAGGCGCAAGTTGAAGGATGGAAGAAGGTGACTAAAAAGGTGCATGACGAGAATGGCCGAATTTTTATTCAGCTTTGGCATGTAGGACGGATGTCCCACCCAGATTTCCATAACGGAGAAAAGCCGTTGGCACCTTCTGCAATAAATCCAAACGCACAATCTTACACTCCAGAGGGGTTTAAAGATACCGTGACTCCGCAAGAAATGACTATTGAAGACATTAAAAAGACTATAGAAGATTTTAAAAATGGTGCTAAAAATGCGATGGAAGCCGGTTTTGATGGTATAGAAATACATTCTTCTAATGGGTATTTGTTACACCAGTTTTTTAACGCAACTTCCAATACCAGAAGTGATGAATATGGTGGGAGTATAGAAAATCGTGCTAAAATTCTTTTTGAAGTGATTGATGCGATTAAGGAAGTAATGCCAGAACATAAAATAGGACTACGATTAAATCCTTCTTTAGATGGGCCATTTGGGATGACCATGGATGAAGAAACCATCCCAACATTCGATTATATCGTAAACAAATTAAACGAGTACGATTTAGCTTATGTTCATTTATCAGAGCCTTTTACCGATGTGTCTGATAATAAATTTGCTGTTGCTGAAATCGCAAAACATTATCGCCCATTATACAAAGGCACTTTAATCATCAACGCAGGCTTTGATCAGGAAAAAGGAAATAAAGTGATTGAAGAAGGTAATGCCGATTTAGTTGCTTACGGAAAACTTTATATTTCTAATCCAGATCTTGTAGAGCGATTTGAAAAAGATATCGCACTTACAGATTGGGATGAAGATACTTTTTATGTTCCTGGTAAAAAAGGATATTTGGATTATCCGGTGAAAGCAAGAGATTAAGAAAAACAATAACTATTCAATAAAAAATCCCTGCAAAAATAAATTGCAGGGATTTTTTTGTTAAGTATAACGTACTTTAATTTCTTATTTTTACTGTGGCCCGTTTCTTTAATGGTCTGGTATTTTTATGAAGTACATAATGTGGCGCTTTATTTAAGGCCAGAAAGGATTCTTCAGAATAGATTTTAGTACCAAAAGCTTTAGCTTCTTCAATCACCAGTTCATCAGCATTTTTTCCTGTGATTAAAATCCCCGTTTCTGTAGACATTTTAGGTTCGACTTCTACATTCCAGGCTTTTAATTGTTCTTTTATTTCAGTTTTATTATCCTTATTCAAATCACCGTCTATAAGGACTTTCTGACCTTTAAACTCTTCTGCTATGGTTCTTTTCTTATTGGATTTTATAGTTTTTTGCTTATCAGCCAGGTGATTGAATATTAAAAATGAGATGAATAGGAAGATTAGAATGTAAGTGGCAATAATTAAGGTTTGGGGCGTCATGGCAATTATTTTTTATAATGGTTTTTTAGTTTGTTGTTAAGCTCAATTTTTCGTCACGAAAATATATATTCAAGCTTCCAATTTCATGCAAAAAACAGGGTTTAAGGAATATTTAACCCAAATCTTAAAATGTATAAAAAAAAGGATTCCAGTCTTGAAATCCTTTTTTATCCCATATACTAATTAAGCTTAGCTTATAAATTTAATAACGTTTTTTCCAATAGATTTACCGCTCTCCTGTAATTCGTGAACTTCTCTAAATACCTGAGTATCTAATCCTTCAAAGGTATTGTTTAAAGTAGATATTAATGAGCCTTCTTCAAAAAGTAAGCGCAATTCTTCCAGGATTTTGTGTTGTTGGATCATATCTTCGGTTTTAAAAAGAGAACGTGTAAACATGAATTCCCAATGAAAAGCTGCACTTTTATTTTTTAATTTATTTAAGTCTAATGGATTCTTATTTTCTACAATCGAGCAAATATGCCCCTGTGGTTTGATAAGGTTTGCCATGGCTTGCCAATGCATATCGGTATCAAAAAAGTTAAGGATATAATCTACATTTTCGATATTCGCCTTTTTCATCTCATTTTCCAAATCATGATGATTCACAATCATATCGGCTCCCATTTTTTTACACCACTCACTGGTTTCTTCTCTAGAGGCCGTAGCAATTACCTGGATGTTGGTTAATTTTTTAGCCAACTGGATCCCGATAGAACCAACACCCCCAGCACCACCAATAATCAATAGCTTTTTATCATTTTCACCATTTTTTTGCAGTCGCAAACGATCAAAAATTGCTTCCCAGGCGGTAATGGCGGTTAAAGGCATAGCGGCAGCTTCTTCAAAAGAAAAATTAGAAGGTTTGTGCCCGGCTATTCTGGAGTCTATTAACTGAAATTCTGCATTGCATCCCGTTCTTTCATATTCACCGGAATAATAAACTTCATCACCTACCTTAAAATTCGATACGTCGTTTCCTACTGCTTCCACAATGCCGGCGGCATCCCAACCTAATATTTTTGGTTCATCGAGTTCTTTATCTTTTGCCGCATTTTTTCTGACTTTATAATCTACCGGATTTACAGAAACCGCATGGATTTTTACCAGAAGGTCTTTGGATTCTGGCATTGGTTTTTCGGTTTCAAAAGAGATAAAACAATTTTTATCGTCTACCGGTAGAGACTTTGTTATTCCTATAGCTTTCATAATTAATTTTTTGTTGAAATTAATATTTGCATTTGCTTCGACAAAAACTTTGACATTTATTTAAATTCATAAAGCATTTTCCCGGCATAACAATCTTATGTGCTCTATAAGTTACTTCTTAGATTTTAGGCAAAAATGAGAGCACCCAATGGTACTAGAATCAAAGAAAGAACCATAGAAAACACGATGAGTAAAGCAGCCTCTTTTTCCTGAGACTTTAAAAAAGAAGAAAATACGGCCAGGTTTGCGGCGATAGGAAAAAGCGGAATTAAGGCCATAACCTGCCGCTGCTCTTTGTCTAAACCATCGATAAGCCAATATTCTAAGCCCATTAAGGCCGCAGTAATTATAACTGCTGAAATTGTCCGTACGCCCAGCACTTTGCCATAATATCCCCAGTTTAAGGATTTAAACCGGATATTTGTTAAATTCATACCTATGATAAGCATCCCCATTACAGAGACTATAGTTCCCAACACACTTACTATCGGTTTTACAGCCTCGGGAGTTTCTACTTTAAAAGCTTTTAAAATCAGGGCAAGTATAATAATATAGATAAAAGGCACTTTCAGGACTTCGATGATTGCCTTTTTTGTACTGTATTTAGATTTAGCCACCTGAATATAACCTATTATATTCCCATAGAGCGCCGTTCCCACATAAATACAAATAAGTGTGGTTACCGCATCTTCTCCAAATAAAGATTTTACCGTTGGTATACCAAAAAAAGCGACATTAAAATAGGAAAAACCGCTTTTCAAAATATTGATATCACCAGAATCGTCGATAGATCTATTCACAAGTATCGCAGGGAAAATCATTAAAAATGCCAACAAAAATGAAATGACCGCTAAAATGACCAGGTTTGAAAATCCTGCATTTAACACATGATCAATCACCAGTATAGGTAGCAATACAAATAAAAGCGGCTTATGTATCCACGATTTAGGGATCCAGTCTCTTTTGCTAATTAAATAGCCAATGGGGATACAGCATAAATAAGGAAGCAAACTTAGATAAAGGGATTTAAACGTGTCCATTAGCGGTGGTTTTAAAGATTATTTCAGAGGCTAGTCTTGCGATTGTTTTTACATTAAACCAAACGGCATTAACATCCATCAACATGCCATTCACTAAATGTCCTACCGCATAGATATGCTCGCCTCCTTTTTCTGAAATACATTGCATGGTATGTGGATTTATCACCGTGCCCCCGATAGGATGTGGTTTTAGGTAGTCCTTTTTTAATAAGTTTTCTACCAGGATATTTTGCATCTCTTCTAATTTCGCAGCACTTCCCGTAGCATTAATGAGTTTTTTTACTTCAAAAATTCCATCTTTCCCGGTAGTAATTTTAAAATGATTTTTCTCCTGAATAAAACTTACTTCGTTATTTTGCGGTATGATTTCCAGTTGTCCCTCTTTCATTAATTTCGCCAGTCTTTTCGCATTATGAAGCGGAATAGCATGTCTGGTAATCGTCCAATGCCTACCTAACCATTTTGTGAAAATAATTTGTTCATGCAAACTCATCCAACTCCATATCCTCGAGGTATCATAACGCATGGAATAGGCCATATTCAGTAACGAATCACCGCCTTTTTCAGCTACGCTAATGTCGTATTCCAATAAAGGTAACTGATCTTTAGAATCCCGGTTAAACGACTTCCAGTTAAGGGGGTTTCCTTCCGTTTCTTCTACGTCTTTTATAAATAATCGAAATAATTCTTTAGCCCTGGGAGGATGACCTTTTTCACGTTTTAGCTTATGTAAATTAGAAAGCGTGAGATATTTGCGTTGAAAATCTTTGTTTTCGTCAGGTTGCACCCTGGGTAACATTCCGTCTGGTGAAAACATGGTGATTTTTCCGGTATGGCCATTATCTACTAAACTCATGACCGTATCGATAGCACTCAAACTAGTTCCTAAAATGCCTACATGATCTTTTTTCCCGGTTCGTTCTAATAAGTTTTTGGTAGGCCAGGGAAAATCAATGTAATTCAAATTATCTTTAAAATGCTTAAAGGTATTAGGTTTGGGGGTACCGGGCGCTAGTAATACTTCATCTACTTCAGTCGTAGAATCATTGGTTAAATGAATAAGCAGTCTTTCATTTTCCAATCGATCTATATCATAAGCTTCCGCCTCAATAACTTCGATGTTAATTTGGCTTGCTTTAGCCTTCCTGATGCTTTCCTCTAATTGCTCTGCCACGTAATGGCCATAGAGCAACCTGCTGGTATAGGCGTTTTCCTCATCGCTTTCGCTTTTTACATCACTTCGGTATTTTCCGCCATGCGCTTTTAGCCATTCGGCAAAATCAGCCGGTTCGTTGGCATAAATACCCATAATATCGGCCTGGGTATTTAAAATATGCGAAGGTTGTTTGGATCCAAATGCTAATCCATAGCCCACTTTTTTTTGACGCTCGATAAGTACAAACGAAATTTGATTTTGTAAACTGGCACTAATACTTTGAATAATGAGCTCAATTAAAGCAGCAGATCCACAGGCCCCACCACCAATAATGGCAATTTTTTTCATTTCTTTTTCTGGCTTTTTGGTAATGTAATGAATAGGGAAGGAGCAGTAAAATTATTAACTTAATTTAAAGAGAATCCTCTTTTTAGGTGGGTCTCTCCTAAATGCGACGACCAATATGCAAACCAGGGGCTTGAAAAATCGTTGAAATCCGATGGTAATAGATATCGGAATGCTTTCAATAAAGAATAATCTCCTTAAAGATGCTTCATGTAAATGCCCTAATGTGGTTTGGTGATTTTTGGTTACTTTTATTCTTTAAACCCAAATCTTTAATGGAATCTGAATTAGCAAATAAGATTGTGACCTATCCTTTGGATATAGATCCGCACACCGGAAATTCACAATTTCAGATCAAAAAAGTGGATCGTAAGGAATCAGATATTCCGCCAGAATTTTTAATTCCCCATCGTAAAGATTATTTCTTTTTTGCGTTGGTAATCGATGCCAAAGAGGGCGGAAGACACTGGATTGATATGAAACCTTATGATATTCTTCCTAAAACATTATATTTTACGCATCCCTCACAGGTGCAATTAAAGGAGGAAAGCTGCGCTATCATCTCCTATGCGCTATCCGTTTCTAAAGAGTTTCTGTCATTAGATCCACAAAATGGAGCAAAGGAATTACCTATTATTCAAAATGCACATAAAGCGCATCAGTTACATTTAGCTGCAGAGGATTTTCAATTCATCGAAAATATTTTATCCAGTATTTTTAAGGAATATCATCAAACCAAAGACTGGCAACACAGTATGCTACAATCTTATGTAAATATCCTGCTGGTTTATTGCAGCCGACTATATACCCAACAATTTAAGTCGATTGACGCTCAACCTGAATCCCTGATACTGGAAAACTTCCGGGAGCTGATAGAAATGCATTATAAAACCCAGCACGAAGTTTCGCAATACGCTGATCTGCTCCATATTTCTGCCGGATATCTAGGAGAAATGATTAAACAGCAAAGTGGCAAATCTGCGATCAAACATATACAGGATCGGATTATTTTGGAAGCGAAAAGGCTTATTTATTTTTCAGAAAACTCAATGAAGGAAATAGCCTTTAATCTTGGTTTTGAAGACGCTTCCTATTTCAATCGCTTTTTTAAAAGGCATACGGGCTTTACCCCTTTAGCTTATAAAACTCATATCAGGAAAATGTACCATTAATTCCTGAAAGTCTGCTATCGAATACTTAAAATCTCAGGCTAGTTTTACATTACTTAAAAAATGAAATGATGAGAAGTGTTTTAATTACCGGAGCGAATAAAAGCATAGGTTTCGAACTTGCTAAAACGATGCTCCAAAACGATTACTTTGTTTTTTTAGGTAGCCGAAATAAAGAACGAGGAGAAGATGCGGTTGCCATATTAAAAGAAAGCGGTTTAGACCAGGTACAGTTAGTGCAACTTGATGTAACCAATCAGGATTCCATTAACGCCGCCGTAGCCACAGTGAAGCAACGCTTTGGTAAACTTGATATTTTAGTGAACAATGCCGGAATTTTAGGAGGATGGGATCAAAAAGCAGTAAGCGTAAAAACCGAAGTTATTCGTGAGGTTTTTGATACCAACTTTTTTGGAGTGATTAATGTTACACAGGCTTTTTTAGACTTGCTAAGAAAATCAGAGCGTCCAAGAATTAATAATATTACCTCTGGTTTAGGCTCCCTTACATTACACACCAATCCAGATTGGGATCATTACGATGTTAAAACCGGAGCTTACGGTCCTTCAAAAACAGCTTTAAATGCCTATAGCGTAGTATTGGCGTACGAATTGAAAGATGACAATTTTAAGGTAAATGTTATCGATCCCGGGTACACTGCCACAGATTTTAATGATCATCAGGGAGGCTTAAGCGTAGAAGATTCTGCCAGGTTTTTATACGATCATATCGATTTACCGAAAGACGGTAGGAATTCAGCTTATTTTTCACACGAGATCAATGAGGCCCCACATGTAAGTCCGTGGTAAAAAATAATATTTATTGAAAGTTTAAAAACCGACTAAATTAGTCGGTTTTTATTTTGAATTATTTGCATAAATAGAGTTGCTAAATCGATAATTCAACAGAATACTCATGAAATACTGAAAAGGACGTAAAGTTTAAGGCTATGTAGTTTCTATAACTTATTTTAGGCAAAAAATACATTTAATTTAATGAGAAAATCCATCATAGCAGTATGCCTGGCTTCTCTTGGGATGGGAAGTTTTTCTTTTGGTCAGGAGTTATATGTGCCCAGGGATGTAAAAAAGGCCTACGAAAACGAAACTAGAAGTAAAACCGGAAAACCGGGTAAAAATTACTGGCAAAATTCAGCGAAATATAAGATAAATGTTCAGCTAGATCCCCCCAATCGTAAGGTTACCGGTTCTGAAGAAATTACCTATACCAATAACAGTCCGGAGACCTTACACTCCCTAAATTTCAAATTAATACTGAATAACCACAAACCTGGTGCTGCACGTTTGGGAATGGTTTCAGAAGATTATATGACCAACGGGATACAGATAGACTCTTATACACAAAACGGTACTAAAAAGGAATGGAATTCAGAAAATGATGGTACCAATAAAATGATGAGCCTGGATACACCGCTTCACCCCGGTGAAAGTATTAACCTGAGTATTAATTGGCATTTTGAGGTTTCTAAACAAAGTGGGCGAGAAGGTGCTATTTTAGAGAATACGTTTTTCCTTGCTTATTTTTACCCTCGCGTAGCCGTTTACGACGATTATATGGGTTGGGATACCATGACGTTCTTCGGGATGCAGGAGTTTTATAATGATTTTAATGATTATGAAATTAACGTAAGTGTTCCTGAAGATTTTTTGGTATGGTCGACTGGAGATTTGCTTAATCCGGAGGAAGTATTGCAGAAAAAATATGCGAAAAAGCTGGAGAAGTCAATGCAAAGCGATGAAGTAATTCGTATTGTTACTCCCGATGATCTGGCGAAAAAAGAAATCACCAAAGAGGGTACCAATACCTGGAAATGGAAAGCGTCCAATATTACCGATGTCGCTATTGCGGTTAGTAACGAGTACAACTGGGATGCCGCCAGTGTAGTGGTGGATTCTACCGCCAATCGTCGTGTAAGCGTACAGGCGGCTTACGACAATGTTTCTAAAGATTTTCATGAAATGGTGAATTACGGTCATCATGCTTTAAACTGGTTTTCATATCATTACCCTGGTATTCCTTATCCATACTCAAAATCTACGCTGGTAAGAGGCCATGGAGATATGGAATATCCAATGATGGTAAACGATAATTCACATGAAGATCCTAATCTGGCGCGTTTTGTGGCAGAACATGAAATTGCCCATACCTATTTTCCTTTTTATATGGGTACCAACGAGACACGATTTGGCTTTATGGACGAGGGCTGGGCGACCACTCTGGAACATTTAATAGGAATCGAAGATTTAGGGAAAGAAAAGGCTGTTGAAGATTTTAAAAGCTTTAGGGTCGAACGATGGATTGGTGATGATAATATGGAGCAGGAGGTACCCATTATCACACCGTCCAATATTTTAAGCGGCCCGGTGTATCGAAATAACTCTTACGGAAAAGCTGCTCTGGGATATTTGGCGCTAAAAGATATGCTAGGTGATAAAGATTTTAAAAAAGCATTACAAGGCTATATGGAGCGTTGGCACGGCAAACATCCCATTCCCTGGGATTTCTTTTACAGCATTAATGATATTAGCGGAAAAGACCTGAACTGGTTTTGGGATCGCTGGTATTTTCAACCGAATTATATAGATTTTAAGATTGAAAGCGTAAAACAGGAGGACAGTTCGGCTGCAATCGTGGTTGAAAATATAGGAGGAATGCCGGCTCCTTTTGATGTCTTACTTACTTTTACTGATGGAACTACAAAAAATATTCATCAAAAATCTAGCATTTGGGAAACAACTAAAGATCAGGTTTCTATAACTGTTGAAACTGAAAAGGCATTAAAATCGGTTAGCCTTGAAGGCGGAATTTGGATGGATGCCACACCAGAGAATAATACCTGGTCTAAATAACTTTAATAGCTCTGGATAATCGATATGGAATGCTCCCGACTCGATAGCTATTATGAAGAAGCGAGGGCTGCAAATAAAAATATCTGATAACTACCTCATGGGGTTGCCTTGAGGTAGTTTACAACAAAAAAATACGAACCTCTAAGAATAAAACCATATTGAGGAGAGAAATTAAAAAGCTCATGATCCCTTAGGGAGCAGGGGCTTTTTTAAACGCTAATAAAAAGTTATGGCATCAATATCTGGCAAAGACCCATACGCCGCGTTGCGTTACAAGGAATTTAATATCTTTTTATGTATGCGTTTTGCATTTGTTTTTGCCAGAACCATGCAATTTATTGTTATTGAATGGGAAGTATATAAGCTTACTAAAGATCCGCTTTCATTAGGAGTAATTGGCTTAATGGAAGTGATTCCCGCCGTTACGCTATCCCTGTATGCCGGGCATGTGGTCGATCAAAAAGAGAAGAAAAGCCTTTTAATGAAATGTATACTGGGTTTCTCTTTAATAAGTGCGGGTTTATTTTTACTTACCTGGCCAAAATTTGTTAGTGATCTTCCGCAACAATGGATTTTATACGGAATTTATTCCTTAGTATTTTTCGGAGGGATTGTCCGTGCGTTTTTAGGCCCTTCTTTATTTTCTATGTTTTCCCTTATTGTTCCTAAAAAAATATATCCAAACGCCGCCACCTGGAACAGTTCGATATATCAGCTGGCTGCCGTTTTAGGACCGGCGCTGGCTGGTTTTAGTATCCATTGGATCGGGGTACACTGGTCGATGTTATTGATTTTTGGGTTCTCGTTAATTGCTGTCATCGCATTAACACGTATTCCTAAAAAACCAATTTTAAATCCCAAACTGGGTGAACCTGTTTTAAAAAGTTTAAAAGAAGGTGTAAAATTTGTGGTCAATACAAAAATTATTCTTGGGGTGATAAGTTTAGATATGATCGCTGTTTTATTTGGTGGAGCGGTGGCGCTTTTACCTGTTTTTGCCCAGGATATTCTAAAAGTGGGGCCTGAAGGTTTTGGCGTATTAAGAGCAGCACCGGCCATAGGCTCAGTCCTTATCATGTTCACATCGGCCTATTTTCCGTTAAATAAAAAAGCTGGTATTAAATTATTGGCTGCCATTTTTGGTTTTGGGCTTTCCATCATCATTTTTGGCCTTTCTACCTATTTTTGGGTATCGGTTTTTGCTCTTTTTTTAAGCGGCATGACAGATGGGGTTTCCATGATAATAAGACAAACCATCTTACAGCTTAAAACACCAGATCATATGCGTGGTCGTGTATCTTCGGTAAACTCGATGTTTATTAGTTCTTCTAATGAGCTTGGTGCTTTTGAAAGCGGTTTAACGGCTAAAATTATGGGCACAGTAACAGCGGTTGTCTTTGGCGGAAGTATGACTGTACTTACTGTTTTGGTTACCGGCTTTATATCCCCTACCTTCAGAAGATTAGATTTACAAAAAGATATAGATGCACATGAAGCAAATGATCAATAATTTTTAAGATGATAACTTGTAATGATAACTTGTATTTCAATTGCGAATAAGTTGTACGTAACATACATCTTTATTACTTTTGATTATAATGTTCGATTTTAAGTTACAGGTTTTTCAAAGTGTGGCATCCAGGCTTAGTTTTTCTAAAGCAGCTGAAGACCTTCATATTACACAGCCAGCGGTGACCCGGCATATCAGGCAAATTGAAGCCCATTTCAATCAAAAGCTTTTTAAGCGAAAGGGAAACAGCATCGCACTTACCGAAGCCGGTAAATTATTGCTTTCGCATAGTAAGCTTATTTTTCAGCAATATGAGAAAGCAGCGTTCGACATGAATTCGCTGATCGATAAAAGCGAAGGAAGCCTTAGAATTGCCGCCAGTACCACTATCGCCCAGTATATTTTACCTGAAGTACTGGCAAAGTTTCACCAGAAATTCCCCAAAATTAAGATCCATTTACTGAATATGAATACCGAGAAAGTAGAAAAATCAGTGATGAATAATTCGGTAGAATTAGGCTTTATCGAAGGGCAGTCAAAAAATCGGGAGCTTGCCTACGAAGCTTTTTTAGAAGACGAAATTGTACTGGTGGTCCACAAATCACATCCACTGGCCAAGAGCAACCAGATTTCGATGTCGGCATTAAAGGATATCCCGCTTGTTTTAAGAGAAAAGGGATCGGGAACCCGTGAAGTGATCCTAAAAGCTTTTGAGCATCTAAGCGTAAAAGCAGAAGCACTAAATATCGAATTAGAGCTGGGAAGTTCAGAAAGTATAAAGTCATATCTATCTAATGGGCACAGCGCTAGTTTTTTAAGTATTAATACCGTGCTAAAAGAATTAAAATATGGTGATTTTTATATTCTTGATATCGAAAATTTACAAATTAAGCGTGATTTCTTTTTTATCCAACAGCAGGGACATCATTCCAAATTAAATTCGGTATTTTTAAAATTCCTACAACATCATTATAACTTTTAGTTATATAGTATAACTATTTATCATTTGATTTCAGGCAAAACCGGGGGTACTTTTGGGGTATATATTCGGTTTATGAAATCTATAGCTACTTCCGCTTTATTTGTTATACTTTGCCTGGCTTGCATGCTTCCGGTGGTAAATCCGCCTATCGCATTAGCTGCCGGGATTGTATTTGCACAATTTTTTCAGCATCCCTTTCAGCATAAAACACAGTTAGGCATTAACTGGTTACTGAAAATTTCGGTGATTGGCCTGGGCTTTGGTATGAATATCGATAAAGCGCTAGCCGCCGGAAAAGACGGATTTGTTTTTACGCTGCTATCAATTACTTTAACCATTGGATTAGGGATTGCAATAGGTAAGCTTTTTAAGATCGATCAAAAAATTACCAAATTAATAAGTTCGGGTACCGCAATTTGTGGAGGGAGTGCCATTGCTGCGATTTCTCCCATTATAAAAGCAGATGCTAAGCAAATCTCTATTGCTATTGGCAGTGTTTTTCTATTAAATAGTATTGCTTTATTCTTATTCCCGGTTTTAGGCCACTATTTTAATATGAGTCAACAGCAATTTGGGATCTGGAGTGCTATTGCCATCCATGATACCAGCTCTGTTGTAGGTGCAGCGCAGGTGTATGGCAACGAAGCTTTAGAGATTGCTACCACGGTTAAATTAGCCCGGGCGTTATGGATTCTGCCGGTGTCTGTACTATTTGCCTTAAGTAGTCATACCAAACTTAAAAAGATTAAAGTTCCTTACTTTATCGGTCTTTTTATTTTGGCAGTCCTGGCCAATACCTATATTCCTAATATAGAAGTTGTAGCTCCAAACATTGTGTGGATTTCCAAAATGGACCTAACACTCGTATTATTTTTAATTGGGAGTACGTTAAACTATAGAAGCTTTATGAAGGTGGGAATTAAACCGGTGATTTTAGCTATTTTTATATGGATTTTTATCAGTATTGTTTCTTTAATCGGAGTGTTGCAATTAATAAATTGAAGCCAAAATCATCAAAACCTGGTTTATTGAGTAGGACATTTTTCTAAAATACTGGTATAACTTCACCATTTCAAAGGTTTTAGTATTTTTATAAGGTTTAGTCTTACCGTGAAACAGATTTAATTAGTTAATTTTAGCATTCGAAATGATTAAAACCAAAAGATTCACTTCATGAAAATCGGAATTGCTGCAGATCATGCCGGCTTAGAACAAAAAGTAAAGTTACTGGAACTTTTAAAAGAGAAAAATTTCGATATACAGGATTTTGGTGCATTCGAATATGAAAGTGACGACGACTATCCAGATGTGGTTACTCCTTTAGCAAAGGCTTTAAGCGATCATAAAATAGATCGGGCTATCGCTGTTTGTGGCAGTGGGGTAGGCGTGTCTATCGCGGCTAATAAGTTTCCCGGTGTTCGTGCAGCATTAATTTCAGAAACTTATTCTGCACACCAGGGAGTGGAACATGATGATATGAATATGATTTGTGTGGGCGGAAGAGTGCTGGGCACTTCACTTATTCTGGAGCTCATTCTGGCTTTTTTAAAAGCTGAATTTCAGCAGGAAGAGCGTTTTGTGAGACGTCTGGATAAAGTCTTGGATATAGAGAAAAAGAATTTTAAATAAATAGAATAGTTAAGAACCTAAAACTGAATCATGAAAGAATTCGATTTTGGAATTGTTGGTCTTGGAGTAATGGGTAGAAACCTTTTACTGAATATGGCCGACCATAAATTTTCTGTAGCCGGGCTGGACCTGGATCCGGAAAAAGCGGCATCGCTGGAAAAAGAAGCTTCAGAAGAGCACACGATAAAAGGAACCACCTCGGCAGAAGAGTTTTGCGGGTTAATTCGTAAGCCCAGAGCGATCATGCTTCTGGTTCCTGCGGGAAAACCTGTAGATGCTGCGATTGCTTCGTTATTACCTTACTTAGAAGAAGGTGATGTTTTGGTAGATGGAGGGAATTCTTATTTTCCCGATACCAACCGCCGGGTGGATGAGCTTGCTGCAAAAGGAATTCACTTCTTTGGCATGGGAATTTCTGGTGGCGAAAAAGGAGCCCGTTTTGGACCAAGTATGATGCCAGGAGGGAATGCCGAAGCTTACGAAAGACTTCGCCCTATTTTTGAAGCCGTAGCAGCCAAAGTAAACGGGGAGCCCTGTGTTACTTATCTTGGAAAAGGATCTGCTGGAAACTATGTAAAAATGGTTCATAATGGGATTGAATATGCCATTATGCAACTTATTGCAGAGGTTTATGATCTTTTGAAAAGAGGATACGGAGTAGAAGATGCTAAAATTCAGCAATTATTCGAGAAATGGAATAATTCAGAATTAGCTTCTTTTCTGGTAGAAATTACCGCCGGGATTCTTAAAAAAGAAGACGAGGTTACCGGAAAAGGAATTTTACTGAATTATATCTCTGATGCTGCAAAAGCCAAAGGAACCGGTAAATGGACCTCTCAAAACGCGATGGATATCCAGGCGCCTATCCCTTCTATTAATGCGGCGGTAGAGATGCGTGATATTTCTAAGTATAAAGAAGAACGTGTAGAAGCTTCAAAGCAGTTAAAATGGGATGATGTTTCAGAAACTTCAGAAGAAGAACTTTTTGCGGCATTAACCGATGCGTTCTACTTTGGAATGATTACTATTTATGCCCAGGGATTAGCCCAGTTAACCATTGCTTCTAAGGAGTATGATTATGGTTTAAATCTGGAAGAAGTGGCTAAGATCTGGAGAGGCGGATGTATTATCAGAGCCGCCTGTTTAGAAGATTTTAGACAGGCCTACAGCAAATCCCCAGAGCTTCCTAATCTTTTGTTAGATGAAACTATAGGAAAGACTTTAGTAGAAAAACAAGCTGCAGCACGTAATGTGGTAAAGGCTTTTATCGACAAAGGAATTCCCTCATCGGTATTTAGTTCTACCGTGTCTTATTTTGACTCGTACAGAAGTGAAATTTTACCCACCAACCTTATCCAGGCACAGCGGGATTTCTTTGGTGCGCACAAGTATGAGCGTAATGACCAGGAGGGTATTTTTCATACTGAGTGGAATTAAGCCTCAATTAATTTAAAACTAAAATGAAGACAGAAAAGAAAGCGGCCCCAACGATCATTGTTATATTTGGAGGAACAGGAGATCTTGCCAGTCGCAAATTAATCCCTGCATTTTATAATCTTTATCTCGATGATCGAATGGCAGATAATTTTGCCATTTTTGGATTGGGAAGATCAGATTTTGATGATACCTCGTACCGAAAAGATCTTTATAAAAAATTAAAAGAATTTTCTCGTCGCGATCCCGATTCAAAAATCTGGAAGAAGTTCGAAGAGTCGATTTATTATTTTAAATCAGATATCACCAACGAAAAATCTTACCAGGATTTACATTCCAAATTAGATAATCTTGATAAGGAATGGGGAGAACGAGCCAATAGATTATTTTACCTATCGGTATCTCCCAAATTTATTGATGATATTACCGCAAACCTTAAAAACCAGAAACTGGTAGAAGAGCTGGAAAAAGACCGTTTGGTGATCGAAAAACCATTTGGTTATGATCTGGAGTCTTCTATCGAACTAAATCAATTGCTTCGTCGGACTTTTGACGAAAAGCAAATTTTTAGAATTGATCATTATCTGGGTAAAGAAACGGTACAGAATATTTTGGCATTCCGTTTTGGGAATGCTTTATTCGAGCCGCTTTGGAACCGAAACTATATCGACTATGTACAAATTACCGTTGCAGAGAAGGTAGGTGTGGGGTCACGTGGTGGTTATTATGAAGGTTCGGGAGCACTTCGTGATATGATCCAGAATCACCTGTTACAGATTCTTTGTATGGTAGCGATGGAAGCACCGATTTCTGCCGATGCTGAAGAGATTCGGAATCGTAAGGTAGAAGTTTTACGTGCCATCCGCAGAATAAAACCCGACGAGGTAAGCAAAAATGCCGTTCGTGGCCAGTATAGCGCAGGTTGGGTAGAAGGAGAAAAGGTACCAGGTTACCGCGAAGAAGAGGGCGTAAGCGAAACTTCGAATACCGAAACTTATGCGGCAATTAAATTCTTTATCGATAACTGGCGTTGGCAAAACGTACCTTTTTATTTAAGAACCGGTAAACGTATGCAGGAGAAAAGTTCTTCGATTACTATTCAGTTTAGACCCGTACCGCACGCGGCCTTTCCCGGTGAGCAGTCCAATAACATTATGCCCAATAAGCTAACGATTAACTTACAACCGCAAATGGATATCAGGTTACGTTTTATGACCAAAAAGCCCGGTTTGGAAATGAACCTTAATCCTTCTGAGATGGTTTTTGATTATGATAGCTGTTCTACTCATACACCAGAAGCTTACGAAACCTTATTGCTGGATGCGATGTTGGGTGATACCACCTTATTTATGCGATCAGATCAGGTAGAAGAAGCCTGGGATGTGATAAAAACCGTTCAGGAAGCCTGGGATAGCAGGGAGTCGATTAATTTTCCTAATTATCAGGCAGGAAGTTACGGACCAGAAAACGCAGAAGCCCTTATTGCGCAACAGGGACATGTATGGTCCATTAACGTACCCGGAAAAAAAGAAAAGAAACAAGAAGAATGCTAAACATATATCAAACTAAAGAAGAAGCCAGTCGTGCTGCTGCCCGTCATTTTGTAGAATGTGCAGGTCTTGCCATAGAAAAACATGGCAAGTTTACTGTTGCCTTAACCGGTGGATCTTCACCCGGAGGCATGTACGATTTGCTAACTACAGAATTTATAGATCAGGTAGACTGGGGTAAAATTTTTGTTTTTTGGGGAGACGAACGATGGGTTCCTTTAGAAGACGAGCGTAGTAATGCGGGAAATGCTTTTAAGGATTTTCTGGATAAAGTGAGTATTCCAAAAGAACAAATCTTCCCGATGTATAAGGACGGAATTTCGGCCGAAGAGTATGCAAAAGAGTATTCGGCGATTTTGGATCAGGTCTTAGAAGATGGTAAAACCTTCGATCTCATCTTTTTGGGCATGGGAGACGATGGGCATACGGCTTCCTTATTCCCGGGAGAAAAAGTAATTCACGAAAAAGAAAAGAAAGTCGCGGCTTATTTTCTGGAACCTCAGGATATGTACAGAATTACATTAACCGCACCATTAATCAATTCGGCTAAAAGTGTAGCATTTATTGCCTTTGGTGCAAAGAAAGCAAATGCACTTTACGAGGTGATTAAAGGAGAGAAGAACATAGAGAAATATCCTTCTCAGATCATCGCACCTGCGGGAGAACTTATGTGGTATGTGGATAAAGAAGCCGCCGCTAAAATATAGTAGAACGGTATTAATACATACGAGCTTTTAAAAAGTCCGGACTGTGAAAACAGTCTGGACTTTTTTTTATAACACTTCACTAAATAATTATAAAGTATTTAAGATTAGTAAATTGTACTGAATCTAAGGAGATAGGAAGATTAATTTTAAAATTAAAAAGTTAATAAAAACATAAATTTGTATACAATAGCTTATTATTGCCGATCAATTAACAAGGTTAACCGTTTTGAAATTATATACATTACTTCTTATTTTTTTTCTCAGTATATCCATTTATGCCCAGTGTCCATCAGGAAATATTACTATCAGTTCTCAAGCGGAATTTGATAAATTTGCCAGAAATTATTCAAACTGTAAAACTATAGACGGAAATTTTACAATTACCGGAACTGTGACCAGTTTGGCACCTCTTCAAAATATAGAAGAAATTAAAGGGAATTTGACGATTAGAAATACCAATATTGTTGATTTTATCATAAATCTTGCGATTTCAAAAATTGATGGTAATCTTCGTATACTGGAAAATAGCAGTCTAAAAGACCTTAATTCCTTCAACGAACTAGTAGAGGTAAATGATATTTATATAGAAGATATAAAAGGGTATTTAAAGGGCTTTGATAAATTAGAGAAGGTAAATACTATAGACCTGAAAAGGCTTGGAATGTCGCTGGATGCATTTCAAAACCTAAAATTTATCGAAAAGAATCTACAAATGGATAAGGCAGGTTTGGTCTTAAGTATATTTCCTGCCTTTAATAAAGTAGTATATATTAAGGGTTCTCTTATAATGGAAGATTATGCACATGGGGTAGGATTATTTTCTGAACTAAAATATGTTGGAAATAACTTGTACATTAGAAGAACGGGTATCAATGAAATAGAAGGATTTAATAAGCTAGAATCCATAGGTAGCTTGGGAGGGGGAAATTTTGAAATTAGTGAATCCATGGAACTAACAGTATTTACAGGATTTAATAATTTAGAAAGAGTCTATGGTCATATGATTATAAAAGATAACCCTGAATTACCAAGCATTAGCGGATTTCGCAACCTTCACAAAATTGACAAAACCTTAAGTATTCAGAATAATAACGCGTTACCAGCCTTAACGGGACTGGAAAGGCTAACTTCAGTTAGTGGTAATTTAGGGATTATCGGTCTTACTGTTTCCAACAATGAAAGTTTAATCGATTGCTCCGCAATTTGTAATCTTTTAGCTAATGGCGGAGTTTACGACGAGGTAAGAATTGTAAACAATCCTTCTAAATGCAGTAGCAGGCAGGAAATAGAGGAACAATGTCTGCCAGATTTTGATAATGATGGAATTCCCGACGATATTGATTTGGATGATGATAACGACGGAATTCCAGATATCATTGAAGATAAAGGTATTCCAGGTCGGGATACAGATCATGACGGTTATCCGGATAAAAGAGATTTAGATAGTGACAATGATGGTTGTTTTGATGTTATTGAAGCGGGATTTAACGATCCAGATCATAATGGAACCTTAGGGAGTTTACCGGATACCGTAGATGAAAACGGGTTAATTATTAACGAGTCATCAGGGTATGAAGAACCGTTAGATGCAGATAATAATGGTATTGCTGATTTTCAGGAAGCATTTTTACTTCATCCTGGGGATGATGTAAGTCTTCAACTATGCCAAAATGGAAGCATAGTAGATCTATTTACTTATTTGGGTGCGAATGCTCAGGCAGGCGGGATCTGGAGTCCCAAATTAAGTTCTAATTCTTCGATTTTTGATCCTTCTTTAGATCCCGAAGGACTTTATAGTTATACAGTGAATAATTATTGTGTATCAAAAACTGCTATAATTGAAGTAACTTTTACAGACCAGCCTGACCCTGGATTAGGCTCAAGTATTGCTGTATGTAAATATGAGAAACCATTTGATTTAATTGATTATTTAGGAGGAACTCCAGATTCAAATGGCTATTGGGAACCTGCTTTACCAGGTGGTAGGTTCGATCCTCAATTAAATAAGCCAGGAAAATATATATACAATGTTTCAAATGCTAATTGTGAAGTGCTATCGGCCGCCATTGAGATTACACTTTTGACCAAAAATGAAACTGTAAATTATCAATTAGCTAAGAAGGCTAATAATAATGGCTCTTACGACATTAATATTGAAACTGAATATGAATCAGATTACATATTTACATTGGATAATCATATTAACAATACTACAGGAAATTTTTATCGCGTAGCACCAGGGATTCATAAAATTGATATCACAGAAGTCAATGGATGTTCTTATATCAGCGAACAAATTCATCTGATTGGATTCCCTAATTATTTTACCCCAAACAACGACGGGGCTAATGATACCTGGAAGCCTGTTGGAATTGGGGATAAGGAGGTAGAAGTCTCCATTTTTGATAGGTATGGGAATTTAATTGCGATCCTAAATAAAGAAGAGGAGTGGGATGGTAGTTTTAATGGAAAACCACTTCCTGAAGACGATTATTGGTTTCATGCTATTATTGATTTAGAACTGGAAGAAAAAGGCCATTTTAGCCTAATTCGTTAAATAAGGACTTATAGTATTTTTTACTACAATCTTATCGACAAACTACCGTTATAAAAGTTGAAATACCTTTTATGTTCATAAAATTTCATGAAAGACTAAACAAAACGAAGAAATGGCATTACAATTGCATTATCTATTTACAAATATTTAGTTTAAAAATACAGTATTAATTTTTAGCCGTAGCGTTTTTACACCCTACTATTAACGAAGGCTCTTAGATAAAACAATCACATCGATGAGTTTGTTCGTATCTTACATTGTTGGCTTTTTGTTGCTGGTTAGTTTGGGGATATTTGCTATTTCTGGCTCAACCCTTGTTTTATTCATCTTATTTCCTCTTTTTCTAATTATGATCTGCAATAGCGGAGTACTGGAAGAAAATGAGGAGGAGCAATCTTCACACCATCTTAATATCGATCATAGTGCCGCCCTGGAATATGTAAGGCTTCTCGATAAAATCATGCAAAGGGAAAAATTTTATTTAATTCAGAATTTAAAAATAGATGAAATCAGCAAGCATCTTATGCTCACCTCAAAAGAGCTGGATTATATTCTTAAAAAATCGAAGCAGTGCACTTTTAATCAATATCTGGACGATTTAAGGGTGTTGGAGGTAAGGGAAATGATCAATATCCCCGAGTATGAAGAGTGCGATTTGGCATGCCTTGCCGAAGCTTGTGGTTTTAGCAACTTTGCCGATTTTGAAACTGCCCTATGCAGGGTTTTCCATACCAATCCGCAAGAATTTCGTGAACGTTTTATAGAGCAGGATGTTTAAACTACTAAACTAAATGTTAGTAGTAACATCTATGGAAGTACCGTTTATCGCAGGAGTATTGTTTATATATTTGTATATACAAATGTTGATGGAGAATCAGGATCATGTTTTCCGATCTTGATAAGCTTTAACATTAGGACAGAATATAGAACACTCGAAATAAATAAACAATTTCTTATAAATGTCTCACGGATTTATCCTGAGAAAGTTTACTTAAAATACCTATTATGAAAAAGATACTTCATGTGATTTCTAGCTTAAACGGACAGAACTCTTATAGTATGGCTTTAGGAAATAAAATTTTAGAGCAGCTAAAAAAAGAAAATCCTGATAGTGAAGTTGTAGAAAGAAACCTCGTTGCAGAAGATTTTCCACATATCACTGCAGATAAATGGCAGGCCATCATTACTCCCGAAGAAAACAGAACCGAAGCACAAAGAGAAACTATAGCTTTTCAGGACGAAGTTATCCAGGAATTACTTGATGCCGATATTTTGGTTATTGGTGCACCTTTATACAATTTCGGAATTCCATCACAACTAAAAGCATGGATCGATCACCTGGCTAAATCGGGAGTTACTTTTAAATACACTGAAGAAGGTCCACAAGGATTAGTTAGTGGTAAAAAAGTATATATCGCGATGAGTTCAGGAGGAGTGTATTCTGAAAATCCTGCTTACGATTTCGTATCCGATTATCTGATCAAAGTATTGGGCTTCCTTGGCATGACAGACGTAGAATTGATAAGAGTAGAAGGTATTGCCATTCCGGAATTAAGAGATGAAGCGCTGAATAAAGCTGAAAAGCAATTAGCAACATCGCTGGCTTAATGCGCTAAAAGAAGAAAAAGAAAAAGAAAAATGACCATCAGCCTTTCGGTATGCTATCCGAAAGGCTTTTTTTATAGCTTGTGTTGCCTGGGATAAATAAAAGAATAACCTAATTCGATGAATAATGAATTTAGCAGACGTATATAAAATTTCAACAGATTTTAAAACCACCCCAAAAATGCCCGTATTATTTTTCGGGCATGGTAGTCCGATGAATGCTATTGAAGAAAATGACTTTGTGGCTAATTGGCGAAAAGTTGCTGCAAGCTTACCAAAACCAAAGACTATTTTATGTATTTCGGCGCATTGGATTACGGGAGGAACAGCGGTTACGGCCATGAGTAATCCAAGAACCATTCATGATTTTGGAGGTTTTCCACAGGCATTATTTGATGTTGAGTATCCGGCCAGGGGAAATTCCAAACTGGCGGAAGTAACAGCTAGTTTACTCACCGGCGAAAATATTCATTTAGATCATCAGTGGGGATTAGATCACGGTGCCTGGAGTGTGCTGAAACACTTATATCCCAAAGCAGACATCCCAATTGTTCAGCTAAGTTTAGATGCTTATAAAAGTCCGCAGCAACATTACAGGCTGGCTAAAGAACTAGCGATACTTAGGAGAAAAGGAATTTTAATTATAGGCAGCGGCAATATAGTGCATAACTTACATCTTATCGACTGGCCTCATATGAATAAGATAGATCATGCCTTCGATTGGGCGAGGGATGCCGATACTAAAATTAAAAATTTAATACTTTCCAAAGACCATAGCGCACTTCAGGACTACGTGAATTTAGGAACAGCGGTAAAGCTTGCGGTCCCCACATCAGATCATTATTTGCCATTACTATACATTCTGGCCCTACAGGAGGATAATGATAAGCTGGAATTTTTTAATGACAAAGCGGTAGGCGGTTCGCTAACGATGACCTCTTTAAAACTCAGTTAGCAAACAAGCTTGTCACTTTACACAGCGGGCTCCGGATAGTTTTAACCTTAAACATACACTTATTTAAAACACACGTAACACCTTTTAATTCATAAGCTTATAAATTTATGAGTAATAAATTATTGTTATGGATAAGCGTATGATGCTGAAAGGGAACGCCAAGCTTAAGCCCACTAAAAATTATTTCTTAAAGGATAATTTTCAGGAAATACTGGTGGCGATTTTTGTGCAACGTAGATTAAGTGCGATGATCTCACCATTTATTCTGAAGAAAAAAAATCATATCCATTTTTTTAGAATATCGCATTAATGAAAATACTTTATGCGATCCAGGGCACCGGAAATGGGCATCTTAGTCGGGCGTTGGAAATTATCCCTATTTTACAAAAAAAAGGAGCGGTTGATCTTTTGGTCAGCGGTATCCAGGGCGATTTAAAATTACCTTACGATGTTAAATATCAGCTGAAAGGCCTTAGTTTTATCTTCGGAAAAAAAGGTGGTGTGGATATTTGGAACACTTATCGCAAAAACCGACTGAAACGCCTGTACAAAGAAATAAAAAGTGTGCCGGTACAGGAATATGATCTCGTTATAAACGATTTTGAGCCGGTAACGGCCTGGGCATGTGCGATGGCTCATAAAAACTGTTTTGGATTAAGTCATCAATCGGCCGTATTACATCCTTTAGCGCCAAAACCTTTAAAGGAAGACTGGTTAGGATTAAAAATTTTAAAGCAGTATGCTCCCTGCAGCTTTAGTTTTGGGTTTCATTTTAGAGCTTTTGATGATCATATTTTTACACCGGTGATACGGTCTGAGATCAGGCAGATTCAGCCGGAAAAATTAGCCCATTACACCGTATACCTTCCTTCGTATTCAGATAAAAAATTGCTTAAACTGTTTAGTAGTTTTCCAGCATTCAGGTTCGAGATATTTTCAAAACATTTTAAAAAGGCTTCCACAATCGATAATATCATCATTCGCCCGGTAAACAACCAGGATTTTGTAAAGAGCCTAAGCACATGTAGTGGCGTAATTTGCGGAGCGGGCTTTGAAACCCCGGCCGAGGCCTTGTTTCTAAAGAAAAAATTGTTGGTGGTACCCATGAAAGGTCAGTTTGAACAGCAATGCAACGCCGCGATGCTGAGAACAATGGGGGTTACCGTACTTAAAAATCTAAAAAAGAAGTCCTGTCATGCCATTGAACCATGGCTTTTAAAAGATGAGATTATCGAGGTGGATTTTCCTGATGAAACCGAAAAAATTATTGATCGGTTAATCGCCACCGCTCAAAAAGACCTGAAGTCTCCTTTACCTCCTAAGCAAATTGTATAAATAAAGCCTTTGTTTGATAAACAAACCAATGGTGATTTTTGTACGATGCATCAGTGATGTATCAGCTGCGTATAAGCAAAAGCGGTGAAGAAATGGTAAAACGAAAAATCAAAGCGCTACAGATGATTTCTTAGGGCTTTAAAAAAATAGAATCAAATAATCAATATAGATTTATCTTTTGAAACAAGCACATTTTTCAGCATTAAAGCGTAGTGATTTCGGGAATGATTTTATTTGGGGAACTTCTACCGCAGCTTTTCAAATTGAAGGAAGTCCCTATAGCGATGGTAAAAAGGCATCAATATGGGACGAATTTTCCCATAAGAAAGGAAAAATATACGAGGGACAAAATGCTGATGTTGCCTGTGATTTCTATCATCGATTCCGTGAAGACTTACAGTTAATGAAATCGATGAATATTTCAAATTTCCGGTTTTCGATTTCCTGGTCCCGGATTTTACCTGATGGTACCGGAGCGGTTAATTCAGCCGGTCTTGATTTTTATGATCGGCTTATTGATGAATGTTTAAAAATAGGGATTACACCCTGGGTGACACTCTATCACTGGGATTTACCGCAGGCCCTGGAACGTAAAGGGGGCTGGACCAATCGAGACATCATTAACTGGTTTAGTGAATACGTGAAAATTTGTGTAACACGATTTGGCGATCGCGTAAACAACTGGATGGTTTTAAATGAACCTTTGGTATTTTTAGGAGCAGGGCATTTTTTGGGAATTCATGCGCCGGGTAGGAGAGGAGTTAAAAATTTTATACCTGCCATGCATCATGCTTCCCTGTGCCAGGCAATTGGGGGGAGTATCTTGCGGGATCATAATCCAAACCTGAATATTGGTACCACATTTTCCTGTTCGTATATTGAAGCCTACCGGGATCGTGAAAAAGATCATAAAGCCGCTAAGCGGGTAGATTGCCTGGTCAACCGATTGTTTTTGGAACTCAGCCTGGGCTACGGATATCCTTTCGAGGAATTGCCATTTTTAAAGCGGGTGGATAAATTTTATAAGCCTGAAGATGATCAATTGTTAGCCTTTGAATTCGACTTTATGGGTATCCAGAATTATACCCGTGAACTTGTAAAAAATGCCTGGTGGATTCCGTATCTACAGGCCACCAATATCAAGGCAGAAAAGCGAAACCTGCCAACGACTGAAATGGGCTGGGAAATATATCCCGAAGGACTTTTCCAACTGCTAAAGAAATATGACGCGTATTCCGGAGTTAAAAATATACTGGTGACCGAAAATGGCGCTGCCTTTCCGGATCATCTAATCAACGGCCAGGTGAAAGATGAAAAGCGACAACAGTATCTAAAGCAATATATGGGAGCGGTCTTAAAAGCCAGGAATCAAGGCATTAATGTAAACGGCTATTTTGTATGGAGCTTTACCGATAATTTTGAGTGGGCCGAGGGCTACCATCCCAGATTCGGACTCGTATACATCGATTATAAAACCCAACAACGTATTATTAAAAATTCGGGGCTATGGTATCGTGATTTTTTACAAACTCCGGAAACGCCTAAAAAAGCAATGCAGCGTTCCTCCGTGCAGCATTCTAATTTTTTTAAACCCTAGGAACCCTCTTTTCAGATCATGAATATCATCAACCTTAACTGCCAGCCGGTTTCATCGGCTGGCAGTTAAGGCTTATAAAATGGCTATTTTAAAAAGATTTTGTTTTCCTGGCACCTGTTCGTTACTCCTCTTTTTCCAATTCCGGCATTTTTTGATACCAATGGGTAACTTGAGTCATCATTTTTTTTACTTTTCCGGGATATTCTGTAGCAATATTGTTGGTTTCCGCCGGATCTTTTACAAGATTATACAATGCCGGCCTGCCGCCATCATAGTCACAAACCAGTTTAAAATCACCCGCTCTCATCGCTAAATCGGGGAGAGCTTGCTCAAAATCCTCATATGTTTTACGATCTGGTGGTCTGCTCCAAAAAATAGGTGCTTTACGGGAATGACTGTTTTTTCCCAGCATAGTTTTAAGCATATTTTCCCCGTCGGTTAGTTCCTCTTTTTCGGTACCAATACCGGTAAATTGTAATAAGGAAGGTTTTAGATCGATGGCCGAAAAGTAATTTTGAGAATTTCGGGTACCCCGGGCATTTTCCGCAACAAAATTCGGTCCCCACACAATTAAAGACGATCGGATGCCGCCTTCATACAAATGACCTTTAAATCCGCGTAGTTCTCCAGATTTTCCGGCACCGGGTTCGGGACCATTATCAGAGCAAAAAACAATCAGTGTATTTTCGCTTAAAGCTTTATTGTTCTTTACATAGTTAAAAAGTTTTCCAAACTGTTTATCCATTTCTTTTAGCACCGCTAAATATAACGCACGTTTTCCGTCTTCTTTGGTAAGATTATAATCTTCAAATGGCGGCCAAAACGGACTATGAACGTCATCCGGCCAGATATTTACATAAAATGGGGTATCTTTAGCACTCGCATTATCCATAAAATCAATGGCGGCGTCGATAAAGCCGGTAGTGATTTCAGATCGCTGCATCCAGGTCACTTCGCCACCTAAACGTTCGGCATCTTCCCAAATCCGGCCTACGTTGCCTTCGGCATCTTTGGTAAGTGGTAGTAATTTAGGACCAATCCCTTCAAAATTGGTAAGTGATTCATCAAAACCATAGGTCGTGATTTTGGGAGCTTCTACCACATTCCTTTGGCCGCCCATATGCCATTTTCCAAAATGACCGGTGGCATACCCATTCGCCTTTAGATCTTTAGCCAGCATTGGTGCTTCGGGAGCTAACCAGTTGGCCAATCCTCTACGATTATTATGCTGCCTGTCAGAAAGGTAGGAGGTGATATTCCACCGTTGCGGATAAGTTCCGGTAGATATGGCTACACGAGATGGCGAACAGATCGGCGCGTTTACGTAAAACTGATCAAAACTAATACCTTCAGCTGCCAGCTGATCTACATTGGGTGTTTTAGCTTCTTGATTTCCAAAGCTGGATAAATCCTGCCACCCCATATCGTCAATAAACACCAGAATGATATTCGGTTTTTTCTGCTTGTTTTTAGAATCAATCTTCGTTTTGCAACCCCAGCACAAACTTATTAGGGCTAGGGTACCTGCTGTAAAAAGCAGGTGACGTAGTTTGGTGAAATAGGAGGTCACAATGGGTCGTTTTCCGAACATATTTTTTAATATAAATGACTTGAGTCTATAAAGTTATAAAATTATTCTCAGTAAATAAATCGATTTAGCTGTAACTGTCAAAGTTTAAAAGTTTAAAAGTTGGAAAGTTGGAAAGTTGGAAAGTTCAAGGTTCAAAAGTTGTTGTAGATGAACAGTCATTCAAAATTTAAAATAATAGTTTATTCTCTCTTTTCTATATTCTAAATACAAATACCTCCGCTGTCATTTCGAGCGCAATGAAATGAAGCCGAGAAATCTCAATCAACAATTTAAGTTAGAAAGTTCAAAAGTTCAAGGTTCAAGGTTTAAAGTTGTTGTACATGAACAGTCATTCAACATTCAACATTTAACATAATAGTTTATTCTCTCTTTTCTATATTCTAAACACAAAAACTCCGCTGTCATTTCGACTGGAGCGCAGCGAAATGGAGAAATCTCAATCAATAATTTAAGTTAGAAAGTTCAAGGTTCAAGGTTTAAAGTTATTGTACATGAACAATCATTCAACATTCAAAATAATAGTTTATCGTCTCTTCCTACAGAATGATTTTAGAAGGAAAAATAGCTGCGTAAACCCAGCAATTATGGGGTTTGAAATAAAATTAAAATTATTTTACTGAAAATCAAAGTGTTAAATCTGAAAATAAATCAAACATATAGTGATTTATCCAAATATTAGTTCCATCTTTGTCACTTATTAATTAATACATTAACATGAGTAAAGGAACAGTAAAATTCTTTAACGATAGTAAAGGATTTGGATTTATCACTGAAGAAGGAGTAGACAAAGACCACTTTGTACACGTAACAGGTTTAATTGACGAGATTCGCGAAGGCGACGAAGTTAAATTTGATCTTCAGGAAGGTAAGAGAGGATTAAACGCAGTAAACGTAGAAGTTATATAATATATAGTTTTTTAAGGTTTATTAGAAAGCTCACCAGAAATGGTGAGCTTTTTTGTTTTTAAGTAGTTTTTGGTTTTATATTTTACCGTTGATTTTTCTAAGTCATCAGTAATTTAAAACATCAAAGATGAAGGTCTACGGAACATGTAAAAACTGCGAAGGAGAAATTAGTATTACTACAGATGCCCATACACGTGTCGAGTTCGTCATGTGACTAAGACTGAAATAAGTTGCCCTTTTTCTTAAACTTTTAAACAATGGAAAAAGGTAAACAACGCCGGGTTTTTAGTGTTGAGCTAAAACTTGATTTAGTGAAAAAAATCGAACAGGGTGACCTCCGAGTTTTGGATGTCACCAATGTGTACGGAGTGAGTCGTACCGCCGTTTA
>NZ_JBSXOK010000023.1:0-5416 GCF_056859415.1 Zunongwangia sp. L-65
GATGATCATGAATATAAGAAATAGCTTTTTCATGGTATAGTGGTTTTAATATTCTTTGATTTTTTTAATAATCCGCTCTAATGTTTCAACGGCTATTTGTTTGTCACGTTCTTCTGCTACATAGGATTTGCTGCGCATGCCATCGTAGGACAGGTCTTCTTTATAAGGAGTTGATAAATTGGGTACTATAGTTTTAAATACCTGACTCATGGATTTTGCAACCAATATTCGTAATTCATCGGAAGCGCGAAGGATAAGTCCCATTTGATCGGTAGAAAGCATACAAAGAACTTTCTGCTTTTCCTTTGCGGTTGCTTGCTTGTCTATCGGGTTTTTCTTTTTGCTTTGTAGCGGAACAACTGATAGATGTAATTTCTTTTCCAGGTAAAGAATTTCCTGCGTAAACCAATTCCCCAAAACGGTTTCCAGATCATGGAATTTTGGATTAAGGATCATCTCCGGCTTACGATGTAATTGATTGAAGGCTTTGTAATAATAGAGTAGTGTATCCATCTTTTCAATGGTACTATCATGTCTGTTTATTTGTTTGGCGATATGATCCGTAAACAGGTTCATATAGGCCTTGCTGTTAAAGTTTAAATAGATTAGGAATTCATCCAAAGCGGAGTACGCTTCTACTTCTTCTTTATTATATTCAAGTCCTCCAAGTCCTTGAACAAGTGTTTTTTTATAAAAAATATCACGAAACGTCACTTCATAATGAAGGTATGTGCTATTTATAAAATGATATAATCTTTTAAGAATGATTTCAAATGCGGGATGTGTTTTAAGCTTCAGACTGGCATTTGATTTAAGCTTATCTAATTTTTTCTTTAGTTCTTTTTTGGTAACGGAGAGATACATCTCTGGAACCCTTTCGTCCAGGATAAGATTTGTAGAAAAGCGGGTTTCAATAAAAGATAGCAACTCATCTATGTTTGAGAGTAGTACTTTAAAGACTTTTTTTAAAATAAGCTTTCGAGAGGTGTCTTCTTTTTGATTTTCGAGTGTCTGATCAAGTAGGGCAATAAGTGATGAATGATACTGTTTGATCAATAAAGCAATTTCTTCCTCTTTCGTAGTGGAAAATACGTGGGTTTTAATAAGTTTTTGAAGACGTAGATTTTCTTCAGGAATACGATTAATAATATTATTAAATTGCTCATTAGTTATAGCCCTCACTTTTGTCTTGGTAGGATTGAGTGTGACTGTGATTAATAAATCAAGCCACTCTAGCGGATATGATTGAACTATATTTTTCATTGTTAATTTAGAATTTTAGAGAGCTGATTTCATAAAAAATTAATCGCTATTGAAAAATTTAGTTTTTACTTATAATGTTCGCTAAATGTGAACATTACTTCGGTATTTTTTGAAAACAAATAATGCCTTTGTTGTGCTATTTTCAATAGGGCTTTTTAACGGGTAAATATTAAAAAATATACTTCAAAGGGGGAGGTCTCAATCTTTTCTAAGCCAGTCCAGGGCTTCAAGGCTAAAGTTATCATCGGCCTGAATATAAGCTAACTTTGGGGTTAATTGTGCCCCTAATTTTCTTTTTTCGAAACTCGCGCTAAATCCTAAATCGATTTTGGTACAATTTAGCTCATTCGCTCTTTTAATGGTTTGATATAATAGTTGTCGATAGGTATTAAATTTCTTGTTTTGATCATAATCCATGCCTACTAAGCTAGGAATATACGTACGTCCCGAATGGGTGCAAAACATCACACCAATCGCTTTTTTCGAGGGCTCAACGTTTGCATTCAATGTTAGGACTAAAAACTCCCAATTTTGATGTTTCCCCATTTCCACAAATAACTTTTTTGGAAACATAAAGGTGTTAATCCCTAAGTTATTGCTCCAAACCTGTTGGAACAATCCATAGAATTGATCAATTTCAGAAGGGGATGGATCTTTAATTATTGATAGGGTAAAATAGTTTTCAAAAGCTTTAATCTCTTTTCTAAAATGCTTTCTGGATCGTTTACTAAGCATATTCAAATATCCGTCTTCACTCTTCCAATGGAGATTGGCAAGTTCACAAGCATCGGGCATAGCTATGGCAATAAAACCCTGCTCATGGAGGAAAGTGTTTAGCGTATTGGTTTTTTCAAAATCCCTTAAAATAATAAGTTTAGCATCAACTTTGGTTTTTATTTCCTCAAGTTTCTCGAGAAATAAGCGTGTGGCTTGAAGATGGTTTGGATGAGCATCGTTTAAGAATAAATGAGCTCCCTCTGAAAAAACAGAACCTAGGGATAGCGCCACATCGGTCATATAATAGGGATCTTCTATCCGCAATTCTTCGATGGCTTTTGAGGTATTTACCTCGGAAAGCATGTCATTTTTTAAGAGTGCACTGGTAAGCGGGGCTGCCAAAATTATCCTGGCGTCTTGATCCTTTATCGTGATATAGTGAAATCCCCAGTTATGCTCCTGTAATCGATTGTTGGTAAAGACCTTTTCCAAAAATGCAAGACCGTCCCAGTCAAACGTACCTTTTCCGGAAAAACAGGTATCCCATTCCGTTTTATTTATCTGTTGAATACTTTCGCTATATTCCAGTTGTAATTCTTCAAACGGTGTAGCTACAGTATGATGTTCTTTAGGTTGCTGCATTCCAAATGATTTGTGAATCTTGCTTAGGTCAGTATGGGTTTCTGCCATTGCCATGGGAAAATAATGGGTCATCGCATCCACCAATGCCTTGATATCCTTCAATTTGTTATGCCTGGAAATCGTTATCCTAACCCCGGTATTCTTAACAGGAACAGCCGGAAACAATCCAAGGTTTACAAAAAATCCGGCATCGATCATTTTCTTAACAAAATTATATCCGGTGGCAGGTCGTCCGGTGCCAATGTAAAATACCGGGGAGCTGTTTGTATGTACCAGCGGCAAATCTGTTAACCCCACTAAATGATTGAAGTAATTGATTTTTTGTTCCAATTCTGATTGTAACGCATAGATTTCTGGAGATAGATGAATATTGGCCGAAGCAGTTGCGGCAGCCACAGAGGCTGGTTCCAGCTGGGCAGAAAATGTAAGTGGCCCTCCAAAATTTTTAATCTTTTGATGTAATTTCTTATCGGGGCAAACTAGTACTGCTCCACTGGCTCCAAAAGTTTTACTTAGTGTACCAAACAGTAGTAGATTTTGGGGAAGCTCTTTTAATACCGACATTACATATCCCGTACCGTGTGGTCCTATCCAGCTCATTCCGTGGACATCATCAATATAGAGATGTAACTGAGAATATTTTTTCGATAACTCTATTAAATCCTGTAAAGGGGAAAAATCCCCGTACATAGAATACACCCCATCTGCCATATACCAAATTTTCCTGGCTTTATTTCGTAAAGCTTTGATAGTGTGTTCCAACATCTCTAAATTACTATGTCTAATCATTCGTACCGTTATTCCTTTTGACTTTAATACCTCGGTCGCACTTTGAACACTCCAGTGTACCTGGTGATCCAGTATCACAGCATCACCGTACCGAACAGCCGTCGGAATTACGGCTAAATGCCCCAGGGTACTATTTTTTGTGATAAGTATGGGATGTCCATACATTTCGGAAATCTTTTCTTCTAGCGGTGCATAGAGCGGATGTGAAATATATGTTTTGGATAAGGGAAATTGGGTGCCATACTTTTCAATAGCCTCTTTCGCGGCATTTTTTAACCGTCTATCTTGTTCAAGACCCAGGTAACCTGTTGTTCCGAAATGATATGAAGGTTTTCCATTAATAGTTATATGCCTTCCATTTAACGCATCGCCCGTTGCCCGTAAATGGATGACCCTGGCATTGGTAGCATTAGTGATGACTTCATCAACGGTATCTATGAAATTATTGTGTTTAACCTTCGCCATAACTTTTTCATGTAAAAATTTTCTTTTTTAAGCTATGATAAATATTGATCATAATCCTGACCGTTATAATAAAAAGGCTTTTCGGAATAGTTATTCGGCTTTTCGTTCAAATACCATTAAAATCTATGAGAGTAGCTTTCTTTTACTTTATAATGCCTGGATACCGGTCTATTGAGACATATTGATTTTTTATTTATATTAGTGATATTCAAATTTTTACGGGATGATGGTGGATGGTACATACGCAAAAATGTGGATTTCCCATGGAATTTTCTATTTTGTCTATAAAGAGATATATGAGATTGATGGACCTATGGCTAAGACGATTGTAAGTGAACGCTTACAACTTCAAAACGAGAATTCCTATCCTATATTTTGCGATTTACGAGGCGTGACCACAGCACAAAAGCAAGCCAGGGATTATTTGGCCATTGAAGGTGGCAATTTGACTAAAGCCCTCGCCCTGTTGGTAGAAGATGAGCTTGCCATGAAGGTTGCCCGCCTCTATGTAAAAGCAAGCGAACCGCCATATCCTACCCGGATATTTACTGATAGGGACAAGGCACTTTCGTTTCTACAGGACTATATAAAGTAACCCATACTAAAAACTATAATTATGAAAAAACAAATGAGTAAGGAGGATAAAATGAGATTCGATTCGTTATGCAATCAAATTATCGAGATTGCCTGTGGTAATTTTATGTTTCGACAAGAATCATCTGGTGGTAGAGATCCTTTTGATACTATTTCATTGTTATTGAACATGATGTCTGAGGAGATTGAGGATTCCTGTTTTAACCCCCAGCAGTCGATGGAACATCCCGAGTTACATTTTGTAATTTTTTTGGATAAAGAGTATCACATAAGCTCGTATACTTCCGACACCCCTCAAATACTGCAATGGGATAAAGAATACTGGGGCAGGCCGGTATCAGAAATTCTTTCAAATATTTCGTTTAAAATGTTAAAAGAGGAACTACGTTTAAACGGGGATAAAAACTATCAGCGATTACTCTTTGTAGATTTTATAATTAAAAATAATAAATTCTATAGAACTTCTTGCACTGTGCAGAAAATGATAGGCGTTGATTCGGATATTTCTTATGTAATTAATGTTTTTCGTTTCAAAAATAAAGAAAGGGAGGGTGGGAAAAAAAGGGCTACTGCCAGGTCATCGAAATCAGAAAAAAAGGAAAGTACCGCAACAAAATCCCTGGTTAAGCAAGTTCGTTTATATATCCTTCGAAATCTTCATAAGGAGCTGCCTTCCCTTAAAGCATTGGGACTTATTCACCGTACTAATAAAACGAAGCTTAAAGAAGAATTTAAGAAGATGTATGGTATCACGATCCCGAGGTTTCATATGCAAAAAAGACTGGAAAAAGGCGCCCTGTTAATCCGTACTACAGAAATACCGATTTCTATCATTAGCCAAAAATGCGGTTTTAAAGATCACTCTCATTTTTCCAGGAAGTTTAGGCTTCAATACGGGAAGACCCCTTCGCAATACAGAATAGAAAATTTCTGGTCATCATCATAA
>NZ_JBSXOK010000024.1:0-29420 GCF_056859415.1 Zunongwangia sp. L-65
GTCTATTCTAAACTACTTTATCAACCGAAGTACAAATGCATCAGCAGAATCCTTTAATGCAAAAATAAAAGCATTTAGAGCTCAGTTTAGAGGAGTGAAAAATATAGAATTCTTCCTGTACAGATTAACCACAATTTTTGCATAAACACAACAATTAGGCTTGATCCTTTATCCTTTATCCTTCTTCCGAAGTAAGAACCAAGGGCCTAAAAACAAAAAACCCTCTAAATCAAAAAGATAAAGAGGGTCTTTGTACTCGGAGCGGGACTTGAACGGAATTTATATAAGTATCTAAAAACAAAGAGATACACAACAAAAAAGCTGTAACTATCAGATTTTCATCGGTTCATTAATTACCTATTTTTTTCAAACATTTTTAAATTATTTCAATTTTACGGGGAAGATACGGGGAAAGTTTTTAATTTTGCTGTTATAATACTTCTCAGATGGCTACATTTAAGTATATCGTTAAAAGTAAAACTTATCCTGCAAAAGTTTATTTAAGGCTTCGACATAGTAACACTTTGGATATTGTCAAGACAACAAATATTTTAATTGATCCTACAGACTGGGATTCCAAAAACCAGAAACTTAAAAAGAAATATAAGTTATCAGCAAAAGATCAGGTAGAATATAGCAAGACCGAAACCACACTAGCACAACTCAAAGAACATATTAAGAATGCTTTCAACCAACGAGAAATTCCATTAGGTCAGATTGACAACAGTTGGTTAGAGTATCAGATAGATATTTTTAACGGTGATGTTATTCCTGAACTTGAAAGGAGTGATTTCTTAATAGATGCTATTCAACATGTAATTGACACTGCCAACATAAGAGAAAATAACCAAAAAGGACTTGGCTTATCTAAAAGCCGGGTAAATTCTTACAAAAATCTTTTAAAGATTATAAAAAAATATCAGGGAAAAAATACCAGGTATCGCATTAAAGAAATTGATTTAAAATTTGGGAAAGCTTTTTTAAACTGGCTTATTAATAGTCAAAAATATTCGGAGGGATATGCTAGAAAAAAAATTGACGATCTAAAAACAGTTTGTCGGGACGCTCAATTAGATGGACTTGAAACAAGCTTACAATTAGATAAAATTAAAGGAGGTAAAACAAAAAAAGAGCATGCTATTTATTTAAATCCTAATGAACTTGATAAGATTGAAAATACTCATCTAGTTAGTGAATCATTGTTAAATGCTCGAAAATGGTTAATACTGGGAGCGAATATAGGCACACGAGGTCAAGATTTATTAAATCTTACAAAAGATAATTTCGTTAATCGTTCCGGATTAGAAGTTATAGAAATAAAGCAACAAAAAACAGGTAAAAATGTAACCATTCCCATACTTGATAAAACAAGAGAAATAATAAAAGATGGTTTACCAAAAAAAATATCTATCCAGAAATTAAATACATATTTCAAGAAAATATGTGAATTATCAGAAATAAACGAACCTACGTTAGGAACTAAAATTTTAATGATTGATGAAAACGGCCAAGAAATACCTAAGGATAAAAATGGAAAGTATATTAAAAAAGGAATAAAAAGAGCTGTAACCGGTACTTACAAAAAATGGGAGTTAGTTACAACCCATGTCTGTAGAAGATCTTTTGCTACTAATCAGTATGGTATTTTACCTACCAGTTTAATTATGAGAATCACTGGCCACAGTACCGAAAAGCAACTGTTAGAATATGTAAGAAAAGATTCTCTAGATTACGCACAACAAATTGCGGACTTTTACGAATTACAAAAACTGAAACAAGAGAAACAGCCAAAAATGGATATAATAAAAAACATTTCTAATAATTAAAAATCATGAAAAATAACAATTCAGAATCAGAAAGAAATCTAGAGATTGAAAACAAGGAACTTCGTGAAAAGTTAGCCGATGTTACGAAAGAATTTAATGATTATAAAATATTAATTCATAGTGAAGTCATACCAAGAAATGAAGATTACAGATTAAGAGCTGTAGAAGCTGAAAAAGACATCGATCAATTAAAAAATATAACGGACGCTTTAATAAATTTCGTGTTTGAAAATGGATTAGGTGAGCGTTATAATAAGTATTTTATTGATGATATCATGAATCATGTTCATGAAGATGTAAACTATAAAAGCAGAAACGAAATAAGATTTGCTGAGGTTAACGATAGATTTACAAAAGCAAAAATGAACTACCAGTTACAAAAATCCTTTTTTAAAAATTAAATCTCGGTTAAATGGAAACTTTCGAGAATTTACAACCGTTACATAATGATATTTATAGCAAAATTAGATATGCTAATTCGCAATTTGAATTTTTAGAAAAGACTAATTTCAAAAACGAAGACTTAGGGCAAACTTTACACGATCAAATAGACAAGCTAAAAGAAGAAGCAGCCATATTCGCTGCAAAAAACATGCTTACAAAACCTAAAGAGGATTGGTTGAAAACAAAACTAAAATACCTCATTAGATCGCAAAGTATTATTGATAGCAAAATCAAATTAGATAAGTACCAAGAATTAATTGATCTAAATCAAGAAATTGAAATATTAATAGACAATCAAAAAGAAAGTTTTGAAAATGATTCACAGTTTGAAAAATATCAGAATTTTTTAAAAAGCATCATTGACACAGCTGAAGTACCTAATGATGCTTTTTTAGAAACAACCTCTCTCATTGCAACGGGTGAAATTGAAATAATAGAACCAGGTCAAAGTTATAAGTATAAAAATAAACCTTGTAAAGATGTAAGTTTAATTTACAAAGATGTTCAAAAACGCTATCCGGAGGATTCAAAAAAAAGAGAGACCGTCCGCAAAATTATTTCTGATACTTTAAAAAATAGCACCTCTAAGTACAATAAAAACATGTTCTATTTTGACAATACTTCCGGACGTCTTAAATGCAATAAAGGTATTGTAGAAAAAACCATTAAATACTGTGAGTTTTATAATAAAAAGATAACGTGCCAGAAGCTTATTGACACATACGAAGACATTAAAAGATATTTATAGGATTTGAAAAAGGACTAAACAACGGACTAGTCCACTAAGTAAATAACTTAATCTTTCCCAAAATTTGCATCTATAATTAATAATCTTCAATATGGATGCTAAAACAAAATCATTGAATTTGCTGAGCCGAAAAGAAGCTGCAGAGCTTCTTGGCATAGGAGAGACAACACTCTGGCGTTGGACAAAAGAAAAACACTTGAAAAGCTACGGCATTTCTGGTAAACGATTCTATAAACTTTCAGATATCGAAGCTGCTTTAGTCGAAATGTAAATCATGCTATTTCACAAAACTAAAAAGCTTTAACCCATTACACAACAAATTTCAGATCATTAAAACCAAAGTTAATAAAACAACTTAGGACGGGATAGTATTATCAAAATTCAAATCAAATATCAAATTTTTAATCATGAAAAAAGTAAGTAGAGAAATTGCACTAAACGAATTAGTTGAATTTGTAAAAATTCACAAACCAAAAGAAGTCCGTAGAGGTCAATTAACACCTGAAAAAATCGAAGATGATTTCTTAGACATACTCGAGGCCATTGAAGATGGAAACTTGATGTTTAAGGATGAAAAACCGGTGTACAATTTATTAGAACCAGTCAAAAATCAAGATGATGAGGTAATACTTGAGACTATTAATTTTGAGCACACCAGAATTAAACCATCACAATTAGCAAATCTTTCTAAAGGCCTCGATATAAGCAAAAATGCTTTCGAATTTGGTTTAAGGTGTACAGCTTACATTATTGGCGAGCCTAAAACATTTTTAGACAAGCTAAGTACTACAGATTTTAAAGTTGTACAAGGATTAGCCAGCCTTTTTATGTAAGCGGTGGCTGGTCGCTTAATAAAAATCAGATAGATAATATTTTAATGAGTTTAGTCAGTGAGTTCCACTGGACACCAAAAACAGTATCAAATATGTTTTGTGATGACTTAGATCATCATGGGATAATATACTGGTACGAACTCATAAAAGAGCAATCAAAAGAAAGAGATTCAAAATTCGGTAAATAATGGGTAGTGCAATTAAAGTACCTGCAGAATTTATAGCAGTAGATAAGTTTTCATCGGTAATTAAACGCATGACAAGTAGAGTTTCTACTTTCTCCACTAGAGCTGCAGGGCTAGAGAGGTTTAATACTAAACTGAACAAATTTAAATACCATGCTATGGCTGGCGGTGCTGCTTTAGGTGTAACTGTAAATCAAGCAAATGATTTTCAGAAATCAATGGGGAACGTAAGTACATTAATTGACACTAACTCAGAAGATATGGGTAAAATGGGCGATCAGGTATTAAAACTTAGTACCAGATTGCCTGTCCCAATTAATGAGCTTACTACATCATTATATGATATAAGATCTGCGGGTGTTTCAGCTTCTAGGGCAATGGGAACTCTAGATACAGCCGGTAAACTTTCTGTAGCGGGACTTTCTACAGCTTCAGAAGCTACAAATATACTTACATCTGCAATGAACGCCTTTAAAAGTGAAAGCTTAGAATCAGAACAAATAGGTAACATTTTATTCAAAACCGTTAAGTATGGTAAAACTACATTATCTCAATTAGCTCAAAGCTTCGGAGCTACTGCGCCAATTGTGCAAAGTTCAGGAGTGAGACTAGCCGATTTTAGTGCTGCTACTGCAGCATTAACTACACTTGGAACACCTGCAAGTACAGCACAAAATCAGATTAGAGCTTCAATAGTTGCTATGCAGAAACCAACTGCAGAAATGGCTAAAATTTATAAAAATTTAGGAGTTGCATCTGAAAAAGAACTAATAAACAAGAAAGGTAGTTTAGTAGGTGCTATGCAAGCTATTAATGAAGCCGGTGGGAATATGGGGCTTAATATGGCAAAGGCTTGGAGTTCTGTAGAAGCTGGGGCGGCTGTGACCGCTCTAACAGGGTCTACTAATAAAGCTTATTTACAAACGCTTCAAGATATGACTGGTTCTTCACAGGATTTAACTACAGCCTTTGAAAAGCAAAAAAATACAGATTCAAGCCAATTAGTATTAGCTCAAAACAACATGGAGGCACTGAGCATTACAATAGGTACAATGCTCGCCCCAGAAATAACTAATTTGGTAAAAAAGGTAATACCACTAATCAAAGCCTTTAAAGATTGGATAAAGGAAAACAGCTGGTTAGTTGAGTTAATACCTACAGTTGTTTTGGGATTTGTAGCATTTAAAGGAGTTCTATGGGCTACAAGAGCAGCTTTATTTATCAATAGTATTGCAATGGGTGTAAACGCAGCTCGAATGGGCGCAATGTCTTTAGCTATGAATGGAAATAAGATAGCCATGGCCGCATTCAATATTTACACGAAAGCAGCTGCAGCTGCACAATGGATATTTAACGCTGCTATGAACGCTAACCCTATCGGCTTGGTTATAGCTGCAATTGTAGTACTCATAGGCGTTGTAGCAGCTATAATTAAATATTACGATAAATGGGGTGCTGCTTTAACCTTAATACTTGGTCCGTTTGGAGCAATCATTAATATTATTATGGGTATTAGAAAGCACTGGGACACTATTGTAAAAACATTTAAAGAAGATGGTATTCTGGCCGGTATAAAAATGATTGGTAAAGTGATTTTTGATTCAATGCTTTATCCAGTAGAGCAATTTTTAGGACTACTATCTAAAATACCAGGTGTTGGAAAATATATAGATCCTGCTATGAAGTTTGTTGAAAATATGCGAGCAAACTTAAATCTAGAAACAGATCAAGATTCAAATAATAATGATGCTGAGGTTACAACTAATAAGGAAATCCCTCTAATCCCATCATCTAGAGATCAACAATTCAGTCAACAACAAAGTATAATGCAAAAATATGGCAAAGGAGAACTATTAATTAAAATGCAAGATCCTAATAACAACATAAAAAGTATTGAATCAGGAGATACTGATTCTCTACCAGTTAAACTAACTCCCACAGTGGGACAAATGTAAAATGAACTTATGACACCACATGAAATAAAAGAACAATTTCCAGAAACGTATCACAACATTCTCAATTCAGGTATTAACAAAGCTAGAAATATAATCACAAGTACTATAAATCAAGGTTTTCAAAATGTTGAAGATTTAAAAAACAAGATTGATGGGGCATTTATAAGTGAAATAAATTCTGAGTACGAATTAGATGCTTTCAACAAAAAATTAGATGAAATTTTAAATAATTAAGCATGGCAATATTAAGCAAGAAAAAACAAACATTTAAGCCCGTCTTTTTATATAAAGATGAAGGAGCTATAAAGAGACATCTAAGGAAAGCAAAAGATTGCGCTCCTTATTTCAAAAATGTTTTAATTGAATCTCAAAAACTTTTTAAGGACGATTTATCTGAAATCGAAAAGCAAAATATAATTAGATCCGGTTGGAGTTATTTGGAAAGCCTTATTAAGAAAAAATACAATTTTCCTAATGCAAATGATGTAAATATAATTTTAAGTCTACAAGGCCTTAACTCTAAGGGTACTTTAAATTCTCTCACAGAAATGGTTAATGCTGTAAAAAACCGTTCTAAGATAGAAGATTTTATAATTACTAAAAATAATGAAGTTTATCTAAGTGATGAAGCAATAAAAGGCTTTGAGAATGTAGCTACATTTCACACGCGAAATGAAAAGCAAAATGAAGCTTTAGAAATTGCGGAAAATCTTTGTAAACTTATAAATCAAGCGATTGAATCGGATTTTACAGTACACTCATTAGGCACTTTTCCAGACCTTGACGCCTTAAAAGATCTAATAACGCCAAAGTTAAATAAAGCTAAACCAGAATCACAAACTCACAAACGGAAAGTATTCTATATTCCCAATTATGAAAAAATACGCTTTATGGGCGATTATTAGTTAGTATAAATAATAAAGAGCCTCACTACGGGCTCTTTATTTTTCCAAATATCTTCAAATTCTACAAAGCTTAGCCCTGCAGAGATACGGCTAAGATAATCAATTCTTCTTTATTATCTATGCCTATAGACGGGGTCAAAATAAAATGTATTGGCACTCACTATTCTCAGTGGGAAAAATCCCCGTTATTATCATTCAGCACTAAAGTAGATACGGAAACAGGGGAAATTAAATCCCAAACAAAAATTGCTTTCTACAGAGGCTTATATTTTTTATTAATCCCATCAACCATAAGTAGCGAAATTCATTGCATAATAAGAGGATCACTACCAAGATACTACAATCACGGAAGAAACAATGCTTTTGACTATACCTATGATATGCTAGAAGAAACTGTAAATGATTTATCAATCAAGTTTCATTTGGATATAAATAAAGCTATTATACAGCATTTTGAATACGGTGTTAATGTTGAATGCCCTATAATCCCAAAAAATGTAATACAAGGCATAAGGGCTTATCAAAGTGATGTTTTCACAAATATGAAAACCGATGAGGTTTTTAGCGGAAAGCAAATACAAAAACAAGAGTATCGTTTTAAAATATATGATAAAAGTTTACAAATTGAAAAACCTGAATTAAAGCTATTAAGGATAGAAATTGCAATAAAGAGCCGGAAAAAAGCTGCTAAATACGGTATCAAAAATTTATCTGATTTATTGGTTATTGAAAATCTACGAAAAATAACACCAGATTTATTAAAAATATGGGATGATGCTATTTTTTACGATAAAGGCATGAAATGGCGACAAATGACAAGAAAGCAAAAAGAAAAGATGCTTTATTACCTAGACGCCACTAACTGGATAAAGTTTACCAGAAAACAAAGATCTAGAGCTAAAATCATGTTTTTAGAGCTAAAAGAAAAATTTTGTAGCTCCACAACGCAAAATGAAATATCAAATTTAATAACAAAAAAAATTCAAATTTTAGAAGCTAAAAAAGGTCACGGTTTACGCAACTTTAAGATTGAAAACGAAAGCCAAAAAAGGTCACGGTTTACGGATTTAAATAAAGGCGTAAAACGTGGACAAAATCAAATTGAAAATTATAAAAAGGTAAATGTTAAAAAAAGTAATAATACAGCAACTAGAAAATGTATAGTTTGTAGTAAGGATATTTCAGATAAAAGACCAGGTGCAATATTCTGCTGTAAAAAACATAATAATTCATATCAAGCTAAGAGACGAAGAAAAAAAAGGAGACAATTAAAATCCAAAGAATTAAAAGATCTATCAATCCTTTTGAAACATTTCGAAAATTCCAATGATTTATTAAAGATTAAATTCTCGAATAGAAATAGATCTATATCCATACCAAACCATAAACTTAAACTCTCTAGTAAGGATATTACCAAAATTTCTAAAGTTAAAGTAAACGACATTGTTTTAACATCATATAGAGCTAGGAAATTAATTAAAACTATCATTAAAAGTATAGATCATGAGCCAGAGCCTTATAAAACTTGACTTATACAAATGCATAGCAAAAGCAGATAGAATAAGAAGATCAAAAGGATTGGTCCCGGTTATTGATATGACTGGGTTATACTATGAACTCATCCTACTCGATGGAGATAGGTATTACCCAGATGCTACCAGAGTTAACCTTTATAAGCTTCAGAAGAAAGGAAAGCATACTATAGACCCCATATTGATTAACGATCTTATTAAGATACTAATGGTTGATCGATCAGAGTTATTTAGATACCCGAAAGATAAAAAAAGGTACTGTAAATAGTTTCAGTAGCCAGCGCAATACGTTGCGCACGGCATTCTTGAAACGCTTACCATTGATTTCACTACTGTAACGCTGTGTGTAACGCTTGTAACGCTAAAATCACACACTGTAACGCTATTTTTTTGCACTGTAACGCTTTTCAACAACATCTATTAACCAATCCAAATTTGGATTGTCCTAATTACTCAACTCTGCAGATAGAAATTCTTTTCTTTTAATTTTATAAGGTGGACAAAAATGTCCGGAAGATATAAGAAACTAAATATTTAAAACAATAATCAAAGTAAGACAATCACGCTATAAACCAAACGTGAGAAAAAATCACGTTTCACAAAATCAATTAGGATGCAGAATAGCAAAAAATGTTTTAAGTAAAAATTTTTATTAAAAATTTAAATAGTGAAAAGCATTGAAAACACTGGGTTTGAAAGATTTTGAATTATTTTTCTAAGTTTTGTCCCTTTTTTTATCAATTAAATTTTGTATTGAAAATGAAAACACTAGGCTTACCGTACAATAACTAGAATTCAAAAAGCATTAAAAAACTATAACCAATTAAAAAACAAAACCTTACAAGATGTCCTTTTAATAAAATGTCACTAGGCATAATTTGCAGACATAATATTAAATTTTAAGACATGGAGTTATATCTCAATTTAAATTCAAATGCAGTAGAATTATTCTTTATTTTACTTCTAATAATCATTATTAGTAAGACTGGGAAAAATTTCCCTAACATACGTTCAAAAGAAAAAAGGTATTTTTTAAAATTAATCACTCAATTTATAAGTCAGATCATGTTCTAACATATAATCAAAATCAAATTACGGGGAACATATGGGGAAAACAAACATTTCTAAAAACAAAAAACCCTCTAAATCAATAAGATAAAGAGGGTCTTTGTACTCGGAGCGGGACTTGAACCCGCACGAACGTTGCTGTTCATTGGATTTTAAGTCCAACGTGTCTACCAATTCCACCATCCGAGCATAATTTTATATATACTGAGCGAAAAACGGGATTCGAACCCGCGACCTCCACCTTGGCAAGGTGGCGCTCTACCAACTGAGCTATTTTCGCGTATTTAAAAGAACTTTCGGTTTTTACCGATGCGCAATTGTTTATTGCGGATGCAAATTTAGCACATTTCTTAAAACGACAAAGCTTTTTTTTAATTTTTTGCGTTTTCTTGCTTCTTTTTTTGTTTTACCGAGAGCATTCGCTTGATCTCATTTAGTTTCATCAAGGCTTCCACCGGCGTAAGTGTATCAATATCAATATTTAACAATTCATCACGCAAATCTTCCAATAAAGGGTCGTCCAAATTAAAAAAACTGAGCTGCATTTCTTCTTCAGCAGATTTTTTTAAAACCTCACTGCTTTCTTCCATTTTATGGGTTTGTTCGAGCTTCTGTAGAATTTTATTGGCACGATGTAAAACTTGCTGTGGCATCCCCGCCATTTTTGCTACATGAATTCCAAAACTATGCTCGCTCCCACCGGGAACCAACTTACGCAGAAAAAGGACATTATCCTGTAATTCCTTTACAGATACATTATAATTCTTAATTCGGCTAAAAGTATCACACATTTCATTTAACTCGTGATAATGTGTGGCAAATAACGTTTTTGGGCGTGATGGATGTTCGTGCAAGTATTCACTAATCGCCCAGGCAATCGAAATCCCGTCATAAGTACTGGTACCACGACCAATTTCATCTAAAAGCACTAAACTACGCTCAGAAATGTTATTAAGGATATTAGCGGTTTCGTTCATCTCTACCATAAACGTAGATTCACCCATCGAGATATTATCGCTGGCACCAACTCTGGTAAAAATTTTATCTACTAAACCAATATTTGCCGATTTTGCCGGCACAAAACTTCCCATTTGAGCCATAAGTACGATAAGTGCCGTTTGACGTAGAATAGCCGACTTACCACTCATATTAGGCCCGGTAATCATAATCACCTGCTGTTCCTCGCGATCTAAGAAAACGCTGTTGGTCACATACGATTCGCCAATAGGCAATTGCTTTTCGATCACCGGATGGCGACCGTCTTCAATTTGTAACTCGAATCCCTCTTCAATTTCAGGCTTGCTATATTGCTCGATTTTGGCCTGCTGTGCAAACGAGCATAGACAATCCAACTGCGCGATCAACTGCGCGTTTTGTTGTACCGGCTGAATATAATCGTTCATCCAAAGCACCAGTTTCGAAAATAATTCCTGCTCTAATTGCAGAATCTTCTCTTCAGCACCTAAAATTTTCGCTTCGTATTCCTTTAATTCTTCGGTAATATAACGCTCTGCATTTACGAGTGTTTGCTTCCGTACCCACTCTGCCGGCACCTTATCTTTATGTGTATTTCTAACTTCAATATAATAGCCATACACATTATTATTCCCAATTTTTAACGAAGTAATCCCGGTAGCAGCACTTTCACGCTCCAACATATTATCCAGGTAATCTTTTCCTGAAAATGCAATATCCCGCAGTTCATCTAGTTCTTTATGAAAACCTCTGGCGATTACATTTCCTTTCTGAATCAAAACCGGTGCTTCCTCATTAATACTTTCGGTTATTTTAGACCGAAGTAATTCGCAAGCGTGTAAATTATCACCAATAACTTTTAAAGCTTCGTTATCACATTCTAAAGCAGTTTCTTTAACCGGAATAATGGCTTCTAAAGAATTTTTAAGCTGAATTACTTCTCTTGGTGAAACTTTACCGGTGGCCACTTTGGAAATTAAGCGTTCTAAATCGCTCATTTCCTTGATCTGCTTTTGTATTTTATATAAGACCTCAGAATGATCTAATAGAAAACCAACAACTTCGTGACGTTTTTTTATTTTTTCTGAATTCTTTAAAGGCAACGCCAACCAGCGCTTTAACAACCGACCGCCCATAGGCGAAATCGTCTTATCGATTACCTCTAAAAGCGTTACCGCATTAGCGGCTGTACTGTGATATAGTTCAAGATTCCTGATGGTAAATCGATCCATCCAGACATACTCTTCTTCGGCAATCCTGCTAATCGCTGTAATATGCTGAAGTTTGTTATGCTGCGTTTCTGCCAGATAATGTAAAATAGCTCCTGAGGCGATAATTCCTTCTTCCAAGTGAGATACCCCAAAACCTTTTAAAGAAGCGGTTTTAAAATGATTATTTAGCGTTTCACTTGCAAAATCATTTTTAAACACCCAATCTTCAAGATAGAAAACATGGTAATCTTCGCCGAAATCTAATGCAAAATTCTTTTTATATTTCTTCTGAATTAAAACTTCACTCGGACTAAAATTCTGAAGTAATTTATCGATATATTCCTGAGTTCCCTGCGCGGTTAAAAATTCACCTGTTGAAACATCCAAAAACGAGATTCCAAGGTTTCTTTTTCCGTAGTGAATCGCACAAAGAAAATTATTCGATTTACTGTTTAATACCTCATCGCTTAAGGCTACACCCGGAGTTACTAGTTCGGTCACGCCACGTTTAACGATTTTCTTGGTCATTTTTGGATCTTCTAACTGATCGCAAATCGCTACCCGTTGTCCGGCCTTTACCAGTTTTGGTAAATACGTATTTAAAGAATGATGAGGAAAGCCCGCAAGTTCACTACGCTCACCGCCATTATTTCTATTGGTAAGTACAATATTTAAAATTCGGGCGGCCACCACAGCATCTGCTCCAAAAGTTTCGTAAAAATCCCCTACTCTAAACAATAACATTGCATCAGGATATTTAGCTTTTATCGCCAAATACTGCTTCATTAAAGGGGTCACTTTTGCTTCTTTTTTTGCTGCCAAACCATGAAAATTTTAGAACCGCTAAAATACAGAAACCTGCTTGCCAATCGATAAATTGAAGCCTCATTTTTATTCACAAGTTTTTTACAGTTAGATGTTGTGAGTAGTGAGTAGTGAGTAAGGTTTGCATTCTTAGCTGAATTACAAACCTGAACAAGAATTTTATCAACCGCCTGTCAATTTAGGGCACTTTACTTCTTTATATTAAACATAATTGTCGGCAGCCAGGCTTGATTTCTTGCTCCTGAGTTTTGATTCTCTATTTCCTAACTCCTAATTAAAAAGATTTCTCGACTTCACTTTGTTACGCCCACCTGCCGGCAAGGCAGGCTCAAAATGACGAAGAACTGTTTTTTTGCTTTCCCTTATTCTATTGAAATCTATTCATTATTTCACGAAATTACCATTCACAAACATAGGATCACATACATTGAAATCATTTCGACTGAAGCGCAGCGCAATGGAGAAATCTCTTTAAGGATTTAAATTCAAAATAATGTCATAAATCATTATTCCCACGTCTTGCTTTTATTATCAATCCTCTCACATCTCTACTCTTATTCTCCTACTAAAACATTTCAGATTACATCACAGCTGCTGTAGTTTCGATTCCCATTTGCTATCGGCTAAGAACTTTCGATAATCCTGAATGGTAAGCATATCCTGAATCGCCTGCTTTTTATCTTCTGCATTTTCATAATAGGATTTACAGATTTCATAACCAATCCAATATCCTAAATCTGGATAACTATCTTTTGAAGCTTTACTATAATTGCCAATCCAATTGCTATAGCGATCGTAGTACATATCCTTTTTAAAGTCCGCCCAAATTTGTTTTTCTTTCCCTTTGGCCCAATCAAATATTTTCCTATTTGCAGTTTCACCGCTAATTAATTCTCCTATAAAATCGGCCATACCTTCACTTATAGCATAACCAAGGGTAATAGTATCATTTTTAAGGCCATCTTGCTGAAAATGTATTAATTCATGTGAAACGATATACGGAATATTTTCTGATTGATTCATCAATAATTTATCTCCAAAATCCAGTTCTTGCGTATTCACATCTTCTCCATCACTCATCTGGTTTATTCCAATAAGCAAACCAGCAGATGAAACTGTTCCTCCACTGGTAAATGCCCCCATAACAAAATAAACATCCGGAAATTTAGCCGATGGGTAAATCTCCTTAAGTTCTTTAAAACTTTTTTGGATATCCTTTTTATACTCATCTACTTTAAGGGTATTCTCTCTTATGGTTTGATAAAGTTTAGGATGACTATGAATATGCTTTATAAAATAATCTTTAGACTTTACTTTCAATCCCATATAATCCTGCATTCCAGGACTAGCTTTTTCGAAATAGTATTGGTTATAAATGCTCGCTGCCTGATTTGAGCTATCCTGCGCTAAATCATAAGCCTCCCAAAAATTGTGGACATCCTGTACTACAATATTTGCCAATTCTGGATCTGTATTAAACGTATCTGATTCTGAAAGTCCACTAATCAATTTTTCCCATCTCTGGTCTTGATGTAAAATCTCCAAATCCGAATCTGATAAAAGATGAGATTTATCTACTAAACCATAATCAATTGCTTTATCTAACATTACAAAAGCACTATCTATGCTTTCCTGTAAAGCCAAACAGCACGCAGCATTATAAGCTGCGCTCTTTTTCTGAACTTTGAAATCGGCAACTTCAATAAATTGAATATAATTTTTAGTTGCTAACGCATAATCCTTGGATTGGTAATTTCTATCTGCTTCTTTTTTAATCCTGAAAGGATCTATTTTCTCTTGAGCGCTTAATTGATGGATTAAAATTGAAATAAATAAAAGAAGTACTATTTTCTTCATAAGATGTTTTTTTCTAAAGACGCACAACTATCAAATTCGTTACAACTAAAAACTACATGGACCATATAATTTATTGCCTACGATTTCTAATACAAATCAAAAAACCAAATGTAATATCAGGAGCCGAACTCAGCATGACCAACCTTTCCAGATTAGGTTAGCGCTTCGTTAACTTCCAATTTTACGAGCAATTTTCGATAGGCCAGGTTTTATTCAAAATTCAACATTTTTGATCCTGTTTTCAGGTTTTTGCTGCGTGATCTTTTCTGTAACAGCGAAGCGGTCTAATTCCTCATCACCCAATTCTAACGCTTACATCTGCACATCACCGCATTATCAAATCAGCACATTTTCAAATTGATCATTGTTTATTGAATCTTGATTTTTCCAACAGATCCGTTTTCCGTAGGAAATAATTCATATTCAAAATCGGGATGTAGTCCTTTTTCTTTACGATGTGAAACATAGATAATTGCCGTATCACTTTGTGCCGCAATATGATTGATAAGATTAGTAATTTTTAAGGCACTTTTATCATCCAGCCCGGTAGAAGGTTCATCCAAAATCAATAATGGTGGATGTTTGATCATCGCGCGGGCAATTAGCAACATCCGTTTTTCGAGATTCGATAAATCATTAAAGACTTTTTTTGCTTTCTCCTGAAATCCTAAAGTCTCCAACCATTGCTTTGCCAATGCTCTTTGTTTATCTGAAGGTTTTTGGTACAATCCAATACTATCTACCAACCCGGATATTAGCATTTCTTCTACGCTATTTCTACGGATAAAAAGTTCAGTAATCGAAGGTGAAAAATAGCCGATTTTCTTTTTGATTTCCCAAACCGATTCACCGCTACCTTTTTTCTTTCCAAAGAGAAAAAGATCGACGCCGTAAGCTTTTGGATTATCGCCATAAATCATGCTTAAAATGGTGGTTTTACCCGATCCGTTTGGTCCGGTAAGCTTCCAGAATTCGCTGCGTTTCACTTCCCAGCTAATATTGCTTAAAATTGGCCGATCTTCATAAGCAACATTTACATTTTTTAATTGTATCAAACTTTCCGGAATACCTTCAAAAACCTTTGGAGCCGCCGGAATCCTTTTTATTTCTTCTAAAAATCCCTGCTTGTTTTCAATAAAATCAGCTTTATTTTTAAAAATTGTATTTCCGGCTCCATCAAAATCGAGAATAATATCTATAAAAGGGAGAATATCTTCTTCTCTTCTAAAGATTTGCACAAGGATGAAATCTGATTTTACTTCAGCAAGCCGCTCTTTGAAATTCGCTACAGATTGCACATCTAAACAATCAAAAGGATCATCTAAAATTAGATATTCCGGCTGCTTTTTCAGTAAATAATCTAATAGCGCTTTTCGCTTTTCACCACTGGAAAAGGTACGCAGACTGCGACTTTCATCTTTTACTAAAACCGAATTTCCATGTTTTTGATCGTCCTTTATAAAATTTTGCAGAACAGCTTCAGAATGTTCAAGACCATGTTTGTGTTGCAACTCCTCAAATCCGGGTACTTTTTTATCTTTTTTAAGATCGTCTATCAGTCGGGAAACCAGTTTGTGATCTCTCGCATAAATCCCTAAATGTCTCATAAATTAATTTAAATTCCGCAACCAATCGGTTAATCGATCGCTCCAGCTTTGCAGGTAATAAATTTCATTTGCCAGCGAGAATCCATGACCACCTTTGGGGTAAATGTGCATTTCGGTGGGCACCTCATGTTCTCTTAAAGAGGTATACATTCTAAGACTATTTTCTACCGGCACCACATCATCATCGCCAGCATGTATAAGAAATACAGGAGGCGTATTTTCGGTTACCTGAAGCTCATTGGAAAATTGTTTTTCTAATGCTGCAGTTGGTTTTTTACCTAACAAATTATCATGAGAGCCCTGATGAGTTATTTTTGAATCCATGCTAATTACCGGATAGACTAAGACCATAAAATCGGGACGAATTTCTTCGGAATCTGTACTATCTATTGCGGAATAAAATGCTTCCTGATAATGCGTTCCCAAAGTGGAAGCCAAATGTCCTCCAGCCGAAAATCCCATAACACCAACTTTGCTTTTATCGATATTCCAGTCTAAAGCATTTGCTCGAAGTATTCTAATACCCCGCTGCGCATCCTGAAGTGGTGCTTTAAAACTTTCCTTTACAGAAGCAGAGCCGGGTAACCTGTATTTTAAAACTCCGGCTGCAATTCCTTTTGAGTTCAGATATTTAGCAATCTCGGTACCTTCCCAGTCATAAGCCAGACCGGCATAACCACCACCGGGACAAACCAAAACTGCCTGCCCGTTAGCGGATGCTTTTGGCGGAAGATAAACTTCTAATGTTGGCTTTTGGACTTTTGTAATCCAGGTGATATCATCCTGATTTATGTCTTCCTTTTCATCAGATTTTTGCTTATTAGGCATTTCATCTTCCGGCCAAAGAGGAAGGGTTGATACTTGTGCGGCCAAAGAAAAGCTGAAAAACAGAACGAGAATACTAAAAGTTTTCATTAAAAATTGAATTGTTTAGTATAAATGTAATTAATTATCCGGGGATAAGCTGAGAAAAATCTAAAAACAGCTGTCAGCAAAAAGTGGTTTCAAGTATGGATCGTTCTCGATTGGTTGCCAAGTTTTGTCTGCTTAAAATAAATATTGCTAAAATAATAGATTATGAATTTAGCCGTGATTGACAATTCTCGTTGCCACTTTTCGTTTTTTATTTCGATAATTGATAATTAATTACTAAAACAGAAGCTGAAATATGTAAAATTCTCTCTAATTCTCTAATCATATCAACGGTTAATCTTTTCTTTTTATTTAAAATTTCCGAAACTCGACTCTTTCCTCCAATTACACCAACCAAATCTTTTTGTTTTAAATTCATTTCTTCCATTCTAATTTTTATAGCTTCGATTGGGTCGGGAGCTTCAATCGGGTAATTTTGATTTTCATAATTCTCAATCAACATCGATAATATTTCAGCTTCGTCCCCCTTATTAGTGTTTTCTGGAGCATCAAAAATAATTTCTAATCTTTCTAAAGCTTTTTCGTAATCTTGTTCTGATTTTATAGGTTTTATTTTCATGATTTTATTTGTTAAATAGTGTCCGCATTTATTTTATCATATTCGGCATGTGTTCCGATAAATCTTATAAATGCCCATTGTCGATCAAAATTAAATTTCACAATCAACCTATAGGAATTTCCTTTAATATTGAACACCACTCTGCTATCTTTTAAAATACTTGCGTTTATATAAGTTTTTTTAATATCACTAGGCGAAGTCCATTCAGAATTTTTAGCTGTTTCATACCAAGTTTTCAAATATTGTTCAGAATCAGCGTGCTTATCCCAAAATTCTCTCAATGTTTTCTTAGCAATTATTCGCTTCATATTTCTAATGCTGAATACAAAGATATAAAAAGTTCTCAAATAAAGAACTTTTTATATAAAAGATAAAGAGTAACTACCGACTCTAAATTAAAATCATAATGAAATTCCGGATTTACCTATAGCCATCGGGACGGCATGACGTATCTATTATTTTTGATTTTTTCAACTAAAGGCTTTTTAGACAAAGATTACTTCCTAGCCCAAATTTTGAATATAAAATTTAGAACTTTAACCCCATCACTGATACCCCGCTGCCTGAAGATTAAATAATTCGGCATATAATTTATCGTTTTCCATCAATTCTTCATGCGTACCAATTTCTAGCACCGCGCCATTTTTTAAGACCATGATTCGGTCGGCAATTCTCACCGTACTAAATCGATGCGAAATCATGGGGCGCAACCAAGATTGTGCCCACAGGCATACATCTTGTTAAAAAGTACCTATTTTAATACGTGTACACTTTTTATATGACAGCCAATTTCAGGAATTTTCAGTAGCTAGTTTCTTTTCTAGTTCCAATTCTTCCAATAATTCCGAGAGCTTATCGACTAAAGCCAATTCTTCCGATGGTATAAGCTGGGTGACAAAACGAAGTACTTCCATAACGTTATATTTGGGATTGGGTACTTCTAGATCACATAATTGTTCATTCTCTTCTAAGGCTACAATACATACCTTAATTAAGTTCATGATCAAAAACATGAGATCCAAGTGGCTATCAACTCTATAAGTACCCTTATAACATTTTCCTTTTCTACTAGTATCAGGGGTTAAATGCAACATATGATCTTGCTTAAATTCCTGAAGCCTATTGATGAGTTTTTCCTTTTTCATAACGTTCTTGGTTTTTAAGGATTTGCTTTTTGAGTTTCTTGGGGAAATGAATATAGTCCGTGTCATTTTCAAGTATGGCTATAATTTTTTCCAATTGAAACATATCACCATCGGGCATTAATTCAATGACCATTTCTATAACTAATTGAACACTGGAGTTTTTACTTTGGTGGCTTAAGCTTTTCGAATAAAAATCACCTTCACCATCTAAGGCTAAGACACAGACTTCTAATAATGATCTAATACGCATTACGTAATCGGTATGATCTCCAAAGCGAATGGTAGCGCTTCTATACGTATGACGTTTGGTTTCTTCCTTTTTTAGACCATACTCAGTAGTTCCAATTCTTTTTAGATGTTTCAATTTTAGCTGATCAAGTTTTCTCGTTTTCATGGGATGCTGTTTTTAAAGTTTGTAATTGGTGATTAACAAGGGGTAAGAGATAATCTAAAAGACATTGGCTATAAGAATGCGCCATGTTAAGGTCTGCTACTGAAAATAATGAGCTACTTCGATAGCGAAGTTCCGTATGATGAAAGCAAAAGATGTTTTTTAGTGGCGACTGTTCAAATAGTTGTTCTGAAAAAATATTGGGTGGTATTTCATGGCAGTATTGAACAAGTTTAAAAAGATAAAACGGATGATGATGTTGCGGATGATAATGCAGAAACGCATAAATAGTTCCTAAGCAAAGTTGTTCAAAAGATAATCGTATTAAATGTGCGCTTAATATTCCAACGTTTTCTTTAATAGCACTTAAACTTAAACAATGCTTGGCTATTGCTATTCGATCTTGTGTGTAGTTGGTTATGCCCTTAATATCCAGTTCAGGGATTTGGCTGAGTTTTAGTAGAGCTAATTCAAAAGGAGAACCCTCAACCAAACCACCTGATTGGAGTATTTTAGAAAAGAAGTATTTATTATGATCAGAAGCCGCTATAAGTTGCTTTGGCATATAGAGTAATAAGCTGATTGTATATTTGCCGCCCGATTCTTGGAATACAATATCTGAAAGGTTGGCAACGGCATTTGAGCTAATATGCTTGCTTAATAGCAACAAATAAAAATGATAGTGCTGTTGTTGCTTGGAAGCATCATTATTCAAGGAACTATGCGTTCCATGTGCCGATGATTGCATGCCGAAATAGTATAAACTTGTAATTTCGATATGCTTTTTGAGGATTTCCGTAATTTGGCTTAACGCAAATTCTATAACTTTGGAAGGATGCAAGTTGGTAAGCATAGATCAAAAGGTGTTAAAGTGAAACTTCAGTGATGGTCAATGAACCTTCAAGTTTTAAAAAGAACCGACCGTAGCGAACCAGAATAACCAGTAAAAAACAATAGAGAACTTGTTTTTTACTGCAAAGGGTGATGAGCGCAACTTTTAAAAAGAATGTTTATCTTTGAGATTATGAGCACAGCAACAAAAACCAGTCATATCGGTAGAAAAATCAGCCGAATCAGAGAACTTCGAGGAATGAAGCAGGAAACCCTTGCCGCAGAATTAGGGATCAGCCAACAAAGTGTTTCCAGCTTAGAACAAAGCGAGCATATTGAGGATGAAAAGTTGGAAAGAGTGGCGAAAGTGTTAGGGGTGAGTAAAGAAGCTATTGAGAACTTTTCCGAGGAATCGATTTTTCACAATATTAATAATTTCAACGATAACAGTGTGAATAACGGTCCATTAAATAATTTTCACTGTACGTTTAACCCTTTAGATAAAGTCGTTGAACTTTATGAGCGTTTGGTTCAAGCGGAAAAGGATAAGGTGGCTTATTTGGAGAAATTATTGGAAAAAAAATAGTGAAGAAAAAAATACTTAAGAATTGAATAAAGTGTCGATAACAGGATTAATATTCTAGTAAATCGCACATTTTTTATTAATAATAATTGTCGGTTGCAATACTCACTATGATTACAGCTAAAATTTATAAAGGAAAATTTAAAACTCCAGATTCAGAGGAATGGTTTAATGGAACTTTAAATTATGATCCTGAAAGAGGTGCTGAACTTGAAATTTTTGGAAGCTTTAATCTTTTTTTCTTTGACAGATCTGCCAAACCAATAATTATAGGATATACTTCAGAAGGAAAAGTAACTTTAATAGATAATTGGTATAGAAGAACTAAGATAACTAGAGACAACGTTGTAATTGGAACTTATCAACCAAACATAATTTTAGAAGGTCATAACTTCAAAGATATTGATGAAATTAAATTTGACAAGGTTATTTTCCAGGTCTTCAACTTGTTTGAATGGATTGGAAAATCAGGACAAAAATCGGATTTCAAATACTATAATTCTGATGAATATCATATATCCTATAAAGCAATTGAAAAGATTGATTTTATTTTAAAAGAGCAAATAAATGGAAGCATTTCTTTTGACGGTCCAGTAACTATGAATGGAAAAGCTAATAAAATAGAATTACACGAAGAAGCATATGTTACTTTAAAATATGAAGAAAGTAAAAAACTGGAATTTATTCTTAAAGACATAACCCACTTTATTGATTCTATCACACTTTTTACAAATGAACAAAGTTATCCAACTAAAATTACTTTAAAAGATAACTCAATAAGAAACAAGAAGTCAAAGGCAAAAGAGGAGAAATTTATTTATTGCAATTATCAAAATAGCTTATACAGCCCTAGCCACAAAACAAGAAACCTAGGTGAATTCCTTGTAGATTTTGAAGATATAGAACACGATTATTCAGAAATAATTTCTAACTGGTTCGGTCTTTATCAAAATTTTGACTCAGTTCTTTTATTATTCTTTAAAAACTTTAAAGACAAATATAAATTCTCATCAGACAAGTTTATGGATACGATTCGCGCTATTGAGAATTTTCATAGAATCAATTATAATAACGAAAGAATACCACAAGAAAGCTTCGATAAATTAGTGAACGAAATATTATCTCAAGTCACCCTAAACAAAGAAGATTCGGATTGGCTTAGAGGGCGATTACAAGGAAATGAACCTACTTTAAAAAATAGACTAAAAGAACTTATTGAGAATAGCGATTCTAGAACTATACAAAAAAGAGTTGGTAAAGTTAAAAGGTTCTGTTGGGAAGTAACTTGTTCTAGAAATTATTACACCCATTATGATCATAATTTAAGAAAATCAGCAAAAAAAGGATATGAGCTTTATGAGTTAACAAGGACATTAAGAGCCATTTTGACCCTCTACATTTTAAAGGAAATAGGGTTTAATTATAAAAATTTTCAAAATGGTTTAAAGTATCATTTCGGTTAGAGTACAGCAACCAACATCGGTTATAGCAAATAGCGGGTTTTGCCGGAAAAGTGTAATTTAGAAACCCAAGAAGAAATAGGTTAAGCCGACAAATTTGCGTTCCTAATCCCGCTACTTGTGCATAACCGTAGCCGTTATGGGCTATTAGAAATATAAATTCAATACAAATGAAATTAATAAATAGATTATTTGATAATAAAGTAAAAGCATACAATCTTCTATTTGAGATAGAATTGGAAGATTATCTAGAAATTGCAGAAAATATTCTAAAAAGTAATGCCTTTCAAAGAAGACGTGTTAAGTCCTCCTCTACCGTTTATAGCCTTTTAAAAGATGATTTAAGGACTGGATGTATCATACCTCCAATAGTTTTAGCTCTTTCAAAAAATGCAAAAGGTTTTATTGATTTAAAAAAGCTAGAGAATGATAATAATGAAATTGAGCAAAAGATTTTAGAATTTCAGAAGAACTTGATTATCCTTGATGGTTTGCAAAGAACATATACAATCAGGGATCTTCTCAATTCGCTTAAGTCATCTGGAGATGAAGAAGCTTATGAAAAAATTTCAAAACATCCAATTAGAATTGAAATATACGTTGGTATAGATAAATTAGGAATTCTATACAGAATGCTAACTTTAAATTCTGGTCAAACACCAATGTCTCTTAGACATCAGATTGAGATCTTATACTCTGATTATCTCGATGATGATTTAGGAGGAGTAAAACTACTCCTTGAGGCTGATGATAAATCACCTAAAAAGCCTGGCGAATACAAATTTAAAGATATTATTGAAGGTTTTAACTCTTACATTGACAGAGATTTTTTGACTTTAGACAGAAATGATATTTTAGAAAATATCAAAACCCTCGAAAAATTATCTAAAGAAAATCAAGAAATTGATCTATTTAAAGAATTCTTATTTCTATTTAATAAACTAGTAGAAGAATTAAATAATAAATCAAACAACTGGGAATTTGCTGATACCAATGAAATAACTGGTCAACCCTTTGGAAAAAATGCGAGAAAGATTTTTATTAAATCGCAGGTGATGACCGGATTTGGATCAGCAATAGGAAAATTGGTCGATTTTGAAAGTCTCAAAGATATATCAGATGTCCAAGAATTGATTGATAAAATAAAAGTTGACGAACCTGAAAAATGCCTTAATAATTTGATCTTTAAACTAGATAGAATTAGAACAATTGCAAGAAAAATTGGTAACGATCAAAGAATGTTTTTTCACTTTATGTTCAGAGAATTATTTGATAAGAAAGGTGATGCATATTTGGACCTTAATAAATCTATAGAGGAATCATTTTCCACTTACTTAAGGAAAACTCAATAATTTATGTCGCTATTCTACAATGGGAATTTATTAAATCAAAATGATTATGATTCTGATACTTCTAGCTTCACAATTTACAGTAAGGAGGCAAATGATTCGGTTTCTATTAATTACATTCCAAAAAAAGTAAATGAAGAACTTAATCCGAATGATTATGAAATTTTTGTTCTAGAGAACAATTCTTTAATCGCTGAAAACGATATTTTTCTTGTTCACGAAAGAAGGTTGAATAAAGGTGTCGGTTGGATTTTTCCTATATCAGTACTTGAAAGCAATGAGAATGATTATGCTGAAAAGGTTTTTTTTAATCAGTATAGATTCTTAGCATATCAAAAGATTCTTTCCACTTCATTTAAATTAGAGAAAAGTATAACTGTAAAAAAAGAGTCATACTTATTAAGTGATTTATTTAGTGGCGATCTTATATTATTTTTAGTTTCCTTAAATGAGTTAGAGAACGAAAAAAACGAATTTAACATTATAAAATATTTGCCAAGCCTTTCTATACATGGGTATTTTCTTAAAAATAAAATAGACTTAAAATATAATTGTCCAAAAAATTATATCTCAGATCGTTTTAGGGGTAAGAAAAAAATAATTATTGAGGAAGCAAAAAATCCCTTATATGGATCTCAATTCACTAAAAGACTTTTCACCAATTATCTTAAATCTCTAGATCATCATTTAATTCGATTTCACTTACTATATCAAATTGTTGAAAACAACATTACAGATATATTCGATGACGAATTTCAGCAACTTTTGGAAAATTATAAAGAAAAATTAATTACTAAGAATAATTTCATTGAGGGCATCAATAAAGTAAGAAACGAACGTGAAAATATTCGTAAGATTTTCACGGACTTAAATCCTAATGATGGAACATTTGAAAAATCTATTTTAATAGATTTAAAGAGAGATTGTAAAAGCTTTTTATTAGATTTTGGGGTGGAAGAAAAAAACGAAATTGGAGATTTACTATATGATGTAAGAAATATTCTTGTACATAACTATAGATCAATTGAAGATCATAATATAGAATTACTAGACGAAATTACTTTTGAGTTTGAAGTTTTAATAAGTTATTTACTATCTAACAGCCCATAACAAAGAACTAAGCTGATACCTTCTCGCAAATAATAAAACTGTTTTAAATTCCAACCTAATCTTATTTTACAGATAATACTTTTTCACTATTATTGTAGTAATGAAGTACTAAACAACTTCAATATGTTCTAATTATAATGTGAGTTAATCGTGAGTTCCGGAATTGGGATTTATGGGAAACCTTATAAAAACTGCGGGTTTCAGAATGTTAGAAGCGTTCTGCCACCCCCACAAGCAATGAAATAATTACTATTACATCTTCGCCTTGCGTCAGAATATTAGACATTAATCCTACTCTTCCGGTAGTTTGGCGCCTTGCTCTTTCCAGCTTATCATAAAATTCTGAATCTTCTAATTGATCCAAATTCAGTTCGGCTGTTTTTTCAATAAGCTTCACTGAAGTATTTATCGAATATTGATCGCCCAACAAAGCATCGGTTAGGGAAACTGCCCTACTCAGTAAATCCGATAAAACTTGGGAGGGTAAAATAAAAAAGCCCCGAAAATGAATTCGGAGCTTTTATATTTTTTGGCTTCATAGAAATTTACTTTTCCTTTGGAGTAACCTGATCTAATAAAACTTCAATTCCTTTTTCTAATTGCTGATCGCGACCTTCGCTAATCACGCCCGGCATATTTTTCACTATAATATCGGGTTCGGTTTGGTTATTTTCCATCCATTCACCGGCTTTATTTTTAGCACTTACCGGAACAACTCCCCAATATGTACCATCGGCAAGACCTTCCCAACCGGCAAAACTACAGGTTCCTGGTACCGGCATTCCAATAGTAGTCCCGATATTTAAATCGGTATACCCACTGGCATAACAATGCCCATCTGAATACATACTTTCATTAAATAGAGAGAGTGTTGGCTTCGTCCATCGTGAAGTTGGTTCTCCTCCTACAACTTTATCTTCAGTTTCATAAGTGATAAACGGAGTTCCTGTAAAGAAAGCTGCAAGATCTGCAACCAGATCGCCACCTCCATTAAAACGGGTATCCACGATCACGCCTTCGGTTTCAAAATATTTCCCCATCATATCCTCGTAGATCGAGCGGTAAGGCTCATCGCTCATTCCCGGAATATGTACGTACCCCAGTTTCCCGTTACTTTTTTCTTCTACTTCTTTTCTATTGATTCTTACAAAGCGGTTATACAACAAACTGCGCTCTTGCCCTAAAGAGTTAGGCTTCATGGTGATTTGCTTTGGCTCTTTTGCTTCAGGGTCTTTAATCTCCAACAACACAAATTTGTTGGCTTTATGATTTAGGTATTTTGCAATGTCCTGATCATTTTCAATCGTTTCGCCATCAATAGCCGTAATCACCATTCCCGGTTCGATATCATAAGCCGCTTTATCTAGTGGACCGCCTTTGATAACTTCAGCAATTTTAATTCCGTTTCCTTCAAAATCATAATCCATAAAAATACCAAGCGATGCGGTTTCGTCGCCATCATTGCTTCGGTTACGGTATCCCGCTCCAGAATGCGAAACATTTAGTTCGCCTAACATTTCGGAAAGCATTTCAGCAAACTCATACGAATTACCAATATGCGGCAGGTATTTTTTATACTGAACGTACAACGAATCCCAGTTTTTCCCGTGGAATGTTGGCTCATAGAAAATATTCTTCGTTCTTATATATACATGATCGAACATTTTTTCACGCTCAGCATCTTCATCATAATACATATCTCCGGCAATCTTAATTGCTTCTGACTTTTCTTTATCCACATCGATTTTAGAAATATTTCCACCGCTTAATAGATAAAGATTTTCCTGCTTTTTATCCCAAACTAAGCTTCCCCCTCTGGAATTTAGTTTTACTGACATTTTGGTTTCACCGGTGCGAAGATTGGTTTCCCAAAGATTGTTTTTATCCTCGAAACTTGACAGGTAATAAATTTTCTCTCCATCTTTAGAAAGCACGGCATCACTTAAGCTACTGGAATGCGTGGTAAGACGTTTTTTTCTCTCTTTCATCCCGTCCCAATCAAACTTTAGATCTTTAATTTCTTCCTCTTTCTTATCTTTCTTATCTTTTTTATCTTTTTTATCCTCTTCTTTGTCCTCATCTTTCTCGGCTTTCTGAGCTTCTTCAATAGCTTTCATGAGCTTATGATCTTCTTCAGACATATTGAATTTATCATAAGCTTCCTGGGTAAAAAACATCGAATAAACATCGGCCTCTGTTCTTCCGCTAGTGGCGTAACTTTTTAGCCCATTGCGGTTACTAAACCAAAGCATTTGCTTCCCGTCGTTTACCCATTTAGGATTGTAATCCTGGTAGCCACTTTCGGTTAAATTTTCCCGTTTACTACCATCTGCAGCCAGTAACAACACTTCATTATTACTTAATAATTTTCCCCAGTCCATCAAAATCCACTTGCTATCAGGACTCCATGTAAAATATTGATCACCATCACTCATGGTAAATAGATCATCCGAAGTTAAAAGGTCGATTTCTTTTCCCGAAGACAGCTCTTTTACTCGTAAGTTTCTTCGTCCTGAAATATAAGCCAGCTTTTTACCATCAGGAGAATATTTAGGGATATAACTATCGGTATCGGCTTCAATTACCGGTTCTTCTTTTAATAATGTTGAAGCATAGAAAAATGGCTCCTCTTTTCTTACAATTTCGGTTTTATAGATACTCCATTTTCCATCTCGCTCACTGGAATACACCAGTGATTTACCATCAGGTGTAAACGACACAAAACGCTCCTGACTTGGCGTATCGGTAATTCGCTTGGTTAACGAACCATCTACCGAGGTTACAAAAACCTCTCCTCTGGCTACAAAAGCAATTTCTTTACCATTTGGGGAAACTTCCATTTCCTGTACACCATCTTTAATACTTATATAATTATCATTATTGTCTACAGGCTGTGTTCTAATATTTACATCAACTTTTTTAGGCTCCTGCCCTTCCCTCATGGTATATAACTCACCATCGTACCCAAAAGCCAAAGTTCCATTGCCAAAACTTAAAAAACGAACAGGGAAACTTTCAAAACTGGTTAATTGCTCGGTTTCCTTAGGATTTTCTATGGATAATTTATGCACGTTAAAATTTCCACTTTCTTCACTTAAGTAATATAAATTCTCTTCTGAATCATCAAAAATAGGCTGGCGATCTTCTCCTTTAAACGACGTAATCATCGTATGCTTATCCTGATCAACATCATATGTCCAAAGATCACGGGTTACTGAAGATACGTGATGTTTACGCCATTCGTTCTCGCTACCAACTTTATCGTGATATACCATGGTTTTTCCATCTTTACTTATCTGAACATATTCTGCCGGTATTGTAAAAATCTGATCTACACGTCCACCTGTCGTAGGAACGCGATATAATTCGGGCTGATAACTTGCTGGAAACTGCCGATGTGTGGCCAAATCCTGGCGAACTGCACCAAAAATAACCGATTTGTTATCTGCAGAAAAACTAAAAGGTTGCTCATCGTTGCTATGATACGTTAGTCGAGTTGCCGGGCCGCCCAAAGCATCCATCACAAAAACATCAAAATTCCCATAACGATCTGAAGCAAAAGCAAGCTGTTTACCGTCTTTACTCCAAACAGGCATATAATCATGGGCTTTATGAAATGTGATCTGTTTTGCATCGCCACCACTTGTAGCAACGGTATATAAATTGCCTTTATAAGTAAAAGCAATAGTTTCCCCATCTGGAGAAATCGTTTGGTATCGAATCCATTTTGGGGTAACCTGGGCAAAACTTTGCCCTACTCCCAAAAGTATTGCGAAAAGTGAAAAGAGAATTTTCCTCATGTTATGAATTATTACAAAAGATTTAAATAAATATTCCAAAGATGCCAAAAAAAGCTGAGCTTTGAAACAGCGGGAACTTGCAGCATTTAGCACTATCGCTTAGCTTTTGACAAAAGTTTTGTTTTTTTGCGAAATTAGATCAAATCACAATTGATTTTTCAGCAAACCGCCTTTCAATTATTAATTGTGAAATTTTCACAGTTTTAAAACAGGTACCAAAGCCAACAAAAATTTTTATTTTTGCGACATGAAAAACCGGAAGATCAAAAACAGTGAGCTCAATCGTAAGTCGGTTGAAGAATTTAAAGAGGCTAGAAAGACTCCCATTATTGTTATTTTGGACAATATTCGAAGTCTGAATAATATTGGATCTGTTTTTAGAACTGCCGATGCGTTTTTAATCGAAAAAGTTTATTTGTGCGGAATTACTGCGAAGCCGCCTCATAAAGACATTCAGAAAACAGCCCTTGGCGCTACTGAAACGGTGGTTTGGGAACATGTTGAAGACACCTTAGATTTAGTAGAAAAACTGAAAGAGAATAACATAAAAGTATTTTCTATCGAACAAGCAGAAGGTGCCGTAATGCTCAATAATTTTAAGCCTGAAATTGGTGAAAAAATAGCGGTAATTTTTGGGAATGAGGTAAAAGGCGTACAGCAAAAAGTAGTTTCGGCTAGTGATGGCGTAATTGAAATTCCACAAGCCGGAAGCAAACATTCTTTAAATATCTCTGTAAGCACCGGTGTAATCCTGTGGGATTTGTATTCAAAACTTAAAGCTACAGATTATAGTTCTGTCGGTGGACACGGGCATTAATTTAGTAGTGAATATTAAGAGCTTAGAACGCTTAGGCTTTTAGAATATAGCAGTCAGAAAATAGAGTATAGAAAAGAGACAGCAAGAATCAGGAATCAGGACAAATCTTAACTTTTGAATTGGCTGTAAACTGTATATCGTTAACTTTTTCGGAACTCGATCGAAATGACAAAGATTCTCCTCATTTCCACTGTATCGTAGCGAAATGGAGAAGTCGTTAACAATCAACTAAAAAAACTTCTGGATACAACAAATTTCTCCATTTCACTTCGAAATGTGTCACTCGAAGTGACATCAACTTACTGTAAACTAAACTCATTTTCAGGGACCAAAAATTATATCAAGAACTGTAAAGCACTAAACTGTTGGAATATAGAATAGAGGGAAGAGACTGCAAAGAGGTACGATTCAAGAAACAGAAATCAGAAGTATTTAATTTTAAATCTTAAATTTTGAATTGCCTATAAACTT
>NZ_JBSXOK010000025.1:0-58537 GCF_056859415.1 Zunongwangia sp. L-65
GCTTCAGTCGAAATGATATCGAAATTTTTATCTACTCAATCTAATTTTTGCCATCCTTAACCATGCTTCACAGGCAGACTAGGCAAGGAGATCTCCTCAATAATGAAAAAAGAAAAAAACAACTTTAAACCTTAAACTTTCCAACTTTGAACGCTACTGTCACTTCGAGTGATTTTATTGTAGCGATAGCGAAAATAAAATAGTATCGAGAAGTAAAAAGAAACGAGGTCTCGATACGAATTTCAATGATCATTGAAATTCACTCGACCTGACAAGAAACAAGAATATAGAAAATATAAATAAGACGATTTGAAAATGTGATGATGTGATGATTCGCGGCGGCTGAGTGATTGTGACGCAGAAGCAATTGTATCGAAGTTAAAGATGATATGGCAATTTGAAAATGTGATAATGTAGTAATATATGAATAGATATAATTTTGAATCTTAAATTCGGTAAAAAAAACAACTTTAAACCTTAAACTTTTCAACTTTAAACTTCACTACGTAACTTTTTATAATCCTCGGGGCTGTCGACATCAAAAGTGTTTTCAGCTTCGAGTTTTATGATGTTTGCGTGGTTTTTTAAAATCGATTTTGCCCCGGAATCACCGCTGATTTTTACTAATTCTGAAAAATTTTTCTGTGGAAATAATGCAGGAACGCCAGGTTTTCCTGAGTAATTTGTAGCGATAACAGGAGATTGATTTTCGTTAAATTTCGATATCATTTTATCTAAATACCGGGAAGTAATAAATGGCTGATCGCCCAGCATCACTAGAATTGAATTATACTCACTATTTTTCTGAATTGTTGCCACGCCAACAGCGATAGATTTTCCTAAACCATCATTCCATTCTTTATTTTCTATAATTTCAATATCTAAAAAATCCACTTTTTGTTGAATTTCATCCTTATTTGCTCCTAAAACACAAAATACTTGAGCACTTTTGCTCATTTTGGCCATTTTCAATGCATTTCCTAATAAAGTGGAATCTTTATAGGGCAAAACTTGCTTAATTTCATTCATTCTGCTAGAAGCACCGGCTGCAAGTACTAAAATTGCGGTCTTAAAATTTGTTCCCATCTTATTTAATCCTAATGAATAGCGCCCATTTTTTCTCGTAAAGACGGAATTGATTTTCCTCGTTTCACCGCTAAAATTTCAGCTAAAATAGCGACTGCAATTTCTTCTGGAGTAATTGCTCCAATATCAATACCAGCTGGGCCGTAAAGCTTATCAAAAAAATTAAATTCGATATCGGTTTGCATTTCAATTAGTTCATTATACATTTTTTCGCGGCGTTTTGTAGATCCTAAAATCCCAATGTAAAAAGGATGCTTATCTTTTATCGATAGTAAAAAATGTAGATCTCGGGCATAATTATGTGTCATTAATACTACTGCGGTCTGGTTGTCGATTGCAATTTCTTTCACTTGCTCTGGCTCCAATGCCAAAACTTCTTTACTTCCCGGAAAATTTTCAGTGGTTTTAGGATCTTTGGGTGAAGAAACGATACTTACCTCCCAGCCCAATTGCGAAGCTAAAATACCTAACTTTACCGAATCATGCTCTGCACCAATTATTATTAGTTTTGAAACTGGTGATAATTGCTGACTAAACTTTTCTAATCCTGAATGAGAGCTTAATGCTCTGGAAGTCATTGAAAATTGCTTTTCACCAAAATCTATTACCGACTCTAAAACTTCCAACTCACCAACTTCCTTTTTAAAAAACGAATCGATTTTAAAAGATTTTCGCTGTGCTATTTGCTGAAAAAAAAGTTGCTCAAACTCCAAAGAAATAGCCATTGGTTCTAATAAAATATATAAAGTTCCTTCACAACCTAATCGATACCTGCCGTCGTAAGTCATCATTTTCGCTATTCCGGTTTTTAAAACCGACTGCGCTTCAAACAGCACATCTTTTTCTACACAGCCACCACTTACGGCTCCGGTAATTTTTCCGCCTTCTGTAATCAACATTCGAACGCCCGGTTTTCTATAAGAAGAACCATCAAGGGCCACTACACTCGCCAAAACGCTTTTCTTCCCGTGTTGCTGGTTTTCTAAAACCTGGCTAATTATTTCTTTAAACTCGTATGTCATTTTTTATTTATTTCTTTTGCAAGCTGATCTTTTACCGGTAAATCCCTCACTCGAATTCCCGTAGCATCAAAAATTGCGTTGACTACCGCGGCACCGGCAGGACCTTGCGCCGATTCTCCTGCTCCCAATGGCGGTTGTTCTACTCTATCAATCACCTCAACTTCACACTCAGGGGTCTCTGGAAATCTAAAAATAGGATAAGAATTCCAATCCAGACTAATAATATGTTGATCGCTAAATAAAACCTTCTCTTTTATCGTCCAGCTTGCCGCCTGTATCATTCCTCCTTCCGTCTGGTTTTTAAGTCCGTCTGGATTTATACATTCTCCTGCATCGATCACTGCCCACATCTTCTTTACCAAAACTTCACCTTCTTCACTAACTTCAACCAAAGCCGCCACCGCACAGTAAGACGATGAATTTTTATATCTTGAAAATGCGACCCCAACACCCTGATTCTTAGATTTTTTAACTGAATTTATTTTTTGTTGAAGTTTTTCTAAACATTCAATCGAACGAGTATCTGAAGAATGGTTGATCCTGAACTGAATAGGATCTTTCTCTGCTTTATAGGCCAGCTCGTCCATAAAACTTTCTATTGCAAAAATATTTCCAAAGGCACCTAAACTTCGCAAAGCCGATCTCCGCAGTGGCCCGCTAAAAATATGAGATTGAGTTTGTAAATCAGCAATCTCATAATAAGGAACTGAATTTCTGAGTGCTCCACCTTTAAATCCTCCTGCCGGCTTTTTATAGGATTTCCCCAGATACCTTGCGGGTAATAAATTATCAGGATTTCCGCCTGGTCGTGTACTATGTACATCAGACCAAAAATCGTATTTCCACCCGGCAATTTTTCCTTCTGGAGTTAATCCGGCTTCCATTTCAAAAGCCATTGGTGTGCCATAAGGTTCCCAGGCATGTTCTTCATCCCGCATCCACTGTAATCGTATATGCTTCCCCGGATAATTTTTAGCGAGCAAAGCTACCTCAGCAGCAACATCATCAGCAGCATTATGACCATAGCAACCAGAACCCGGCGTACCGATAATGTGAATGTTTTCCTGCGGCATTTCTAATAATGGCGCTAAAGTTTCCCGCAAAGGATAAACACCCTGGCTATGCGTACAAAGCTTTAATTTTTCATCCTTATAAATAGCTACCGCACAAGAAGGCCCGTTTGCGGCGTGCATGATGTAAGGCTTAAAGTAAGATGCTTTATGCTGAATAGAAGCCGATTTTAAAGCTTTTTCCCAATCGCCACGTTGTTCTTCCACCGCAACCTCTGCTGCTAAATTTTTGATATATGTTTTTAAATCTTTGTCTGCCGGAAGTGGTGCTCCAGTTTCCCATTCGGTATTCGCAAAAATTTCTCGTTGCAATTGTACAGCCTGAAATTCCTCTTCTGAAATTACTCCTAAAAAATCACCAATTTTGACCAATTTTAAGAAGCCTTCTTTTCCAGAAAAAGCATTTTCATTAATCGATTTCAATTTAGAAGTATAGGAAGGCGGCCTGATGATCCTGGCATGAAGCATTCCTGGAAATCGCAAATCCTGAATAAAAGTATGTTTGCCAACTACCATTTGCGATATATCTTTTCGCTTGATAGGTTGGCCGACGATTTTCCGACTTGCTTTTGCCTTAAATTCAGGAGGTATTTTTAAATTTCGTTCGATTTGCTGCCCATCGAGTATTTCAAAAAAAGAAAATTTCTGCTCTTCATTCAGAATAAAACCATCTTTTAAATCAAGTTTATCTTTATCGATTTTCAACTTTTTAGCCGCTAGCTCTTTTAAAATTTCCCTGGCGCAGGCTGCCGCATTTCTAATACTCATAGCACTTGCCTCTATCGATCGACTTCCCGCCGTATAGCCTTCATTGGCTGTTACACCAGTTTCAGCAAGATTCACTTCAACCAGATCGATATTGGTATTTAATTCTTCTGCAGCCACCTGGGCAACCGCAATCCTGATTCCCTGACCCAACTCCATTTTTCCGGTTAAAACCTTAATTCGGCCATCTCCTAATATTCTTATCCAGGCATTGATTTGCTCTTCGCTTGGGCGTTTGGGGATCTCATCAAAAGCATTTACTGATTTTTTTGAATCTAAAACACAGGCTGTTCCCAACATCGAAAAACCAAGGCTCACGTAACCCATTTGCTTGATAAAAGTTCGTCTGTTAGTACTCATATTTTATGATTTTGAGACTTTTTTTATGGCTTTTATAAAACGTGAATGCGTACCGCAACGACAAATATTCTTTTCTAGACCATTTTTAATTTCAGCAGCTGTAGGATTTTTCTTTTCATTCAGCAACGAAACCGAATTGATCAAAACACCATTTAAACAGTAACCACATTGTGCAGCCTGCTCGTCGATAAAAGCCTGTTGTAAGGGATGTAAATTTCCGTTTTCAGCAAGGCCTTCAATAGTCACGATCTTTTTCTCAATGACTTCACTCACGGGAATTCTGCATGAAGGATTCGCTTTTCCGTTTAATAATACCATGCAGGCTCCGCATTGTTCTAACCCACAGCCAAACTTTGGGCCATTGAGTTCTAAATTATTCCGAAGCGCATATAACAGTGGCGTTTCAGGAGTTATCCTTAAACTTCGATCTTTTCCGTTTACATTCAACACTAGACTTGCTTTCATACTTTTTTTCATACTTCAGGAATAGTTTTAAGGATAAACTACTTTGATGAATTTTGAAATTAATCAATAGAATAGCTTGAATTAAGCGATTCGCTCTTAAATCTTTCTTAATTTTAAAAATTTTCGATAGGAAAGTTTAAATTTCATAAGTCATTGTGCAATTCAGCTTTTATATTTACCTTAAAAAAATGAAAATCTTACTTTTCGGGATTGCAAAGGATATTGTAGGAAATCAATTTTTGGAAGACGCTTCTTTTAAGGCCAAAACTGTAGCCGAACTAAAGCAAGAACTTATTCAAAAATATCCTGAATTTGCAAAACTTTCGTCACTGGCTGTAGCCGTTGACGAAGAATATGCTGGTGACGAGCAACAGATTTCAGCAGATAATGAAATTGCAATAATCCCGCCGGTTAGCGGAGGTTAACGCTCTTGAAAAATTTTGAGTTTAGATGATATATGAAAAAGAAAATTGAAATTATACCACATATCGATCCGTCTGTGATCTACAAAGAACTTTCCCACCCCGGCAGCGGTGGAATTTGTGTTTTTATAGGTGCTGTTCGCGATATTACTCAAAATCAAAAAGTGAATGCTCTTTTTTTTGAAGCATATGAGACGATGGCACTTAAAGAGATGGAGAAGATTGCTACTACTGCAAGTAAGCAATGGAATTTAAACCGACTGATTATGCAGCATGCTGTTGGCGAGAAGAAAATAGAAGAACCCGTGGTGTTAGTTGGTGCCTCCTCGGCACATCGTAATGATTGCTTCGAAGCCTGCAGATTTTTAATCGATACCTTAAAAGAAAAAGTACCGATTTGGAAAAAAGAATTTTTCGACGGTAAAGAAGAAGTCTGGGTGACACCGCACCCATAAACAGCAGAATTTAAAATCCCCAAAAAGAAATTGAATGCTTATAGATAATCACCAAAGAAAAATTAATTATCTGCGATTGGCGGTGACCGATCGTTGTAATTTGCGCTGCAATTATTGTATGCCCGAAAGCGGAATTAATTTTGCAAAAAAAGATAAACTTTTATCGATTGATGAATTATATCAATTAAGTAAAATCTTGGTGGAGCAAGGCATCACAAAAATTAGAATTACCGGCGGTGAACCTTTTGTTCGTAAAGAGTTAATGATATTACTACGCAAACTTGCTAATCTGGAAAACCTTGAAGATATTAGCATTACCACTAATGCGACTTTGATTGGTGAGCATATTCCTGAATTAAAAGAATTAGGGATCAAAAACATTAATTTAAGCCTGGATTCGATTACACCTGAAACTTTTAAAAAAGTGACTCGCCGTGATCAGTTCGAAACGGTTTACGGAAACTTGATCAAACTCATCCAGGAAGATTTTAATGTAAAAGTAAATTTTATCGCGCTTGATGGACAGAATACTGGCGATATAATTCCGATTCTGGAGGATTTAACCCGGCATTATCCTGTTTCGGTTCGGTTTTTAGAAGAAATGCCTTTTAATGGTGGAAGCAAAAACTTCCAGACCATAAAATGGAATCATAAAGCGATTTACAATCACATCGCCTCACATTATCCGAATATCGAAAAACTTTCTTCGGAAGAAACTTCGACTTCGGTAAATTATAAGATTGAAGGTTTTGAAGGTGGTTTTGGGATCATTCCGAGTTTTACACGTAATTTCTGCGGAAGCTGCAATCGATTAAGAGTTACCGCTACCGGCGATGTTATCACCTGTCTTTATGCCAGCGCCGATCGAAATATTCGTGAGATTCTTCGTGCTGAAAATTCCGAAGAAAACATCAAAAATGAGATATTAAAAGCTGTTGGTAGCAGAGCCAAAGATGGTTTTGAAGCTGAAGCTCAAAATAAAAATTATTACGAAAATTCAATGACTAGTATCGGTGGATAAAAGACTCTCACATATTAATAAACAGGGAAACGCTGAAATGGTAGACATTTCAGAAAAAGAAATTACCAGCCGAACTGCCATCGCAACCGGTAGAATTTTATTTCCTACGGAAGTTTTTAAGCAGCTGCAAACAGATGATTTTTTAAGTAAAAAAGGAAGTATCACGCAAACAGCGATCATTGCAGGAATTCAGGCAGTAAAGAAAACCTCCGATCTTATTCCACTTTGTCATCCGCTGCGCCTGTCTAAAATTAATATAGACATTCAGCCGGGCGAAAATTCCTTAGATATCGAATGTTTGGTAAAATGTAATGAGCGTACCGGCGTAGAAATGGAGGCTTTAACCGGAGTTTCGGTCGCAGCACTTACCATTTACGATATGACCAAAGCACTGAGTCACGAATTGGAAATCTCTGAAATCAAACTGAAAAAGAAAACCGGTGGAAAAAGTGATTTTGGAGTTTAATATGTTGATTTGCTAATGTGTTGATGTGTCAATTTGAAAATACGATGATTTAAAAATGTGATGCTGGATTATGTTGAATTTTGAATGTGGAATTTTAAATATGCTGTAAGCTGACGGCTGAAAGCTAATAGCTAACACAAAAACAATGAAAACTAAACTAAACGGACTTGTACTTGCTGGCGGAAAAAGCACCCGAATGGGCACCGACAAAGGTGAGCTTGCTTATCATGGCAAACCGCATCGAGAATATTTATACGAACTTTTAGAGAAATTTTGCGATGATGTTTACCTAAGCGTACGAAGTGAGCAACACCAAAATTTACCTGATAACTTAAAAACGATCACCGATAAAGACCAATATCGAGGTCCGTTAAACGGAATGATTAGTGCACATCAGGAATTTCCAAAAGTCGCCTGGTTAGTAGTTGCGACCGATTTACCGTTGATCGACAAAAACTCGATTCGGCAATTAATCGATCAGCGAAATCCTGAAAAAATAGCCACCGCTTACGCAACTCATCAATCAGGTTTACCTGAGCCGATGTTTGCTATTTGGGAATCAGGTTCTTTTCCAAAAGCCATCGAATATTTGGAAAACGGCATGAATACTTGTCCGCGTAAATTTTTAATTAATTCAGATATAGAATTAATTTTCCCATCTAGCGACGATATTTTGATCAATGCCAACAATAAACAAGAATACGAACTTGCCTTAAAAAAACTACAGAAAGTTGAATCCTAAACGATATACACGACAAACCCGATTGCAGGGATTTGGAGAAGCCGGACAGCAAAAACTGGCCGAAGCTAAAGTTTTGGTCATTGGTGCAGGTGGTCTTGGAGTTCCGGTATTGCAATATTTAAGTGGAATGGGCGTAGGCACCATCGGTATTGTTGATAATGACGTAGTCGATTTAAGTAATTTACAGCGCCAGATTTTATATGCTGAAAACGATATTGATCAGCCTAAAGTTAAAGTCGCAAAACAAAAATTAGAAGCGCTTAATAGCGAAATTGAAATTATTCCTTTCTATACATTTATTTCTACGGAAAATGCCTTAGAAATTATTACCGATTTTGATGTAGTGGTAGATGCCTCAGATAATTTTCCAACACGATATTTGGTAAATGACGCTTGCGTTATTCTTAAAAAGCCTTTGGTGTATGGTGCATTACATGCATTTGAAGGCCAGGTAAGCGTTTTTAATTATCAAGGCGGACCAACATATCGCTGTTTGTTCCCAGAAATGCCAAACCCTGAAGAAATTCCTGATTGTAACGAAAATGGTGTTTTGGGAATCATACCGGGAATTATCGGAAGTTTACAGGCACTAGAAGCTGTAAAAGTCATTACCGGAATTGGAGAAATCTTATCTGGAAAATTATTGCTGTTTGACGGACTAAGCCAATCGCAGCAAAAAATAAAATTTGGTTTGAACCCGCATCATCTTAAGATCAAAGAACTTCAAAAATATTACGAATTCAGTTGCGCTACCGAAGTAAAATCGATAGAAGCTGAAGATTTCCTGGAAAAGTGGAAGGGTGAAGATATTCAGCTTATCGATGTTCGAAATCCTGAAGAAGTAGAAAGACAAAACTTACCGGAAACCATTCAGAAAGACTGGAAGAATATTCCACTGAATAAGCTTCAGCACGAATCATCAAAAATCAATCTTCAAAAACCGACTTACTTTTTGTGCCAGTCAGGCATCCGAAGTATAAAAGCGATTAGGTTACTGGAAGGTTTAGGAATTCAGGGGGAATTTATAGATATAAAAGGCGGAATAAGTGCTATCTCAACAATAGCAGCAACCACAAAGCATACTTAAGCTAATGCCGAAATTCTTTAAATTCCAGTCTCTTTTTTTATTGTGCATCTCCTTTAGTCTTTTCTCTTGTAAATCTGATAAAAAACCAGATTCGATTAAAATTGCGACCGCTGCCAATATGCAGTTTGCAATGAACGAGTTAATTGAAACTTTTAGGCAGGAAACAGGCATAAAATGTGAAGCTGTGGTGAGTTCATCAGGAAAACTAACGGCCCAAATTAAAGCGGGAGCACCTTTCGATGTTTTTGTTTCTGCAGATTTAAAGTATCCTAATATCCTCTTTAAAGAAGGCTTTGGCAAAGAAAGTCCCAAGATTTATGCTTACGGCACTTTGGTGATTTGGACTACTTCAGAAAACATAGAACCTTCCCTAGAGATTCTTTCCGAAGAAAAAATAAAACATATCGCCATTGCGAATCCCAAAACCGCACCTTATGGTCTTGCTGCGGAAGAATTCCTAAAAAAAACGGGGAAATTTGATAATTTAGAGTCTAAATTCGTTTTTGGAGAAAGCATTTCTGCAGTTAATCGCTATATTCATTCCGGTTCCGCAGAGATTGGATTTACAGCAAAATCGGTCGTACTTTCTCCTCAAATGAAGAACGTGGGAAAATGGATCGAAATTGATCCCTCTCAATATTCAAATATTGAACAAGCAGCTTTATTATTGAAATCTGAACGGCCAAAAACTATAAAAAATGCTCGTAAATTTTACGAATTTCTGTTTTCAGCAAAAGCGAAAAAGATATTAGGGAAGTATGGGTATAGGAGTTAGTATTTTACGATTTGATGATGTGAAAATGTCCTAATGTGATAATGTTGAATGCTGAATTTTAAATGTTGTAACTAAATGCTGATTATTTGAAAATGCCGTGATCTGATAATCAAATAGAAAATTTTAAGATATATTGATTTGAAAATAAAACAACTTTAAACCTTTAACTTTTCAACTATGAACGCTACCGTCACTTCGATTTTATTGTAGCGACAGCGAAGATAAAATAGTATCGAGAAGTAATGAAAAACAAGGTTTAAGAATATAGAGAAAAGAGAGAAGAGACGAGATCGTTTAAAGACTTGAAAAATTTGGTAATGTAGTAATGCAAAAATGTTGAATTCTGAATTTTGAATGTTATAACTAAATGCTGATTATTTGAAAATGCCGTGATTTGATAATCAAATAGAAAATTTTAAGATATGTTGATGTGAAAATAAAACAACTTTAAACCTTTAACTTTTCAACTATGAACGCTACCGTCACTTCGAGTGATTTTATTGTAGCGACAGCGAAAATAAAATAGTATCGAGAAGTAATGAAAAACAAGGTTTTAGAATATAAAGAAAAGAAAGAAGAGACGAGATCGTTTAAAGACTTGAAAAATTTGGTAATGTAGTAATGCGAAAATGTTGAATTCTGAATTTTGAATGTTGTAACTAAATGCTGATTATTTGAAAACGCTGTGATTTGATAATCAAATGCAAAATTTTAATATGAATTAATCTGGCCTACCAAAAATTAAAATAGAAATTAAAAAAGTAAAATAAAGAATTTGAATAAACTCCCTGGAAAAATAAAGCATATCAAGAATTCAGAATACCTCTCTGAAGTGACTATTGCATTAGAAAACAATGCTATGTTCAATGTTTTTCTGGTGGAAACCCCGCAAACGGCTTCATATCTCAAACCCGAGCAAAAAATAAATCTGCTTTTTAAAGAAACTGAGGTGATTATTTCAAAAAATTTGACACCAGAAATTTCTATTCAGAATCAATTAAAAGCTGAAATTATCGAGATCAAACCGGGAAAGATTCTAAGTGAAATTTTACTCAAATCAGCTGTAGGAGAAATTAAAAGTTTACTTGGTTCGACGCTTTTGCAACAAATGAATTTCGCGGAATCCCAGGAGGTTCTTATTTTAGTAAAAGCGAACGAAATTATACTTTCTGAATGATCTGGGAATCCCTTTGGCTCACCTTAAAATTAGCTTCCATTACAACGCTTTTGCTTTTCATTATTGGGACGCCTTTAGCTTATTGGCTCTCAGCTACCAAAAGTAAAACCAAACCCATTTGGGAAACTTTAGTGAGTATGCCGCTTATTTTACCGCCCACTGTTTTAGGTTTTTACCTTTTAATCGCTTTTGGTCAATCAAGTTTTCTGGGAAAGTTTTTAGAAGATGTTTTTGGATTGCAATTGGTATTTTCGTTTAGTGGACTCGTATTGGCCTCTTTCATTTATAGTTTACCTTTTATGGTACATCCCATCCAAAGTGGTTTTAGCTCTTTACCGGTTTATTTAAAAGAAGCAGCATATTCTCTGGGAAAATCAAAAATCACTACTTTTTTTAAGATCTTGATTCCAAATATCAAACCAGCTTTATTGACGGGAATCGTGCTTTCTTTTGCACATACTATTGGTGAATTTGGTGTGGTGTTAATGATTGGCGGGAATTTACCCGGCGAAACCCGTGTCGCATCGATCGCTATTTATGATGAAGTCGAAGCGCTAAATTATAGTAACGCCAATACACTTTCGCTCATTCTCTTTGTATTAAGCTTTTGCATTCTGCTTTGTGTTTACCTGATCAATAATAAATCCCTAAATCGAGTTGTAAAATGATCGAGTGTAAACTAAAAAAAGAGCTGTCTGCTGCGGAAGGAAAAATGATACTTGATGTCGATTTTAGACTGAATGACGAGGATTTTGTTGTACTATATGGAAAATCCGGAGCCGGAAAAACCTCCATTTTAAGAATGCTATCCGGTTTACTTGATCCGCAAGATGGTTATATAAAACAAGACTCAAATTTTTGGTTTGATGCTGCCAGAAACATTAATCTATCCACGCAAAAACGGGAAATCGGAATCGTATTTCAGGACTATGCCTTATTCCCTAATATGAATGTAGAGGAGAATATTTACTTCGCCCTTCGGCAGAAAAAAGATAGAACAACTGCGGAAGAACTGATCGAGCTGATGGAATTAGAAAATCTGCGGAAACAAAAGATTCAACAACTATCGGGCGGGCAACAACAACGTGTTGCTTTGGCCAGGGCTTTAGTTCGAAAACCAAAACTTTTGTTGCTGGATGAACCTTTAAGTGCACTCGACCATAGTATGAGAACTAAGCTTCAGGAGTATGTTTTGAAGCTTCATAAAACCTATAAGCTAACCACTATTCTGATAAGCCACGATCCTGCTGAGATTATTAAAATGGCCGATAAAGTTTTGGTTCTTGAAAAAGGGAAAATCACCAAAACCGGAACGCCAATTTCAATTTTTAGCGAAAGTAAGCTAAGCGGAAAATTTCAGTTTACCGGGGAAGTTTTAGCAAAAATCGATGAGGAAGTCGTTTCAATTTTGCATGTTTTGATTGGTAATAATGTGATTAAATCAGTTTCTGCAAAAGATGAAATTGCACATATTAAAAAGGGCGATAAAGTACTTGTGGCTTCAAAAGCTTTTAATCCAATAGTAACCAAGATTCAATAAAATTTGATATCTACAAAAAACAGAACTTACAGCTTAAATAAAAAATTATGATCTCACAACCCGAAGCTTTAGAAAAAGTACTGGCTACAGCAACCCATTTTGGTTCAGAAAAAATTCCACTGTTAGAGAGCCTAAACCGGATTCTGGCAGAAGATATTTTTGCCGATCGCGATTTTCCGCCTTTTCATCGGGTAACCAAAGACGGAATCGCAGTTAACTCACAAGCGCTGGAAAATAATAAAACTTCTTTTAAGATTGAAGCGGTTTATGCCGCCGGGAGTCCGCAGGGAATTTTAAATAGTCTGGAAAATTGCGTGGAGATTATGACAGGTGCTATGTTGCCTAAAAATTGTGATTCGGTGATTATGTATGAAGATATTGAAATTAAAAACGGAATCGCGACACTACAAACTGAAGTGAAACCTAGGATAAATATTCATCGTAAAGGAAGTGACCGCCAAAGCGGAGAAAAAGTGCTATGCAAAAATCAACGAATTTCAGCTAAAGAAATCGGTGTTTTAGCTACCGTAGGAACATCGAAAGTTTTAGTCAAAAAATTACCAAAAATCGCTATTATTTCAACCGGAGATGAATTAGTAAACGTTGAAGAAACTCCGCTTCCGCATCAAATCAGAACTTCGAATACATTAAGTTTATTTGCTGCTTTACAAAAAGAAAAAATTACTCCCACTTTACTTCATATTCGTGATGAAAAAGACATAATGCTCCAGCAGGTAGAGAACGCCATAAAAAATCATGATGTTTTATTGCTTAGCGGAGGTGTTTCAAAAGGAAAATTTGATTATCTACCAGAGATTTTTGAAGAATTGAAGGTAGAAAAAATTTTTCATCGCGTTTTGCAGCGCCCCGGTAAACCTCTGTGGTTTGGAAAACAACAAGAGAAAAATGTTACCGTTTTTTCATTTCCAGGAAACCCGAATTCCACCTTTGTGAATTATCATATTTATTTTATCAAATGGCTTACAAAATCTTTAGAATTAGAAGATTTAAAATCAGAAGTTATTTTGAATACAGCTGTTGATGCTAATTCAAACATTACAAGATATTTATTAGTGAAAACTAATAGTGAAAATGGTGAAATTAAAGCTGAATTATTAAACGAAAATGGATCGGGAGATTTAATTAGTTTAGCGAATGCCGACGGAGTAATCATACTGCCACCAGAAAAAGATTTTGAGGTTGGCGATCTGGTAGAGTTTGTTTCTTTTTAGTAGTGAGTAGTGAGTAAAAATAAAAAAATCAGGAATCAAAATTTCTCATTTTAATTCCTGATTTTTATCTATTTTCTATTTTCTAGCAGCGAAGCGGTCTATTGTCTTTCCACTAAGCCACTCCTGGTTCTAAACCGGCTTCGATCAATTTTTCCGGAGTGATGGGTAGATCTCTCATTCGTTTACCGGTAGCATTAAAAATCGCATTGGCAATTGAAGCTGCCACACTTGTTATACCCAACTCCCCTATTCCTTTTATGCCCATTTCGTTAGCAATTTTATCTTCTTCTGGTAAGAAAATCACATCTATATTGGCTAAATCTAAGTTTACCGGAACGTGATAATCAGCTAACGTCCTGGTAATAAAGTTTCCGTAATTCGGTTCTACCTGCGTACGCTCGGCAATCACCATTCCTGCCCCCATTGTAAGTCCGCCAATAATTTGTCCGTAGGCGGTTTTAGGGTTCAAAATTTTCCCGGCAGAGCCAACATTTACCATGCGTTTAATACGGTACATCCCGGTATCTTTATCTACCCAAACTTCCGTAAAATTAGCTCCAAAAGAAAACACCGAATGTTTTTTGTATTCTTCAGATGGCTCTACGGTTCCTTCGGCTTCAAAAGAAGACAGATTGTTTTGTCTTAACAACTCTGCAATTTCAATTTCTTCAGATTCAGCAATATTTTGTTTCTTTTTTAATTCAGCAATCGCATTTTCACAGGCTTTTCGTGCACCATTGCAGTACGAAGCTGCTCCCCAGGATCCTCCAGACCCCGGCGTTACCGGAAATTCTGAATCTCCAATTTCAACTATTACATTCTCTACTGGAATGCTTAGATATTCTGAAACGGTTTGCGCGACAATAGTGTAAGTTCCTGTACCAATATCGGTAGCATCCATCTTAAGGTTTGCATTTACAGCATTCTGCTTAAGTTCTAACGCTACTTTTGCTGAAGTTTTCATATAAGGAGCCCTACGTGAAGCTGCACTTACCCCGTAACCAATTAACCAGTTTCCATTTTTATTTGTTCTCGGTTGCATTTTACGTTTTTCCCATCCAAACTTATCGGCTCCAATACGTAAACACTCTTTTAATAATCGTGAAGAAAATGGCTTATCTTCACCCATATCTACCTGAGTATCGTTTTTTATTCTAAAATCGATAGGATCCATTTTTAATTTCCAGGCCAGCTCGTCTATGGCCGATTCTAAAGCAAAACTTCCGGTGGCCTCTCCCGGGGCCCGCATAGAACTTGGACACTGAATATTTAAAGGAATTAATCGATGGGTCACGGCATTGTTTGGCGTTTTATAGAGCATTTTAGAAACATTCCCACAGGCTTCGAAATACTGTAAATTCTTTGCCGTATGCGAAGTTGTATGATGTGCTAAAGCCGTAAGGGAACCATCTTTTTTTGCCCCTAATCGCATTTTCTGTTCATCAAACTGGCGCATTCCCGTATTGGTAAACATTTGTTGGCGCGTCACCGTGATCTGCACAGGTCTCCCTATCATTTTAGAGGCCATCGTAGCCATAGTGATATGCTTAAAAACATTCAGTTTAGACCCGAAACCACCACCAATATACGGAGTGATAATTTGAACATCTTCTTTAGGGATATTAAAAGTCTCTGATATTGAAGTTGTCGCTTGATCTAAAATTTGCTGATTGGCGTACATTTTCACCTTAGCATTATTCCAACTAACAATGGCAGCATGCAACTCCATTGGCTGTTGATGCTCGATAGGTGTAGTGTATGTTTCTTCCAAAGTCACATGGGCTTCTCGCATTCCTGCCTCCATATCACCTCGGGTAAAATCTGCGCTATCTCCAGGTTTATAGGCTTTACTTTTATTCTTATCTAAATGAATATCCGGTGTTTCCTCCTCGTAAGTTACTTTTACCAACCTACAGGCATATTGCGCCTGCTCAAAAGTTTCAGCAACCACACAAGCAATATATTGCCCGTAATAATAAACCTGCCGATCCTGAAATACCGGTGCTATGGTAGTTAGTGAAAAATCCGTCATTTCTTTCGTGTAATTTTTCAGCTTTTCGGCATTTTTATATGTAATAACTGCCAAAACACCTTCCAGATTTTCTGCCGCTGTAGTGTCTATAGATGTTATTTTACCTTTGGCTATGGTACTGTTTACACCCTGAGCGTAGACCATATTTTCCACAGGAAACTCGGATGCATATTTTGCTTTCCCCGTAACCTTCAGGTGTCCTTCTATTCTATCTATAGGATTTCCTACTCCTGATGCTTTTATTGTTTTCATTTTTTTCTAAGATTAGGGATTTTAGGCTTTTCTTTCATAGGCTTGGGTAAGCGCTCTTACGATTGCCCTTTTACCCATTTCAACTTTATACTTATTACCTTCAAAAGGTTTAGCATCTTGCATTGCCATTTCTGCTGCTGCTTCAAAGTTTACTTTATTCGGTTTTTTACCTTCTAAAAATTTTTCAACTTCGGTAAACTTCCAGGGTTTGTGTGCTACGCCGCCCATGGCGAGACCAGCTTTGGTAATTACACCACTTTTAATCTGCAAACCGGCAGCTACAGAAACTAAAGCAAATGCATAACTAGAGCGCTCACGTATCTTTAGATAATAATAATGATCAGAAAATTTAGGCTTATCTAAATGAATGGCAGTGATCAACTCCCCATGTTCTAAAGTGTTATCTTTTTCAGGCTGATCTCCCGGTAATCTGTGGAAATTGGAAAAATCTATCATTCTTGAAGAACCACCTACTTTGTGCACCTCTACTTTTGCATCCATCGCTGCCAACGCCACGCACATATCTGAAGGATGTGTTGCGATACACTTATCGCTATACCCAAAAATAGCGTGTAGTGCATTTATTCTTTTTTTTGCACCGCAACCTGAACCCGGTTCTCTTTTATTACATGGCATAGAGGTTTCATAAAAATATGGGCAACGTGTACGTTGTAATAAATTTCCGGCGTTGGTGGCCATATTTCTAATTTGGGCGGTAGCTGCAGAAAGCATTGCCATAGAAAGTAATGGGTAATTTTTTCGAATATCGGGATGATTGGCAGTCTCAGAATTACTTAACATTCCTCCTAGTGTAAACCCGCCACTTTCTTTTTTAATTATATTTTTATAGTCCAGATTAGCGACCTCAATTAATTGATCGGGACGTTCTACATCTTCTTTCATCAAATCAACCAAATTCGTTCCTCCCCCTAAATAATGCGAAGTACTGGTATAAGATTGAAGTGCCTGTTCTTTATTTTTTGCATTCGTGTAATTGAATGGTCTCATAGTTAGTTTGTGTTTTATCCTTAAAAGAGGAATTCAAAAAGATTTTTGATCCTAAAAATCAATCAATAGATCAGGAGTTTTTGGCTTTCTCCATTTGCTCGGCAGTAGCGAACTCCCAGGTAGGCATCTCGTCGTCTCCAGAATGCACTTCTTTAAAAGCCTGAACTATGTTATTATAAGCTCCACACCTACAAATATTCCCAGACATTCGCTCTCTAATTTCTTCTTCGGAAAGTTTTAAATCGGTTTTTACCTGTTTAAAATCTTCGGTTACATAACTCGCTTCTCCGCGTTTAGCTTCTTCTAGTAAAGCTACTGAAGAACAAATTTGCCCCGGTGTACAATATCCACATTGAAAACCATCATGTTTTAAGAAAGCTTGCTGCATTGGATGAAGATTTCCGTTTTCTGCTAAACCTTCAATCGTAGTCACTTCTTTACCTTCACAAGTGGCGGCTAGAGTTAAACAGGAAAGTTTACGCTTACCATCTACCATTACGGTACAGGCACCACATTGGCCGTGATCGCATCCTTTTTTAGTTCCGGTAAGTTCCAGACGTTCTCTAAGCGCGTCCAAAAGTGAAGTCCTCGAATCTAAAGCCAATTGTTTTACCATATCGTTGACCTTAAGATTTACCTTTACTTCATTTAAAAGTACCTTGGGGTTATCTGGTAAAGCTCTGGCAGGACTCGCTAATAGATCTGAAGTTAAATAAGAAGAAGCGCAAATACTCAAGCTTGCCGCAGACATTTGTTTTAAAAATTTTCTACGGGAAGTTCCGTTTAAACCAATTTCGTCAAAGATTTTCTCTTCATCTTTAGTTAATTGATTTTCATCACGGTTTTTAATCCATTTTTCAATTTCATCCATATACAATTATTTTTGAAGCCAGTTAAGATGTAAAACCTGAAAGAATCCTTCTCAGGATTTTTTCAAGTTAAAAGCAATGCTTCAATTTAAATAATTGATTACAGAACAAATGTTTTAGTAATGTTATTGTTATCCTAAATTGAAATCAAAAAGTTTGAGGTAGGCTATTGCAGTATGAATGGAAAAATCTTTTTAAAATTTCGAAGATATCATTATAATCCTAGGCAAAATGGAGATCATAAACTTATCAATGCTAATAAATTTAATACCATTATCATAATTCTAAACTATAAATAACTATGAATACAAATCTTTAAAATCTTTCTTCCACTTCACAATTTCGTTATTATACATGGCATCAAGTCCCATTTGTACGGCGATGGCTGCCTTGGCTCCTGTTACAAAATCTGATTTTGGCTGGGTATTGTTCAAGACACTATCCGAAAAATCCATTAATGCCTGTTTGGAAGAATGAGTATGCTCGATCTTTATCGGCATTCCTTTACCTTTCTCCCATTGCATTGTTGCGCCCGAGACGCCATCGACCTCTCCAAGTTCCCGATCCTCATAATCTCCTTCGGGATAAAACCAGGCATTTTCATAATCAAGAATGATCGTCCCCTTGTCCCCTAAAACTTTGATTTGATAATCGTTCAGGGCATTAGACGTTAAACAGGTGAATTTGGCTTTAACCCCTTTTGGATAGCTATAGATTAAATGAATATTATCATAAGTTTCGCGACCATCTTTCCAGTAATCGATTCCACCGGCACCCATCACTTGTTCTGGAACAGCATCCATTACCCAGTTTACAAAATCGATTTGATGAGAACATAGTTCGGCTACCAAACCACCTGAATATTCCCGGTACATCCGCCAGTTAATCAATCGTTCCAAATCTGGATCGGGTACCGGGCGGCGCCAATTCCCATGACGATTCCATTGGCATTCAAAGGCGGTGATATTCCCCACCATGCCTTTTTTGATCAAATCGACCACATGGGTATATAAACGTGAACTATGATATTGATGTCCTGTTTGGAATATCGTTTTACTCTCTTTTTTCTTATTATTGAGCTTTTTTATTCCTTCATAACCTTTCGCCGTGGTTTTTTCGCCATAAATATGCTTACCGGCATCCAGGGCATCAATTTCTATGGCAGAATGGGTACTAAACGGTGTAGCAACGAGAACAGCATCGATATCTTTATTATCAAGCATTTTCCGGTAATCGGAATATCCCTTTATTTTACCTGAAGCTCTTGAAACCCCTCGCTCTAATCGAAAAGGTAAGATATCACAGCAAGCGATTAAGTTTAAATTGGGGATCTCATCTATTACAGGGATCAATCCGCCGCCACGGTCGCCTGTTCCGATCACCCCAATATTAATACTATCATTTTTCGAGAAGGACAGCGCATTTAAAGAAGGTACCGACATGGCCGCCATTGCTCCCAACGCTCCCAAACTGCTTCGCTTTACAAAACTTCTTCGCTTCATCATATCGTTTTTCATCATATCCTTTTTCATAGAATATCTGTTTATTTTAAATCTGATTATACGTCCAGTTCCCAACCTGGTTCATAACTCCTGCTCCAAAGGTTCATGGCTTCACGATCATATATCCTTCCTGATTTCTCATCTACGGCAAAGCCTTTATTAATGCGATATGCAATATTGGCATAATGCACCATAGCCATGCTTATACTGGCATCATCAATAGGGGCATTTAATGTGGTCTTTCCACGAATGGTATTAAAGAAATTAAGCATGTGCGCTGTGGTGGTATCACCGCCACCGCCCAGAGCAGTACCTGCTTCCTGAGAGCCGGATTCTGTAGACTTTATCATTTTTCCGGAGCGGTCGTACATCTCATATTTATTACGGTCTACAAAGACGGTACCTTCACTTCCGTAGATAATAGTTCCACGACCGCCATTATAAAGATCGTAACCACTTCGACTTCTCCCATCCCACTCTATGATCTTATCATCCGCAAAATTAAAAGTAGCCTTCATGGTATCATACATTTCCCAGCCATCTTCTTTAAAATAACGCTTATAAGCTTCTACATTTGCTTCACGAGGAAAATCCACGCCCAGTGCCCAACGGGCTACATCAAGCTCGTGAGTACCATTATTCCCGGCTTCTGCTGTACCATAATTCCAGCCATACCAATGCCAGTTGTAATCCCAGGTATTATCGGTATAGGCTCTTCTTGGGGCCGGCCCCTGCCACAATTCCCAATCAAGGCCTTTGGGAACGGCCGCTGGTTTTTGATTAGGCACCGCTCCCCTAGCGTTAGTATAAAAGGCGATCGCTTTAAAAGGCGTACCGATAGCCCCATTATGTATGGCGTTGATCACTTCCACGGTATGAGCCGAAGAACGCTGCTGATTCCCCATTTGCACCACCTTATCATACTTTGATGCTGCTGCTACCAGTTTCTCATTCTCGTCCATGGTATGACTACAGGGCTTCTCTACATATACATGTTTCCCGGCCTTTAAGGCCATGATAGCGCCCGGAGTGTGCCAGTGATCGGGAGTAGCATTCACCAGAATATCTATTTTTTTATCGTCGATCACCTTACGAATATCGTTCTCCCCTTTAGGTGAATATCCCAAACGCTCTGAAAAACGTTTAACCGCATTTTCCCTTTGATGCTGCATTACATCACATAAGTACACCAGCTCTACATTTGATTCTTTTAAGGCGATAGGATCAAGATAAGCGCCTAAACGCCTACCCAATCCGGCAATTCCTATATGCAGTTTATCATTAGCTCCGATAATTTTACGGTAACTACTCGCAGGCATGGCCATAGCAGAGCTCGGTGCCACACCGGATGCAGCAACAGCAACACTGCCTAATAAGGATTTGGTAATAAATTCTTTTCTTGTCGCCATGCTATAATGTTTTTATTTTAATATTCTTAAAAGATACCCGGTTACCATGGTCCTGCAGTAAAATGCGACCTTCTTCCAATTCTCCAAAACGATCCCATTTGGCATATTTACTTTCGGAAACCAATTTCCTGAAATCTTCGCTGCCCCGCTCATACTCCAATACTTTGGTGCCGTTTAACCAGTGTTCTACATGATTGTTTTTAGATATGATCCTTGCGGTGTTCCACGCTCCAACCGGATGAATGGGTTTATCGGGATCGGCCTTGATAAGGTCATAAAGAGAGGCTACGGTACGGCTACCTTCATGATTGCCTAATTTGGCATCTGGATGTTTATCATCGTCTAAAATTTGGTATTCCAGACCTATAGAAGAACCTGGTCCTTTATTAATATCTGTATCTACATAATATTTAATCCCGCTATTGGCTCCTTCGGTAATTTTAAAATCTGCTTTAAGCTCAAAATCTCCATATAATTTCTCGGTAACAATATCACCACCGGCTGCCGATTCGGCTCCACCACTGGCCAGTACAGTTAATATCCCGTTTTTGATCTCCCAACCTTGTTGTGGGAAGTCCTCTAAACGTGCACCTCGCCAACCTTCGGTGGTTTTACCATCCCAAAGCATTTTCCAGCCGTCTTTTTCCTCTGATGTGGTTAAGGTATTTTTAGTGGTCACAGGAGCGATTTGCATTTTTTGGGAATAGTGCTCCAGGCTATCGGTTTGAATACGGATATCCTTCCACATGATCGTTTTTCCAGGCTTATCATCTTTAGCTATGCTATGTACCTGCAGGGCTATAAATCCGCTTGCTGTTTTATCATCTATCAAAAAGCTGGCAGGAACTCCATTGATCCAGGTTTTTATGGTATCGCCTATGGCTTCTATACGATAATGGTTCCACTCCCCTTGTTTAAAAGCTTTTTGTGCTTTAGAATTATTATCCAAATCGACTAGCCAGCCTCTCCTACCTTCATCATAAATACCTGCACTCCATGCCCTTTCTGAAGGATCGATCTCAATTTGGTAACCATGTACCCTACCATTTTGATAAGAAGCAATACTGTTACTTCTAATCTGTATTCCCGAATTCATACTGGAATCCACTTTATAATCCAGTTCTAAGATAAAATCATCATACATTTTATCAGTAGTTAAAAAGGAATTGGGCGTACCGCTAACGGTCTTCCCTACAATTATGCCATCTTCTACTGCATAGTTAGCTTCCCCACCCATCTGGGTCCACCCCGAAAGATCCTGACCGTTAAATAAGGCCTTACCTGGTTTTTGTTTTTCTGAAGATTCCTTACAGGAAAAAATTAATACTAATAAAGCGAAAGAAAAAATGCGTAAATACATTATCAAATATTTAAAGATAAAACGATATAGCTATTCTAAAACTCAATATATAAATTAATATTTTAATAGAATATTATATTTTAAAAATTTTCCTTTCCAATCTTTAGATTTTTGAACAATTAGCTAAAACGATTAATTTAAGACTTTAGATCTCTGTAAATTGTCATTATAAAAAATAGACTTCTCTATATTTTAATCTTTTTCCAGGTTTTTTATTAGCCTACTTAAAAAATTCAAACTACAGTAGCAATACATGCTAGATCCCAAAGGAATTAATATGGACTATTAAAGGGATGCTCCCTCTATAGCAAAAATCCTATATAATCTCTTATCCCCGATCTAAATGAAACGAAATTCAAAATACGCTGACATCTGGAATTGAGAAGGTCTCAGACTCGAAGACCAACTAATTCATTATTCAGGCAAAAATTTAAAATCAGATCAATGATAATACTATTGGATTAAAACAAAAAAATCAGGTGGTAAACTTAAATCTGAGAGATCGTTTATTTTGAAACAGGAAAATTTAGGGATTAGACTGGAAAGTGCATTGGATTACCGATAGCCATAACAAACCTTATGCTCCTCTTCCTGTTTTTGAAAAGAATTCATTTAAATAAAAAAGTTACTGCTTTTAAATGGTATATAAACAGACTGGTATATTTTCAATTTTTAATAAACAATCTGAATCCTTGATTCCAGGATTATAGCAAAGGTATTTTTTATCAGCCTATACAAATCGTTAAAACTCAAGAACAAATAATCTGAACTTAATTGATGCCAGTTATAACTTCAAATATGAAAAATACAGGTTAAATGAACAAGATGTCCTGATATTGTACCACACTGGAAATTAAAATTCTGTCTACAGCATCATACCAAATTAAAATTACCATATCAAAGAAGGGTATTAAAGAAGAAACATCAGTTTCAGCTTTAAAGCATTGTTGATATAGACTTATTTGATCTTAACCTAAGCATTCTGCATCCCAACAGAATTCATTAAATTTTTCAGATAAGGCACAAAATTCTCTCTGGATCTCAAGCGATCCCATTCCTCCCTTTTCTTAAATTCATCCTGAAATTTTCCCAAGAAGAAATTATAGATTTCAGGGTATTTTGAGGTATAAATTTCAAAATTAAAGATGACGAGATCCATTTTATATTCTGCCTTATCCCTTTGTCTTTTTCCAACTGCAATGAGAAGTAAAGCTTCTGCTCTTTTAAAGTCTGAAATAAATTGTTCTAAAACCTCGAAGTGACGTAAAATTAAGCGATTCATAAGAGTGATAATTATAATTAATGAATTATTTACACTAACAAATGTAATTTTCGCTTAAAGGTGTTTCAATACCCATGAGAGGGGATATTTCGAGTTTTCTTACAAATTTTAAGCATTCTACTTTCAAAATTTGAAAGTAAGAGCCTCATGGCTAGTTCATGAGGTATGAAACGATAAGTTTTTACAATTTCGAAGGAAGTCTCGAAGTATTTGCCAATAAAAAAGAGGCTATCAAAAAATAGCCTCTCTTACATAAAATATTGGTTAAGTATGGATAATTAATAAGCATTAGCAATTATTTGCTCATAAAGTTCTTGTCTGCCACTTATTTTGCTTGGCTCTCCATTAGCATTCCCTAACTTACTTAATTGCTCTAAAGTAAGTTTTCCTGTTTCAAAATCTTTACCGCTACCACTATCAAAAGAAGCATAACGATCTTTTTTCAAGCCAGCATATTTTGTGTTTTTAAGAATATGATCTGCAGTAATTAAACCTCTTGCAAAAACATCCATTCCAGAGATATGCGCAATAAATTTATCTTCTAAATCGGTAGAGTTTCTTCTTACTTTTGCATCAAAGTTTATTCCTCCACCTTGTAAACCTCCACCTTCAAGAATAATCATCATAGCCTGTGTTACTTCAAAAAGATCGATTGGGAATTGATCGGTATCCCATCCGTTTTGATAATCACCACGGTTAGCATCGATACTTCCCAACATACCTGCATCGATAGCCGTTTGTAATTCATGCTCAAAAGTATGGCCTGCAAGTGTGGCGTGGTTTACTTCAATATTCAGTTTAAAATCGTCTTTAAGACCATATTTATTTATAAAACCTAAACAAGTTGCTGCATCGTAGTCGTATTGATGTTTTGTTGGCTCCATTGGTTTTGGTTCTAAAAAGAAGTTCCCTTTAAATCCTTGTTTTCTGGCATAATCCCTACACATTCCCAAGAAAGTCGCCAAATGCTCCTGCTCTCTTTTCATATCGGTATTCAGGAGGCTCATATAACCTTCACGCCCCCCCCAAAAAACATAATTTTCACCACCTAAAGCGATAGTTGCATCTAATGCTATCTTAGCCTGGGCCCCTGCATAAGCCACCACATCAAAATTAGGGTTTGTTGCGGCACCATTCATATATCTTGGATTACTGAACAAGTTAGAAGTACCCCAAAGTAATTTTAATCCGCTTTCTTCCTGCTTTTGTTTCGCATATTCAGTCATTGAATGAATTCTTTTCTCGAACTCTCCTAAAGTTGGAGCTTCGTCTACAATATCCACATCATGAAAACAGTAATAAGGTACACCAAGCTTCGTCATAAATTCAAAGGCAGCATCCATTTTATCCTTTGCCCGGGCTACGGGATCATCTTTTTTATCCCATTCAAAAACCTCGGTTTCAGCTCCAAAAGGATCTCCTCCTTTATTATTGAACGTATGCCAGTAGGCTACGGCAAATCTTAAATGTTCTTTTAAAGTTTTACCGGCTACCACCTTATTTTCGTCATAATATTTAAAAGCTAAAGGGTTATCACTCTCTTTACCTTCGAATTTTATAGTATCGATATTCTTAAAATAATTACTCATAATATTAAAATTTAATGGCTTTTTTCCAGTTATTATAAATTGATTTATAGGCTTCAACCAATGCTGGTTGTGGTTTTATCGTTTGTAAACATTCCAGGCTATCAAAGGCTTCTTCTAAAGTTTTATAATGGCCGTAACCATAAGCTGCGCCTCTTGCAGCACCGTCAGCACCGTTTGTTTTGTATAGTTGAAGTGTGGTATTGGTGGTATTCACAAAAATCTCCTGAAAAACCGGACTCAGAAATAAGTTATCTTTACCTGCACGTACTGTTTTTCCAGAAGCGCCAACTTCCTGCATAATTTCAAAACCGTAATTCATAGCAAATACGATTCCTTCACAGGCGGCTCGTACTAAATGAGGGGTTTTATGAATATTGAAGTTAAGATTCGATATTCCAGACAAAACTTCTTTATTCTGAAATATACGCTCTACGCCATTTCCGAAAGGATGAAAAAGCAAGCCTTCACTACCTGGTTTTGATTGTGCTGCCACTTCATTCAGATACTCATAATCAACAATATGATCACGTCCAGAAGACAAAATATTTCTTAACCACTGATAGAGAATTCCGGAACCATTGATACAGACCATCACTCCGTTTCTGTTTTCATTTTCCTGGTTATTTACATGTAAAAACGTATTAATCCTATTATCTTTATCGAAAGCATGATTTTCACTAACCGAATAAATTACTGCGGACGTTCCTGCAGTAGTCGCTATTTCACCCGGACTAAGTACATTTAAAGACATGGCGTTGTTAGGTTGGTCCCCGGCACGATATGTAATTTTCACATCTTCTGAAAGCCCTAATTCTTTAGCTACTTTTGAAGAAACTAAAGCCTGATCTCCAAAGTTAGAAACCACTTCAGGAATCAATTCTTCTGAAATCCCATAATACTCAAGAATCTCTTTTGCCAGTCTGTTTTCTTTAAAATGCCAAAGCATCCCTTCAGATAAGCCACCTTTACTAATTTGCGGTTTTTCACTAAATCTGGCAGCGATATAATCACCAGGTAACATCATATAAGCCGCTTTCTTATAAATTTCTGGCTCATTTTCTTTTACCCATTTTAATTTTGAAGCCGTAAAATTACCCGGACTTCCTAAAATCATATCATGACATTTCTCTTCTCCTATTTCCTTAAAAGCCTTATCTCCGATGGCAGCAGCACGGCTATCACACCAAATTATCGAAGGGCGTACAGGATTTAAATGACTATCGGTTAATACCAAACCATGCATCTGGTAAGCAATACCAATAGCTTTTATTTGGGTTAAATCAATTTGATATTCAGATTGTAAACGTTGTAGCGCTATTTTAACGTTTTCCCACCATTGATTCGGGTCCTGTTCTGCCCAACCTGGCTGTAAGGCTTCCATTGCCATTTCAGATTTTGGTTCTCCAACAGCTGCAATGCTTTGTTGAGAATCAGCATCGAAAATCGATAATTTTACTGAGCTACTTCCCAGATCTATTCCTAAAAAATACATTCTAAGTCCATTTTATTAGCTTCTGAAACAATTTTTCAGTACACTAATAGTTTATTTGACTACAAGTATAATTTAAATTTTGAATATTATCAAAATTTATAGGATAAAAATGACTAATAATTAAATTAAAATTGAATTATTAATATATAAACTAGTTTATCTGAGTTTTGATTATATTAATTCTACAATTTTAAATAAAATGAAATAAGACTTTTAATCAAATAAAATACCTCGGGAGCATGTCCCAAAGTATCCAGGTGAAAACCTTTTTAATCTTAAAATAAGACTTGGTGAATTCATCCAAGAATGATGACTCAACCCCAGTAATAACGACTTATTTTCTGGGTTGTCGATAGCCTTTTAGGCTTTGCCATATTTTTCCAAGGCTAACTGCAATTTGTTTCCGGAAAAGACTTCAAACACTAATAGTAAACTTATAATCAAATAGTGTATTATTGAGTGACTTTTCATCTTTAACCGGACAATAGCGATTTATTTGGTATGATTTTAAATATACTTATTTTACCCGCTTTACTGTTCTAAAACCCAAATGATCTGTACCAGAATCCATTGATGTTCCCATTCTAGATGAAATTCGATAACTGGCACAATAGGATTTATTACATAAAAAGGAACCTCCTTTTATCACTTTTTCCTTTTGGTAAGGATTGTCTTCATTAAAATAAGTGGTCGATCCTTTAGGGTTTAATAACTCCCCCTGTTGTAAAGCATCCTGATAATATCTGGTATTAAAATTATCTTTAGTAAATTCCCAAACATTACCTGCCATATCATATAAATTAAGACTGTTTGGCGGAAAAGATTTTACCGGTGCGGCATATTTATAACCATCTTCTGGAATATTTTTAACCGGAAATTCTCCCTGCCAGGTATTAGCTTCTTTATTCAACTTAGATTCGTCGTCACCCCAGGTGTAAATTCCGCCATGAAGTTTACCATGTGCTGCCGCTTCCCACTCAGCTTCAGTAGGTAGGTCACGCCCTGCCCAACTGGCATAGGCCAAAGCATCTTCATAAGCTATATGAACTACCGGGTAATTATCTTTTCCTTCTATATCGCTTTGTGGTCCTTGCGGATGTTTCCAATCGGCTCCCGTTTTCCATTCCCACCACTGGCCGTAATCATTAAGGTTGGCTATATTTTCCAGCTCTTTTTTAAATATTAAAGAGCCTGGTTGTAAAACACTATCAGGGGGTTTGGGGGTTCCCGGTGGTAGTTGTTTTTTCATTTGTTCCCAATCGATTGGGCGCTCTGCCACGGTCACATATCCTGTTTCAGCTGTAAATTTTTCAAACTGTGCATTGGTTACTTCGGTTTGATCTATAAAAAAACCGTCTACTGCCACAGGATGTGCTGGTTTTTCTCTAGGTAAAGCATAAGGATCACCTTCTGATGCTCCCATTGTAAATTTTACACCAGATACCCAAACCATACCTTCTGGAGTTTCAATTTCTTCTGGTTGCTGTTTCAAAAGATCTTCAGGGTTTACCGTATTGCTTTTTTGTGAAGTTTGTAGCTCGGTTTCCTTGCTTTCATTAGTTTTCAACTCTCTTTTTTCCTCTTCATTTTTACAGGAATAAAAAAACAGACTAAAAAAAAGAATAGGATATATTGATAATTTTAGCATTGAATTATTTTTTATCAAAAGTAATGAGTATCTGACAGAAATCATACCTATTAAATTAATGACTACTAACGCTCTTAACGAATCATTAAAAAAGACCGACTTTAAACAGTCGGCCTCTACATCACCTAAACTTCTATCTTATTTTTTATATTTATAACAGTGTACTTGGACAAACGTACGCTGTAACCGGAATTGTAGTTTCTTTAATCGATTTAAAGCCTCCAATAACATCGGTTAGCTGCGACCAGCCACGTTGTTTTAAAATGGATGCTGCAATCATACTTCGATATCCACCAGCACAATGCAACACAAATTCCTGCTCTTTTGGGAACTTCTCTAAATGTTGATTTATCTGGTTTAACGGAACATTTACGACACCTTCAATATGCTCTGAATCGAATTCACTTTTCTTACGCACATCAATAATCACAATATCCTGATTCATTTTTTGTTCCAGTTCTTCCGCAGTAATCCGATTTATGGTATCAACATCCTTACCGGCTGCTTCCCAGCTTTTCATTCCGTCTGCTAAATATCCCTGCGTGTTATCGCAGCCTACTCGGCTCAATCTTGTAATCGCCTCTTCTTCTTTTCCTACTTCAGTAATCAATAAAATAGGAGTTTCCAAATCAGGTATCATTTCCCCTACCCAGGGTGCAAAACTTCCCTGTAAACCAATATTTATACTATTGGGAATATGAGATTTAGCGTACTTATCGGCTTCCCGGGTATCTAAAACCAGTGCTCCTTCTTCATTGGCCAAGAGTTCAAATTCATCAGGAGTTAAAGCTTTTGCCGCCTGTTTCATTATTTTATCAAAGCTCTTATAACCACCAATATTCAACAAAACATTTTTCGGAAAATAGTTTGGTGGTGCAGTAAGCCCGGTTAAAAGTTCTTTTATAAACTCTTCTTTGGTCATATCTGCCCTTAGTGCGTAATTCGTTTTTTTCTGATTGCCTAGCGTATCTGTAGTTTCTTTACTCATTTTTTTACCACAAGCCGATCCTGCACCATGATTAGGATAGACCATAAGATCATCATCTAATGGCATTATTTTATGGCGAAGGGAATCAAATAAATATCCGGCAAGTTTATCTTCAGTTAAATCTGAAATCACGTGTTGCGCAAGATCCGGTCTACCCACATCACCGATAAATAGGGTATCACCTGTAATAATCCCGTGTTCGTTACCCTTATCATCAATCAATAAGTAGGTAGTACTTTCCATCGTATGACCTGGAGTATGAATTACCTTTACCTTGTAATCACCGATCTTGAAAATCTGACGATCTTCAGCAACTAAGGCCTCATAACCTGGCTTGGCATTAGGCCCAAAAACTATTTTAGCTCCGGTTTTCTTTTGTAAATCTAAATGACCGCTTACAAAATCGGCATGAAAATGAGTTTCGAAAACATACTTGATTTTCGCATGTTCATTTTCTGCTTTTTGAATGTACGGATTAACCTCTCTTAACGGATCAAAAATTGCTGCTTCGCCTTTGCTTTCGATATAATAAGCGGCATGAGCCAGACAACCGGTATATATTTGTTCTACTTTCATAACTTATAAATTAATGAAGCGATATTGTTAATTTCTAAGTGTAAAAATAATAGAACAATAATTTTTAGACGGTAACTATTGTTACAATTTCAATATTTAATCCCTATCCCTCATTGAGGGTTTCATTACCCAAGGCTTGTCTCGAAGTTATAAAAAAGTTTTTTCGATTCATATCTCGCGGGCTTGTCCCAAGGTTCTTGATTCCAGAGTCTCATAGCTATCGCTTAACTTATGAAACGTAAAACCTCATCCCTATTTCCAGGTATCACGACAGTTCTGGATTAAGGTATCATAGCCTTTGGTGATGGCAAAATCAAGTATCATTTATAAAAAATAAAAAAGGAGATTCCGTAGAACCTCCTTTATATAGTTAAGCGAAATAACCGAAAAAGCCTGTAAAACCAAGCATGTATTGCTTTTACGGTTGTAAAACTAACTAAAAACCTAGCTTAACTAATCTTATTCAGTAACATTAAAATGAGCATCTGTAGTGGCAACATTTCCCTCGTGGTCTGTTACCTCTAGTGATAAATGATATTCACCTGTTGCAGCATCTGCAGGTACATCGATATGCTCATGAAAATCTACACTGGTTACCTCTTCGTAATCAAAAGATTTTTCAAACTCCCATCCATTTTCTCCATCTTCAAAGTGAATATGTACTTCTACTGTCTCTATACCATGGTCTCCTGATATTGCAGCTTCAACGTGCAATTCTTCTCCGGCTTTTACATTTTCATCTACTGTCATGTCTGCAATTGTAATCGCATCAGCATCGTTATTTCCATCGGTAATATGAAAGTGAGCACCTTCTGCATGCGTATGTCCTTCAGCATCAACAACTGTAATCGTCATATGGTATTCTCCTAAAGCTGCATTTTCAGGAATATCGATATGCTCATGAAACTCGGCTGAAGTACCAGAGTAATCTTCATAAGTTTCATCGAAAGTCCATTCTATCTCTCCATCTTCAGGATCTAGACCGTGACCATGGATATTTACAGAAACAGAGCTTATTCCATGTTCTGCAGTTAATTGTGCTTCAGCATGCAACTCCCCTCCACGAACGGCGTCTTCACTTTCGATATCTGTGATTGAAATCCCATGTTCTTCTCCTGTATGATCTTCACCTATAATAAACTGTACATAAACCTGGTTTTCGTTACCTGACACATCGATTACAGTAATTCCCAAATGATAAGGACCTTCTGCTATGTTATCTGGTATTTCGATATGCTCGTGGGCATGATAAGTCTTAGGTGTTCCCTCTATTTGGAAACTTTGATTATAGGCCCATGGGCTAATTGTACTAGCCTGTTTCGTTCCTACAGTATTATTTAAAACACCGGAGTGTGTATGACCGTCAAAATTGTTATGAATGTCAACTTTATAAGATGCTAAAGCATCGTTATCACTTAAATCGATATCAAAATGCAATTCTCCACCTACCTGAAAAACTTCGTTTTCTACCGGATCGTTAATGGTAATTTCTGGTTTTTCACTATCCAGAATTTCATCGTCATCATTGCTACATGAAGCAAAAAAAGTAAGTGTAAAAAGTGCTATAAGTTTTATTGATAAATTCTTCATCTTAAAATTTAGTATTATAATTAATTATCCTTTCTAAGGATTCACGCCGTTGGGGCTATATTATTTAAATTTGGTAATCTGTATGTGTACTTAAAAACAACCATCGGCGGACCCCGAACGTAAAATCTTAAGTAATAAAATGTTTTATGGCTCCTACTAATATCATAGAAAACATTCTTAATCACTATCAGTACAGATTCTTCTATATAATCTATCTTAGGAAAGATCCCGCGATATTCTGCCTGCAAAAAGTGATTACAAATATGTGGTGAGGCTATTTGCTGAAAACTAAGCTCATGAACCTCGAAGGAATTAGCATGCTCGTTTAAAATGATATGGGCGGACCATAAAATTGGACCCACCGGCAATAAAGCCAACAAAAACAGACTACTATATTTTAACCAAAACTTTTTCATGATTGCCCAAAAGGAATTTTAATACTCAGTTGAATATTTCTTCCCATTTCTGGGATCTGCAATCGTCTGTAAAAACTGGTGTGATTAAAGTATTTAGTATTCAATAAATTATCGATCCTAAAATTAATGTTGGCTTTAAAACCATCAAATTCCAGAAGGGTTTGATAACCTACTCCCCACAGGGAATATCCTGGTGTAATTTCCTCTCCTTGCGCAATTCGATCTTGCTGCATTACCGATCTATTACTAATGCTTACTTCTGTAGCATTAAAAATTTTAGAATCGGTAAAAAGCTGATATCCTACCTCTGTAAACACATTATTGGCCGGAGTAAACGGCAAAGGATAATTTCGCGACCGGTTGGACGTGAGCTGTTGATTGTAAATATATTCTCCTGCCACACCAAAATGCCAGCGTCCAAGCTCTTTATCAACCTGAAGTTCTACTCCGCTAAGCAGCGCTTCAGATTCAGTATACTTATATAATTGGCCTGAGTGCGGTAATAAAGAAAAGGTTCCACTAGGACGCAGAAAAATATAATTATTGAAAAAATAGGCATAAGGAGTTAGATTAATATTCCAAGAATTTTCCCTGTAATTTAAACTCACATCTGCCATAAATCCCTGCTCGGGATCCAGGTTAGGATCACCCTGCTCATGTCTAAACGAACCATGATGAATACCATTGGCCCCAAGTTCTATGGCTGTGGGTAAACGAAAAGCGGTTCCCAGATTAATCTTGCTGCTAAACTGGTCATTAAACTGATGGTCCCAGCCCAATCTTATATTAAAACTTGTAAAATTCCTATCAAGATCCTGACTACGTTGTGCGTAAGAAGTCGCGGTTTCTTCAGATTGATTATTTCCTATCAAAAACTCATAAAGGTTAGGATCGTAATAGCCCTTCATATCTATCGTACCGTAATCAAAACGTAGTCCTAAAGTCCATAAGTTCACTTGCGAAGGTTCGAACTCATGGATGGCGAATATGGCATAGTTAGCCGATTGATATTCTGGTAAAAGAAAATTGAATCCTTTGATTTTGTTAGATTTCCATTGGGTATCCAGTCCTAGGCGGGTTTCATGTTTTTTGCTAAAAGTATGATGGTATGTTGCTTTGGCTCCATAAGTATCTAAATCAAAATCCAATTCCAAATTTGGATTAATTTCGGGGGGTTGCTGTCCCGCGTAATGGGTATGAAACAAACTCCATTCCTGGCGATGATTTCTTTGGAAAGAAAGATCTATATCCAATTTTCCATTCTCAAAGACAAAAGTCGAATTATTAATAATCTTAAAGTGGGTAGCACGTTGAAAGGGTTCTTCTATATTTCGAGTATCCCCATCTGGCTCTACCCTGCTTATATCAGGAATTCCGTGTGAGCCGGGAAAGAATCCCGATTTTTGATATACTTTACTTAGACTTATTGTTGAGGAAAATCGTTCTTTTACGAGCCCAATTTGGGTATACCAATCCAGCTCTTTACCTGCGGTATTTTTTAATTGCTCGTCGTAAATAGGAATATCGAAATTAAGATATGAAATTTGATCTGTAGGTAATTTATAATCTCCAAAAGAAAGCCCCGTTAGCTTCCCTTTTACAAACCAATCATCTTTCTTATAAGCGATTTGGGCAGAGCCACCTAAACTATTATTTACGCTTTTCGCAAAGGTATACACACTACCAGACAATCCCTCGTTAGGAATATTGTTGTTTTTGATACGTACTACCCCTCCTAGAGCATCACTACCATAGGCGATAGATCCTACGCCTTTAATAATTTCAAGATCCTCTACCTGTAGAGCGTCAATCTCCAAACCATGATCGGCACCCCATTGCTGTCCTTCCTGTTTCACTCCGTTTTCTGCTACTGCAACACGATTTAAGCCAAGACCACGAATAATAGGTTTTGAAGCTCCAGAACCAATTTGCATCGCATTAAATCCCGGTAATTTTTCGAGACTAGAGGCTAAAGAACCAGAAAATTGATTTTGCAAATAATCATTATCAACATATAAAACTTGCTGACTGGTCTTTTTATGCTGATGCCCCTCCAACATCACTTCTTCCAGACCATTTATCGATTGCTTTAAAACAAAATCTAATGTTCTATTTTTATGAAGTTGAACTACGGTATCTACCGGTGTAAAGCCAATAATTGATACATGAACTTTATAATTCCCTTCAGGTAGTTTTGCCGAATAATTGCCTTCTTCTGAAGTCCAGAAATATTGTTCACCAATTTTAACATAAGCCCCATCCAGGGCACTCCCTTTAGGCGATTTTACGTGACCTGATAACTCAAAAGTCGAGTTTTGAGCAAAAGCATTTAAATTAAACAGGGATAAGCATACAACTATCCAAAAAACTCTCATAAGATAATTCCGTAACTAAACATGTAACATGACCTGAAATAGAAGAAACAATTTTCAGGTATTTAAAACATTAATTAAGCACGGATAACCGGGGGAGCCCGTAAAGAAAAATAAGGATCTGGAAACTCCCAGATAGTTTGTGTAAGTGAAAGTGAATAAACCGATTCTTTAGTCGGAATAAAAAGATCGAAAGTGAAAAACTCGGGGCTATTAAAGCCGGAAAAATGAAAATCACAGATTTTACAATCCATACCAGACTTCACGATATTCTTGTCCATCTGAACAATGTGAGTATGATCTTTTAATCCCGAATGCTGAGCAAAGCCGTGTTCAAAAATATGAACATAGGGATATACCAACGCAAAAACAATTAAGAGCGCGGTAAGAATAGCAGTATATCCTGATGCTTTTTTCATTGACCGCAAATGTAGGAACTATTTATGCGCTTACAAGAAATTTCTTCTTAAAATATATAATCGATTTACCTAATTTGGTTAAAAATCAAGATATCCTAGTTTTAAAAAAACGAAATGAATTGACTTTCAATACTGTATGTTTTAAAATAACTTTTGTGGATTAAAACTTTTATTCGTCTTCTTTTTTCAGCCAGAGTTGTTCCATATCTTCTAGTGACCGGCCTTTGGTTTCTGGTACAAACTTCCAAACAAATACTGCAGAGATTACCGCAAAAGCACCATACACCCAATAAGAAAATCCATGATTAAAGTTTTCTACTAAAAATGGATTATTGTTCATTATTGGGAACGTCCAGGAAATAACAAGATTCGCCAACCACTGTACCGCAACCGCAACCGCCATCACTCCTTTAATCGAATTTGGGAAAATTTCTGAAAGTAATACCCAGGTTACCGGTCCCCAGGAAACCGCAAAAGCAGCAATGTAAACCAACATAAGTATTAGGGACGTAAAGCCTACGGTACCGGCAAATAAAGAAAAACCTAAACCTATCATACTTATTCCCATCACCACACTACCTATCAGCAATAACTTTTTACGTCCAAAATTATCTACCGTCATAATAGCAATTACCGTAAAAATCATATTTATAGCTCCTACAATAATAGTTTGCAACATCGATGCATTAGTATCTACACCCATTCCTTTAAAAATCTCTGGAGCGTAATACAAAACCACGTTTATTCCTACAAATTGCTGAAAAACCGAAAGTAATAAACCAACAATAATTACCGGCCATCCATAAAATAACCAGTGTGCTTTCTTGGTTTTAAATGAGTTTTTAATCTCAATAAGAATACGATCTGAAGAAGCTTTCACATTCAATTTATCCAAAATCGACTTGGCTTTATCTTCATTTCCTTTCATAACTTCAAAACGCGGGGTTTTCGGCATAAAAAGTAAAAGCACAAAAAACAGAAAAGCAGGAATTACCTCAGATAAAAACATATAACGCCACCCCAGATCTGTAATCCACTCTTCGCTTTGTCCCTTTACGATAAAATAGTTTACAAAATATACCACCAACATACCGGTAACAATGGCGAGCTGATTACAGGAAACCATTTTTCCCCTGATATTCGCAGGAGCCATTTCAGCAATATAAAGTGGTGCCAACATACTGGCGATCCCAACACCCATTCCGCCAATAATCCTATATATGATAAATGAGGAAAGGGTCTGAATCCCAAAAATATTAAAAGCTTCAGGATATCCAGATCCTAAAGCCGATAGTAAAAACAGAACAGCCGAAATCACTAAGCCGTTTCTACGCCCAACAGAATTCGCTATAAAATCGCCGAAAGAAGCTCCTAAAATACAGCCCACTAATGCGCTGCTAGTCATAAAACCTAATATCGAATTTCTTAGATTCTCGGTTAAGACATCGGGAAGATCTAAAAAGTATATTTTAAATAACGGAATTGAAATAAGAAGAAAAATAATAATGATAGCGATGGATGTCTTTTTTTTAAAAAACTTAAACAGAAAGTAAAAAAATAAGACTAAAATTCCCATAGAAGTAATGCTAATAATACTCTTAAATTCGATAATAGCGCTAGAAGCTAAAACGTTATCGCTATCGAGCGGATTAATGAAATAAGTATTCATGGCGCCTACCGCACCAGAAATCACTGCGGTATCATACCCAAATAACAAACCTCCAAGACTTGCTACAAGTGTGATTAGGATAATAAGTTTATTGTTGAAAGAGTTATTGTTTTCCATTCTACTAATAGTTATTTAGACTACAAGTATAATCTAAATTTATATATTTTTCAATAAATAAGCTTCTTTTTTATCAGTTAATAATTTTAACTGCCGCAATTCATTCAGAGCGTCAAAAATTCATGTTTAAAATTGCCAATATTTGCTTGCCCATGCAATCCATGTACTCCAATTTGGGCCGGTACTGTGGCCGCCTGCATGCTGTCTAAAGGCAATTTCCCCATCTACAAGAGCGGTACCCATTTTTGGAAATCCTGAAGTTTCAAGTCCTTTTTTCCCTAACAGTTCATACACCGGTGTGGCGTAAACACCAGACAAAAACATTCCTTTGGCGTCTACCCAATGTCCTTCGATAAGATGTGAACCAGCACTTATAAATACTGGTCTTGGTGCACAAAGAGCAATTAATTGATGGGCATCTACAGGTAAATCTTGGGTTTCCATTACCGAGGCATATTTTATAAAATTTCCGCAAAACCAATGATACTCACCTGGGCTTGCAAGATTTTCTACTTGTTCTCCAAAATTTCTACGTAGCAACGAAGTTCCTCCCGCCCCGGCCGAACCAAAGAAACCAAGAGAAATTCTTTGGTCGAAAGCCATACTAACTATGGCAGCTTTACCATATCTGGATACGCCTTCTACTGCAATTCGGTTTTCATCTATTTTTGGGTTCGTTTCAAAATAATCGATGGCTCGACTTGCGCCCCACGCCCAGGCTCTTAAAACTCCCCATTCATCGGGTTTTCTTTGCTTACCATGATTTACCAATCCTATGATTCCGGAAGTCAGCCCTGCACCATTATCAGCCTGAATACTACTAGGCACTAAAATAGCATACCCCATATTTTGCGATAATAATTGCTGTTTCCATTTAGGTTCATAGGAAGAAAAAAAGTAGCTGTCTGGTTCATCATTAGCCCTCATGAAAGGAGATTTTATAAACCCGAATTCCATAACTAATGGCACTGCTTTTTTTGCGCTTTTAGGTATCCCAACTAACAGCTCGATTTTCACCTCAACTGCCGGATAGGCAGAATTATCCACAAGCCCTTCTAAAAGAAGCTCGCTTACCGGATAAGAGTTTATAAGAGTATCTTTTTTAGAAACAATATTCCATTTTACATCTGGAATATGATCGGGTAAATGACCATAGATTGAAGTTTCAAAATCTTCAACAATTTCGGGTCTTCGGATTTCCCACCATTCCCTGGAAGTATTGATTTGTTTACCTTCATTGCTAACTAATACTTCAGGTAAAACATAAGATCTTACTTTACTTTCATCAAAATTGGCTGCATTTGGATCAGTTGGATCTCCAGAAGGCCCCTGTCTATTTTTAGCAGTGATTCCTAACTGATGTTTCATCTGCATAAAATGCTGATAGTTTAGTTTATGAATACTATCCTGAGAAGATTTTCCATCCTGAGCTTCCGCACAAAGACTTAACAGAAAAATACTAAGTATAAATATATCGGATACTGACCTTAGTTTGCTCATAAGCTTATGAATACTAGATAGAAAGACAGCCTAAAACTGCTTTCTTTATATTTTCTAATTCCTTTGTTAAACCACTTAGGTGCACTCATTATTCCATTTAAATTATAAGAATTGGTCGAGTTCTGGTTTTATTTTTTAAACAAAGACAAATCAACAGCCTCCCCCATCACCTCATATCCTTTTTCGTTGGGATGCAAATAATCACCAGATTGTAAATTCTTAGCTATTACATTGGGTTCTTCTGGGCTTTCCAAAACTTTAGCAAAATCGATCACAGCATCAAATGCGCTGCTATTTCTAATCCAGTTATTTACTTTTTGCCGGGCCTGTTCTCTAAAGTCTTTATAATAGAAAGATTTTTGAATGGGAGTAATGGTACCACCGTAAACCTTTATATTTTGAGCATGTGCTTTTTTAATCATCGTTTTATAGGCTTCAATTAATTTATTCGCTACTTTAAAGGCAGCGGTACTATCTGGTGTTGCACCAAGATCATTTACACCTTCCAGAATGATCAAATACTTTATTGAACTTTGATTTAAAATATCACGATCAAATCGGTTTAATCCTGTGGGTCCCAAACCACCTCGCAACACAGCATTTCCACCAATTCCCATATTAAGCACTCCTATATTTTTTGTCCTGGAATGCTGCGTTAACCTTTCGGCTAAAATATCCGGCCAGCGATTTTGTTTATTGGTGCCTGACCCACGGCCATCGGTGATCGAATTTCCCAAAATTGCAACGGCTGAAGCCTCTTTTCCGGCCATAACATCAAGTGTATTTATTATATACCAGTGGTCTGTAGTTATCGCATTCTCAAAAGCATTTTCTTTAATATTCTCGTTTCCTTCGACTAAATAGGAAGTTGTTCTAGAACCGGGGTGCCCCGTAATTTTTTCTGCAGTTTTGCCGAATTTTATAGTAATCGCTAATCTGTCCCTTGCCTCAAATTCAAAGGCCAGTGCATCCGAGAATACGGCTTCTCCGGCAGGCATAGTTACTTCAGGGCTTCCATTAAATTTCAATGTTTTTACCGTTGAAGTTTTAACCAAGGGCTGCTCTGTCACTATAGCAATCTCTACAGATATCATTTCCACCGGGAGATCACTAAACGCATTAGAAAATTTTAAGCGAATGCTTTTCCCTCCCAGAGACGGACTAATAATTTGCCGCAAAGTTTTACCAGTTAACCCCGGTGCCGGCGGAACGTTTCTTGGCTCTACCAATTGTGGAGCCGTACTCCAACTCCCAACCCACTTTTGTTGATTTTTAGAATCGTTTTGAACGATAGAGGAGGAAGTTCCACAAGACGCTAAAAGCATTAGAAAAAGTACAAAAATCACATTACGCTTTCCTATAAAACCTTTTACGAATCTATATTTTAAATGTCTTGACATTCTAAAATCTTATTTGTTAAAGCTGAATTTGATATTCCCTATTTATCTTCCCTTGCTTTTACTGAAAATTGATACACTGTTGTTGAAGAAAACTCTTCTCCTGCCTTTATAACCACTGAGGGAAAAGCGGGTTGATTTGGTGAATCGGGGAAATGCTGTGTTTCAAAACAAAAGCCGGAACGTTTTTCATAATTCCCTGGCTCATTGGGAATTTTCAAGCTTCCATCTAAAGAATTACCGGTGTAAAACTGCATTCCCGGCTCGGTTGTAAATACCTCTAAAAACCGACCGCTCCCCTCATCATAAGCGGTGGCAGCTAAAGTCAAATCGGAATGATCTCTATTTAAAACAAAACAATGATCATAACCTCCGGCTGTATTTAACTGGTCATCATTTACATCGATAGCTACACCTATTCTTTTTGGAATCCTAAAATCAAAAACACCCTCTTTTACAGGTCTAATTTCCCCAGTTGGTATGTTTCCTGAAGTTGGCAAAAAAGCATCAGCATTAATGAACACCTCATGATCAGTGATTTTCTTGTTAAAATCTGCTGTTAGATTAAAATAAGAATGCTGAGTGAGATTAATCACCGTTGCTTGATCTGAAACTGCATAATAATCAATCTTTAACTCATTCGCATTGGTAAGTTCGTAATACACTTTCACTTTTAAGTTGCCGGGGAATCCCATTTCCAAATGCGGACTATCATAGGTTAAAAGCACTTTAGTATCACTTAGTTTTTTTACAGTCCAAAAAACGGCATCAAAACCTCCAATACCGCCATGCAGGCAATTTGTCCCTTCATTATTATTAATCCTGAATGATTGCCCATTCAATTTAAAACAGGCATTTGCTATTCGGTTAGCATATCTCCCGATTAAAGCACCGATAAATGGATTGGATTTTAGATAATCTTTTGTATTTAAATGTAAAACCACATTCTCAAAATTTCCATTTCGGTCAGGAACTTCAAGATTGGTAATTCGTCCTCCATAATTAATTAAATGAAGCTTTAATCCATTTGCATTTTTAAGGAGATAAGTCTCAATCTTTTGTTCAGTTTTAATACTCATTACTATTTTTTTATTGATAATCTCTGACTTCTTTTGAAGCTGAGTTCGATATAAAAGTTTATGCAGGCATTTTGGATCATTGAGTGAATTTTCAAGGAAAATTTGTATCGAAATGCTACCAAAATGGAAACTTCGATACAAAATCTTTTGCCAAGATTTCACTCAGTTTCCGAAATTTTCTTAGATCGAACTCAGGTTTTAAAGTCAAAGCCAGAGATTATATAAGCAACTACTAAAATTTTATCTGTTTTGTTTCCATTGGTCTGTTCTAAATGGTGATGCCGGAAGGTCTTCCTTATTATATAAGTTCGCATTCTCCGGGTTATCGGCCCATGCGTATCTTACCGCCACGGGATGCTTTACCTGCGGGCTATAAACTATGACCTTGTCTCCTTCAATTTTCGCTTTAGCCCAAACAAATTGCTTATCGTTTCCGGCTATGGCAAAACCTTTTAATTCTTGATTATTTTTTATTTTTAATCCGCTGCCTACAGCCTCAAAATGTAGGATAATTGAATCATTTTTTATTTCTGAGGAAGTGTAAATGGGGCCAGAAGGCACTACTGAAGCATCTCCATAAGCCAGGTGTTTTGCTGCAGTGGCCAGGCGGTCACTTACCGTTTTTTTATCTAAAGGATGTATATCATTCCATTCCCCAACATCAATAGTTACTGCCATACCGGTATTGGGTACATTTAGGGCTGCCTTTTGAGCTTCACGAAGTCTCGCCCAATTCGTGTCTGTCGGATTTTCTCTACTTTCCATAAAATTAGCCAGCTGAACGAAAAGAAAAGGGAAATTTGAAGCCTCCTGATGCCAGTTTTCTCGCCAGCTCTCAATCATCTTTGGAAATAATTCACTGTATTTTTCAGGTTCACCGGTGTTTGACTCTCCCTGGTACCAAATGGCACCTTTAATAGAATATTTAAGCAAAGGATGGATCATCGCATTGTAAAGACCTGTTGGTTTCCATCTATAAAAAGTTTGTGGTTGCAAAGCTTCTGTCGCTTTCCCCACTTTATATTTCCAGGCTCCTTTAAGGTCAATGCGCTTTTCTGGAAAATTAATCTCATAAGGTTTATCTGTTACAAATCCGCCCCGTCCCCTTTCACTAATTAGTTTTACCGTGATAGTATTTTCACCTTCGCGAAGAATATTTTCAGGAATTTGATACCTTCTTGGCGGGTATTGATAGGTGGTGTTCCCTACAAAAGTTCCGTTTACAAAAACCGAATCTGCATCTACGATCCTCCCCATTAAAAGTTCTGCTGGTTTTCCCGAAAATTCACTTTTTAAATCAAATTTCTTACGAAACCAAACCACTCCGTTTATCGGTTGTTTCAGTAAACCTGGTAATTCAAATTCTTCCCATTTGCTATCATCAAAATTAGCAGTTTCCCAACCTGATTTTAAACCAGCATCTTCAGCAGTAACAGTGGTGTACCAGTTGCGAATCCGGTTTTGATCTAACTGCTCCAGACTATCAATTACGCCTTCTGGTTTTAGTTTTTCGACTTCAGCAATTGCTTCAGGGAAATTTTTAAGGGCCTTTTCACTCATCCATGCTTCTACCGGTGAGCCACCAAGGCTAGCATCGATTAAACCAATTGGTATTTGATATTCTTCATAAAGATTTTTAGCAAAAAAATAAGGAATTGCCGCAAAACCTTCAATGGTATTTTGGTTTACCGAAATCCAGTTTCCGCCAGAAAAATCGTCTAACTTCTTCGTTAGATTATATTCTTTGGGTACCTGAAAATATCGAATTTCTGCATTATCAGCCGATTTTATTTCTTCAGTATATTTAGGTGCTACACGAGACATTGGTAACTCCATATTCGACTGGCCAGAACATAACCAAACATCACCTACATAAATTGAATTAAGCTGAATGCTGTTTTTTCCGGAAATTTGCATGGTATAAGGCCCACCAATGTTTGGATTTTCCAGCAAAATCTCCCATTTCCCATTTTTGGTACTGGTATTATAGTTTCTTTGCTGAAAACTGACTTCGATATCTTCCCCTTCTGAAGCCCAGCCCCAAATGCGTACATTACTATTACGCTGTAAAACCATCCCATCGCTTACCAGTTTTGGCAAGCGAACCTGGGCAAACAGCGTATTAGCAAATAAAAAGATAAAAATGTAAAAAAAACGCATTGTTTAATTGATTGAATCCTGAACTGCAGCGTTTATAGTTTGGATTGAGCCATCTTCATTAAAAGTAAGTTCGGTCATTTTCACGCTTCTTAAATATGTTTTTCCTTTGGAAAGTGAACTATCATGGAAAAATAAATACCATTTTCCATTAAACTTAACGATAGAATGATGATTAGTCCAACCTAAAACCGGTTCTAATATCACGCCCTGATAAGTAAATGGACCATAAGGACTATCTGAAGTTGCGTATACAATTTTATGAGTATCGCCAGTCGAATAAGATAAATAATAAGTATCATCCATCTTATGCACCCATGCTGCCTCAAAAAATCGACGATCGTTATCCCCGGTAAGAAGATCATTACCCTCTTTGTCTAAAATTCGTATCCTTTTAGGTTCTTCGCTAAATGAGGCCATATCATCAGCCAATTTTGCAATTCTTGGCTCAATAGCCTTAATGCTATCTGCTGGATATTTGTCTTCATCAGCAAAACTTCCGGTTTCCCAACGTTGCAACTGGCCACCCCAAATTCCTCCAAAATACATATAATATTCACCATTGGTATCTTCAAAGACTGCAGGATCTATACTAAAAGAACCTTTAATATAATCGGGCATTGGTTTAAAAGGGCCTTCTGGCTGATCGGCTACCGCAACCCCTATTCTAAAAATATCATTCTTGTCTTTTGCTGGGAAATAAAGGTAATATTTCCCGTCTTTCTCTGCCGCATCGGGCGCCCACATTTGCCGTGCTGCCCATGCTACATCATCTACGTCTAAAACTACTCCGTGATCTGTAACTTCCCCACCTGCACTATCCATAGAATACACATGGTAATCTCTCATATTAAAGTGATTTCCAAGGTCATCTTCAGGCACTCCAGAATCAAAATCGTGACTAGGGTAAATATAGATTTTATCGTTAAATACATGAGCAGAAGGATCTGCGGTAAAATCTTTGGTTACGAGGGGCTCGGTTTCTACTTTTCGAACCTGATTAGTTTGATCTGTTTGTGGAACTTCAGACTTTTCTTCTACTTTCTCGTTTTCCGCATTATTTTTACAGGATGTCAAAATTAAAGTGGCTAAAATTGTAGAATACAAAGAGAGCTTATTCATTTTCAGTTAAGTTTTTAAATTAAGATTATAAATATATAAAAATTAACTCAATCGTATTCGCAAATTAAAAATAGCATAAAGTTTTGATTTAAAATGTTTTACACTTCAAACGAAATAAAAATTTTTGCTTAACATCATAAACAAAAAGCAATCGGTTGCGTAAAACATAGAAAAGACTAAATTTGTTAAATCGTTTAAGCTCTAAAGTAGAGCAAAATTCGTATTTTGCTAATGATGTTGAAAACATCACTGAGCAAAGCATACACTACACCATTAGCTGAAAGAACTAAAATAATGAGCAAAAAGAAAAATAAAGTCGTTACCATTTACGACATTGCCAATCAGTTGAATTATTCTCCCAGCACCATTTCCAGAGCGCTTAAGAATCATAAGAGTATAGGAAAAGATACTACAAAGCAAATACAGGAGACGGCTAAAAAACTTGGATACCGACCTAATTCTTTAGCTGCAAGCCTTAGAAATAACAGGAGTAACAATATTGGTATCCTGATTGCGAGAATTAATCGCCCCTTTATTTCCTCATTAATTAGCGGTGTAGAAAACTCAGCCCGGGCCGCAGGATATAATGTTCTTATTAGCCAATCTGATGATAACTATAAAAATGAAGTAGCCAATGCAAAGGCGCTTTACGATAGTCGCGTTTGCGGAATTGTAGCCTCTCTTAGTATGGAAACTAAAAATGTGGATCATTTTAAGCAATTTATTGAACAGGATATTCCGGTTGTTTTTGTAGATCGTGTACCTTCAGATCTTAATAGTTATCGGGTTATTATCGATAATTATTCCGCTGCCTATAAAGCTACCGAGCATTTAATCCAGCAAGGATGTAAAAGAATCGCACATTTTGCGGGAGCACAACATCTTAATGTTTATAAATTAAGAAAAAATGGCTATATCGATGCATTAAAAGCTCACGATATCGCTCCAGATAAAGACTTACTGATTTATATGAATACCTTGAGTTTTGAAGAAGGTAAAGAGGCGACTTCTAAACTCCTAAACATGAAAAATCCACCAGATGGTATTTTTTCTTCTAATGATACCGCGGCAGTAAGTGCTATCATGCAGGCAAAAGAAAAAGGCGTTAAAATCCCTGATGAACTAGCGGTTATAGGATTTAACGATGATCCTTTAGCTTCTATAGTAGAACCTGCCCTTTCTACAATTTCCCATCCCGCAATGAAGATGGGTGAATTATCTACCAAACGTATTTTAGAACATGCCGATAAAGAAATGGAAAAAGGAGTTTCTGAAATTACCATTCTGGACACCGAAGTCATAATAAGAGCTTCCAGCCAACGCATAAAATAAGTGTATCCTATAACAATTAAAAAGGCTTCCCGAAAAGAGCTTAAAGGCCAAATAATTCAGGTAACCACAAGCTTAACTTCGGGAATAAAATAACCAGCATTAAAGAAATTAGCATTCCTACAAAAAGCGGCATCAAAGGCTTGATCACTTTTTTGATACTGGTATTGGCCACTCCTACTCCTATAAACAAAACCGACCCTACCGGTGGTGTACATAAACCAATGCATAAATTTAATACCATGATTACCCCAAAATGAACTGGATCTATTCCTAAAGCTGTTACTACGGGTAGAAAAATAGGAGTAAATATAAGCACAGCGGGGGTCATATCCATAAAAATCCCTATCACCAGTAGAATCAAATTAATCATAATCATCACGACAATGGGGTTATCACTGTACCCTAATAATGCTGAGGTTACCTGCTCTGGAATATCTGCATAAGACATTACCCAGGACATGGCTATACTCAAAGCAATAAGGATCATGACCAACGCAATGGTTTCAGCTGATTTTATCAGAATTCCTTTTAATTTATCTAAGCTTAGCTCTTTATAAATCAAACCAAGAATTAAGCAATATACTACTGCTACCGATGAGGCTTCTGTTGCCGTAAAAATACCACCAACTATTCCGCCGATAATCACTAATAATAACATCAAACTTGGCAAGGCATCCAAAAAACTTTTTAACACCTCACTGACCGAAGCTCGTTTAGCCGTAGGAAAACCTTTTCGTTTTGCCCAAATTAAGGCAATGATCATCAAGATCAAACCCGTTAAAATCCCAGGAATATAACCTGCTAAGAATAATGCGCCTATACTCACTCCTCCGCTGGCTAAAGAATAGATTATAAAAATATTACTGGGTGGAATCAATAATCCCGTGGTTGCTGAGGTTACATTTACGGCCACACCATATTCTTTGGTATATCCTTCTTCTTCCATTTTCGAACTCATAAAACTTCCGATTGCCGCCGCAGCTGCACCGGCTGAACCGGCAATAGCACCAAATAGCATAGCTGCCACAATATTAACATGAGCCAAACCGCCAGGTAAACTACCAACTAGTGACTTTGCGAAAACAATAAGACGCTTGGCAATCCCACCGCTATTCATTAAGTGCCCTGCCAAAATGAAAAACGGAATGGCTAATAATGAAAAGCTATCCAGCCCGGTAACCATACGCTGAGCTATAGTCGCCACTGCTGGTAAAGAATCGATACTAAACAGCAGGGTGATTAAAGAAGCAATACCTATACTCCAGGCAACCGGGACTCTTATCCCAACGAGAATAATAAAACTAACAGCAAGTATAAATATTTCCATCCTTATCGTTTTAAATCTTTAATTAGAAAACTTATCCGGTAAAAAAGTATACAGAAGCCTGTTATTGGCAAAATAAGGTAGATATACCCCATGGGAATTTCTAAAGCTGCTGAAGTTTGCCAAAGTTTAAAAGAAACATAAACATATCTAAAGCCACCTACTATAAAAATCGCGAACACAAATAAAACAATAAGCAAACTAACGATCAGGTCCATAAGCCTACCGTATTTCTTAATCATCTTCTCTGGCCATAAATCGATAACAATATGCCCTTTTTTCCCCGAAACATATGCCGCTCCTAACATGCTCACCCAAATAAGCAGAAACCGGGCAAGCTCTTCCGTCCAAGAACTTGGGCTATCCATTATATAACGCGCACCTACTCCCCATAATACCGTAATAAGCATTGTGCTTAGTAAAACAACAATGATCCAGCCCAGATAAAAATCAAGTTTCTTCATGGTTGTATCGCTTTTATTTTCTGGATTAAATCGTATAAATCGGGATCTTCAGATTGCAGATCGGTAATAATCTGCTTACTTTCTTTTTTGAATACTTCAATATCCGGTCGAGTAACTTTCACTCCTGCCTGTGTGACAGCTTCAAGCGATTCTTTTTCGGCCGTTTCCCACAATTTGCGCTGTTCTATCGCTGCTTCCTGAGCACTGATGCTTAGCACTTCTTTTTCTTCTTCTGATAATTCTGAATAAATAATAGAACTCATGACCAAAATATCTGGCAACGAACTATGCTCATCTAAGCATAGATTCTTACAGATTTCATAATGCTTAGAAGAATAGAAGCTGGGCAGATTATTTTCGGCAGCATCCACCACGCCCTGCTGTAAAGACGTATACAGTTCTCCCCAGGAAACCGGTGTTGGTGAACCTCCCAGTGCACTAACCAGCTTAATGGCCGTTGGGCTCTGCATCACCCTCACCTTTAATCCTTTTAAGTCTGAAGGTTCCCTGATTGGAGTATCTTTAGTATAAAAGCTACGGCTACCGGCATCAAAATAAGTTAATCCATGTAACCAGTATTTTTCTCCATCAGCCAAGAGTTCTTTCCCTAAATCACTATCATATAAAGCGTAGCGTTGTTCTTTCGATTCAAATAGATAAGGATACCCGAAAACCTTGAGTTTTGGTGAAAAATTTTCCATTACTGCTGAGGAAACTTTGGTCATGGCCAAACTTCCCAGTTGCAGTAATTCTAAACATTCCCGCTCTGATCCTAACTGACTGCTGGGATATATCTTTATTTTCATTTTACCGTCAGAATGAAAAGCCACTCTTTCGGCAAAATATTGCATTGCTTTGTGCACAGGATGATTATTACTGAGACTATGGGCAAGTTTTAATTCTTTTACTGAAGAATCTACATTACATCCAAATAGTAATAATAATACGAAAACAAAAAACAATCTTTTAATCATCATTGTAATGATTTCGCTTTATAACTTTCATCTCTAAAACTTAAAATAATCCTTGGCATTTCCATAGCAAATATTGGCAATGGTACTTCCTACCAAATCCATATCCTGGGGTAATTCACCCGAAGCCATTTCTTTTCCGAAGAGGTTACACAACACCCTTCTAAAATATTCGTGCCTTGGGAACGAAAGGAAGCTTCTGGAATCGGTTAACATCCCAATAAAACAGCTAATTAAGCCCATATTGGAAAGCGCATTCATTTGCTTTTCCATTCCGTCCTTCTGGTCCAAAAACCACCAACCCGATCCCCATTGTACTTTGCCTTTTACGCTGCCATCGTTAAAGTTACCAATCATGGTGGCAAATACTTCATTATCGGCAGGATTCAGGTTATATAAAATAGTTTTGGTCAGTTTATCTTTTCCATCTAAGGTATTTAAAAATCGGGACAATTTTTCGGCCTGACTATAATCGCCTATCGAATCCCAACCGGTATCGGGCCCTAATTGCGCTAACATTCGTTTGTTGTTATTCCGAAGCGCGCCTAAATGGAATTGTTGCACCCATCCAAATTGATGGTAGGTTTCACTTAAAAACAGTAAAATCGCAGTTTTAAATTTTTCAGCATCTGTGGCTGAAATCTCTTTTCCGGAAAGCTTGTTTTTAAAAATCGCATTGATTTCAGCTTCGGTAAATTCTATATAACTCAAAGAACTCAATCCGTGATCGCACAATTTACAGCCATTTTCATCAAAATACTCGATACGCTTCTGTAACGCATCTTTTAAATCTTGAAAACTCTGAATATCAACCTCAGCAACTTTTCCTAATTCTTTTAGATAATCGGTGTAGCCTTCTGCATCAATCAAGATCGATTTATCGGGACGAAAAGCGGTACTTACTTTAATGCCAATATTTTGTTGCTTGATGCTTTGGTGATGTTTTAAATCGTCTGTAGGATCTTCAGTAGTACAAAGCGTTTCCACATTCATCTGCTTTAACAATCCTCTACACGAATTTTCTTGTTGCTGCAATTGTGCATTTACGTTTTTATAAATGGTAGAAGCATTGTTTTCGTTCAGCAATTCATCAATCCCGAAATAACGTTTTAATTCTAAATGCGTCCAATGATACAATGGATTGCGAAGCGTGTGCGGAACGGTTTTCCCCCAGGCTTCAAATTTTTCTTGATCACTCGCATCACCGGTAATGTATTTTTCATTGACCCCCAAGGTTCGCATCGCACGCCATTTGTAATGATCGCCGTTAAGCCAAACACGAGAAATATTTTCAAATTGTGTATCGGCCTCAATTTGCGCGGGAGGTAGGTGGTTATGATAATCGATAATCGGTTGGTTTTTGGCATACTGATGGTATAATTCTTCAGCATACTTATTTTCCAACAAAAAATTATCTGTTATAAAGGTTTTCATATTCTTATTTTAGCTGAAATTGGATCTTTTTTAGCGCTTTTTTTCCTAGTTCTTCATTTCTCTTCAACGGACTGCTACCACCTATATAAATTTCAAAAGCTCCTTTTTCCAGCTTTTCCTTTCCGTTGTCATCAATAAAACTCAACATTTCAGGAGTAATTTCAAAATTCAGTTCTTTTGATTCCCCTCTTTTAAGATGAATATTTTTAAAAGCTACCAGTTCGAAATTAGGTACACGAGAAGAAGCTTTTACATCCTTTAAGTATACCTGCACCACTTCATCGGCTTCAAAATCACCAGTATTTGTTACACTAATACGAGCTTCTACTGATTCTTTTTTCTTTATTTTATCCTTAGATAATTTAATTTCAGAATACTCAAAATCGGTATAACTTAAGCCATATCCAAAGGGATACATGGGTACTACATCCATATATTTATAAGTTCTACCCTCCATCGTATAATCTTCGTAGGCGGGAAGATCTTCAATAGTCATTGGGAAAGTGATTGGCAATCTACCTGAAGGTGAATTTTTACCGAAAATGATATCGGCAACAGCGTTCCCGCCTTCTTCCCCAGGGTACCAAACCAGTAATACCGCATCTGCAAGTTTATGTACTTCAGTTAAGTTCATCGGGCTACCACCGGTTATTATTGCTATTACCGGGCGATCTTCTGCAGCCTCGCTAACTTTTTGTAAATAATCGATCTGGTTTTGCGGTAAATTATAATCCATACGATCACCAAACGTTGGGGAAGCAATAGATTCTCCTTCTTCACCTTCTAAAAGTCCAGAAATTCCCATCACCACAAAGGTAGCATCGCTATTTCCGGCATTTGGAGAAGCCCAATCCTGTGGATTTTCATTGGGAAGATTAAGTCGTGTTCCCATTCTGTATTGTAACTGACTCTCAGGTTTTATAGCTTTTGCGATGCCTTCTAAAACGGTTACCATATCCGGGTTTACTCCGTGATAATTGCCTAACAACACCTCAATATTCGTAGCATTTGGACCTGTTATAAAGTATTTTGAAAGGTTGTTCTTTAATGGAAGAACTCCGTCATTTTTAAGAAGAACGATAGACTTTCGAGCCGTTTCCCTGGCTAAAGCTCTATGCTCGTCACTATTCATCACCTCAACCCCAATTTTATTATAAGGATTGCTCTCTTCGGGGTCAAACAAACCTAATTTAAACCGGGTTTCTAATAATTTATGCAAACGTTTATCAACCAATTCTTCTGAAACCAAACCGTCTTCTACCGCTTTTGCTAAAAAATTATAGGTATCTCCACAATTTAATTCTATACCTACTTCTACGGCTAAAGCAGCAGCAGCTTCTGGTGATTCTACAATATCGTGACCGCTTACAAAATCCTGTAGCGCCCAGCAATCACTCACCACATGGCCATTAAAACCCCATTTATCCCTAAGTATATCATTTATAAGACGGTTATTCGCACAACAAGGCTCGCCGTTGGTGCTATTGTAAGCACACATTATAGTTTCTACATTGGCATCTACCAAAGTTTTAAAAGCAGGCAGATAAGTTTCCCAAAGATCTTTTTCACTTACATCTGCATTAAACTCATGCCTTAATTTCTCTGGCCCACTGTGCACTGCATAATGTTTTGCCGCAGCAGCCGTTTTTAGATATTTATCATTATCACCCTGTAAACCTTTTACAAAGGCTTCTCCCAATTTGGAAGTTAAATAAGGATCTTCACCATAAGTTTCCTGACCTCTACCCCATCGCGGATCCCTAAATATATTCACGTTAGGCGTCCAAAATGTTAGTCCGCCATATTTTCTATGATAACCATGTTTTACCACATTATTGAAATTAGCCCGTGCTTCATCTGAAATTGCTGTAGATACTTTTAAAATTAAATCGTCATCAAAAGTAGCCCCCATCCCGATAGCCTGAGGAAATACAGTAGCTACCCCAGATCTTCCCAAACCGTGTAAAGCTTCATTCCACCAATCATAAGCAGGAATTCCCAATCTTTCAATGGCGGGACTGGCATTTAGCATTTGCTGTGCTTTCTCTTCTAACGTAAGCCGACTTATTAAATCGTCTATTCTCTCGTCCATTGATAAATCTGTATCGTAAAAATCAAGTTCAGATTTATCGATTTTGGTCTGCTGAGCATGCATGATTGCCGTTAAAAACAGCATTAACATGATAGCAAAGAGCTGGCTGTATTTTTTCATTATTGATAATATTTACAGTTTAATTTTAACATAAATCGATTAATGAGGTGAGTTAACAAATAAAACATAAAATCAAATTAAAAGCAACCGATTGCGTAAATTATTTTGTTTACACTCTTTTTTTACATAATTTTCAGTCCGCAATCGTTTGTTTAGTTAAATCAAGGTCTCAAAATGAAAAAAAACATACTCTGCTTATTTCTAATAGTGATTAGCTCCCTTTCTTTTAGTCAAAATCCTTATGATCTGTGGCTGCAATATGATAATATTGAAGAACAGCATATTCTTGAAACCTATAAAAATCAGGTTTCTAATATCTACTTAAGTTTAAATTCGGCTACCGGCACTGTTATTAAGGAAGAAATCCAAAAAGCTTTTAAAGGTTTATTGGATATTGAACCAAAATTCGATTCCAAAACACCTAATCTTATCATTTCTACCCTCGACAAGTTAGATCCCTCGTTACAAAAAAAGCTACCTGAAATCTCCAAAATGAATGATGAAGCTTATGTTATCCAATATATTTCAGATAGGAAAGATGCACAAATCATCATTTCAGCTAATACAGAGAAGGGCTTATTATATGGCGTTTTCAACTTCATTAAGCACATGCAATTGCGCAATGACTTATCAAAATTATCAATATCGGATTCGCCTAAAATTCAAAAAAGACTTTTAAATCATTGGGATAATCTGGATAGAAGTGTGGAACGTGGATATGCCGGATTCTCTATCTGGGATTGGTATTTATTACCTGAATTGATAAAACAGGAATATATCGATTATGCCAGAGCCAACGCCTCTATAGGGATTAACGGTACTGTACTCACTAACGTAAACTCTAATGCTTTGGTATTAAGCCCAAGATATATTCAAAAACTAAAAGCGCTGGCTGATGTTTTTAGACCTTATGGCATTCAGGTTTATCTAACCGCAAGATTTTCGGCACCTATAGAAACTGGTGATTTAGAAACGGCCGATCCTCTTAATGCTGAAGTTAAGCAATGGTGGAAAAATAAAGCTGACGAGATTTACGCTGCAATCCCCGATTTTGGAGGCTTTTTAGTAAAGGCGAACTCTGAAGGACAGCCAGGTCCAAATAACTACGGAAGGTCTCACGTAGATGGTGCAAATATGCTTGCTGAAGCTGTTGCTCCTCACAATGGGATTATCATGTGGCGTGCTTTTGTATATTCTGAAGAAAAACCTGAAGACCGCGCAAAACAGGCCTATTCTGAATTTAAACCTTTTGATGGAAAATTTAAGGATAATGTGTTGGTTCAGGTAAAAAATGGAGCTATCGATTTTCAGCCACGAGAACCTTTCCATCCTTTATTTGGTGCCATGTCAAACACTCCTTTAATGATGGAATTTCAGATCACACAGGAATATCTGGGCGGAATGTCTCATTTGGTTTTCCTACCTCAACTTTTTGAAGAAGTTTTAGAAGAAGACACCTATACACAAGGCAAAGGAAGCACAGTAGCCAAAATAATAGATGGACAACTAAGCAATAAAAAGCTTACCGGGATGGCGGGTGTAGCTAATATAGGGACGGCAAAAAACTGGACAGGCCATCCTTTTGGTCAGGCAAACTGGTATGGCTTCGGCAGGCTTGCCTGGGATCCGGAAACCAGTGCTAAAACCATAGCACAAGATTGGCTTAAAATGACCTTTACGAATGATAGCGATTTTGTAGATCCTATGACCACATTATTACTAGAATCCAGAGAAGCTGTGGTTAATTATATGACGCCGCTTGGATTACATCATATAATGGCAGCAAATCATCATCAGGGCCCCGGGCCATGGGTTAAAGATATGCCCAGACCAGATTGGACATCGGTATATTATCACAAAGCAGCTGTAGACGGAATTGGCTTTGACAGAACTTCAAGCGGAAGTAATGCCTTAGAGCAATACGCCCCGGAAATTCAGAAAAAATATAGTGATCCCGCAACCACACCGGACAAATATCTGCTTTGGTTTCATCATTTACCCTGGGACTATAAAATGAAAAGTGGCAAAACACTTTGGTATGAAATTGCCGCACATTATCAAAAAGGAGTTGAACAGGTTGAAGACATGCAGAAAACCTGGCAAACAATGCAGGAATATGTAAATCCGCAGGTTTTTGAAAAAACAAATATGCTCTTGAACATCCAGTTAAAAGAAGCTAAACAATGGCGAAATGCCTGCCTCCTTTATTTTCAGCAATTTTCGAAAATGGATTTCCCGGATTTCATTCCTGAAATGACAAAAGACCTAAACTATTATAAATCATTGAAGCTGCCTTATGCTCCCGGTATAAGCCCTTCATGGAATTAAAAATGATATGAACTCGAATTTAACTGCTATAGTAACCGGTGGTAACGCCGGACTAGGATTTGCCACAGCTAAAAAACTTTGTAATGAAGGAATAACTACATACGTTATTGGCCGAAACAAAGAAAAAACTTTAAAAGCCTGCGAAGAAATTGGCGAATACGCAAAACCATTCATTTTAGATTTAACCGAATTGGATAAAATCCCTGCGGCGATTACCGAAATTGCTAAAGAAGCAGGCAGAATCGACATCCTGGTTAATAATGCAGGAATCAACATGAAAAAAGAATTTCTGGAAGTCGAAAATGATGAATTTCAGAACATCTTGCATACAAATGTTACCAGCGTTTTTGCCATAAGCCGGGAAGTTGCAAAAGTGATGAAGGAAAACGGCAAAGGAAGTATTATCAACATCAGTTCAATGGCTGCGCAATATGGGATTCCACATGTAATTGCCTATTCTGCCAGTAAAACTGCTATTGAAGGAATGACAAGAGCTATGGCAGTAGATTTGGCGAAGTTTGGCATACGGGTAAATTGCGTGGCTCCCGGATTTATTAAAACAAATATGTCTAGCAAAGCTTTAGACAGTGATCCAGAGCGTAAAAATAAAGTACTGGGAAGAACTCCTATGGGTAAATTAGGTGAACCTGCAGATATTGGCGATGCTGTTTTTTACTATGCCACAGATCTTTCAAAATTCACCACAGGAACAGTGTTACCTATCGATGGTGGTAATTCAATTGGCTTTTAAGCATACAAAGTAAACGATCCTGAGCCAAGGCTCGGAGCTTTTAATTTCGATGATCGAACAAAACAATAAAAGAATTAACCAGACCTGAACCTGGTATACATAATGCGTAAAAAATGAAACATAAAAAACAACTGCACTATCTTTTGATCTTATTGCTTTTTGGCATTATTTCGTGTAAGGATCAGCAAAAAACAAAGGATATTACTGCTGAAGAAGACCCAAAGAAAGAAAAGGGACTCAAAGATTATTTTGCCGAAGATTTCCCTATGGGCGTTGCGGTTTCACCGGCTTCACTTGAAGGAAAATCAAAAGAATTAATTTTAGCGGAATATAACAGCTTAACTCCTGAAAACGTAATGAAAATGGGGGTAATTCATCCAAAAAAAGATGAATTTAACTGGGCACCAGCCGATAAAATAGTAGCATTTGCTCAGGAAAACGGGCTTAAAGTACGCGGTCACGCCCTGGTTTGGCATCAACAAACCGGTGACTGGATTTTTAAAGATGACAAGGGCAATGATGTTAGCAGGGAGGTCTTACTAGACCGAATGAAAGCTCATATCGACTCGGTTGTTGGTCGATACAAAGGAAAAATATATGCCTGGGATGTGGTGAATGAAGCAATTGACGATAATCCGCAGAACTTTCTAAGAAATTCAAAGTGGCTTGAAATCATCGGAGATGATTTTCTTACCAAAGCATTTGAATTTGCTCACGCAGCCGATCCCAATGCCAAGTTATTTTATAATGATTACAATATTATTATTCCGGAAAAAAGAGACCGCGTTTTAAAACTAATCGATAAATTGAAAGCGGAAGGAGCGCCGATAAACGGAATCGGAATACAGGGACACTGGTCTGTTTTTAATCCAAGTGAAGAGGAGTTACAACAGGCTTTAAAAATGTATACGGAAACCGGTCTGGATGTGCAGATTACCGAACTGGATGTGTCTCTGTATAAATGGGAAAAAGAACAACGGGAACGACGCTCGGACGATTCAGATGAGTTTACCGAAGAACGTAAACTTGCCCAAATAGAAGCCTATCAAAAGTTCTTTAAAGTATTTAGGGAATATCGAGATAAGCTTACCGGGATCACTTTTTGGAATATTGCAGATCGCTATTCCTGGTTGGATCACTATCCTGTAGAAGGACGAAAAAACTATCCATTATTATTTGATGAAAATTACCAGAGAAAACAAGTTTATGATTCAGTTATCAAATTCAGTAAAAAATAGTAAGTATCTATTTTCTGCACTTTGCATTCTCCTGGGTTGTGCAATGTACGGACAAAAAAATATTGTCTCACATACATCTGGTGAGGGCAGTTTCGGTTTAGTAACCAGCAAAAAGACTTCAAAATTAGTATTAGACCCTTCAGATTTTGAAGGAGTAAATATTGCTGCAAAAAACTTTCAAAAAGATATTGAGCGGGTAACCGGAAAATTACCTGAGTTTATTTCCGAAGTAAAAGGAAACGGAAATGTAATTATTGGGACTATTGGTAGAAATAAAATGATCGATAGCCTGATTCAGCATCAAAACATCGACGTTTCTAAAATTCAGGGAAAATGGGAAGCCTATAGCATTAAAAAAATAGGGGAAGATCTTTTGATTATTGGTAGCGATAAACGCGGAACTATTTTCGGTATATACGAACTGTCAAAGCAAATTGGTGTTTCTCCCTGGTACTGGTGGGCGGATGTGCCGGCAAAAAAAGCAGATGAATTGTATATTGACAACGCTGGCTTAACCAGTACCGGTCCTAAAGTTCAGTATCGTGGGATTTTTATTAACGACGAAGCTCCTGCCCTATCCAGTTGGGTTACCGAAAATTACGGTAAGTTTAATCATGAATTCTATGAGCCGGTTTTTGAACTTATTCTACGCTTAAAAGGAAATTATATGTGGCCTGCAATGTGGGGAAAAGCTTTTTATGATGATGATCCTGAAAATGGTGTTTTAGCAGATAAATATGGCATCGTTATGGGAACCTCTCACCACGAACCACTGATGCGCGCCCAGGCTGAATGGGGACGCTATGGTAGCGGTGATTGGAATTATGAAACCAACGCAGATACTTTAAAAAGCTTTTGGCGCAAGGGGATTGAACGAATGGGCGACCGTGAAAGCCTGGTTACCATTGGCATGCGTGGCGATGGGGATGAACCAATGACTGAAGGCACCGCCATTAGCTTACTGGAACGTATTGTTAAAGATCAGCGCGAGATTATAAGCGATGTAACCCAAAAACCAGCTGAAAAAACACCGCAAGTCTGGGCACTTTATAAGGAAGTTCAGGATTATTACGATCAGGGAATGCGCGTACCTGATGATGTAACCTTACTACTTGCTGATGATAACTGGGGAAATATCAGAAAGCTGCCTAAACTTAAAGATAGTACTAGAAGCGGAGGTTATGGGATCTATTATCACTTTGACTATGTTGGCGGGCCAAGAAGTTATAAATGGATAAATACCACTCAAATTTCCAGAGTTTACGAGCAGATGTCGCTTGCTTACGCCTATCATGCCCGTAAGGTTTGGATTGTAAATGTTGGTGATTTAAAACCTATGGAGTACCCTATTAGTTTCTTTTTAGATTATGCGTGGAATCCGGAAGCTATTAAAATTGAAGAACTAAAGGCTTATCCTGAACAATGGGCTGCCGCTCAATTTGGAGAAAAGTATGCGCCTGAAATTGGAGAATTGCTACAAAAATATACCACGTATAACAGCCGAAGAAAACCCGAATTGCTATCTGAAAGAACCTATAGTTTAACGCAGTTTAATGAAGCTGAAGAAATCCTAAATGAATTTAATACATTAGAAAAAAAAGCAGATGAAATTGCTGAAAAATTGGCTCCAAAGTATCAATCGGCTTATTTTCAACTGGTGTTACACCCGGTAAAAGCTTCCGCAAATCTAAACAGAATGTATATCGCAGTGGCTAAAAACAAGCTTTATGCGGAACAACAAAGAAATACTACTAATACTCTTGCAGAAAAGGTTTCAGAATATTTTGATAAAGATGAAGCATTGACTTCAGCCTATCATACTATTGAAGATGGCAAGTGGAACCATATGATTTTTCAGCCTCATATTGGTTATTCTTCCTGGAGCGATCCTAAGCAAAATATCAAGCCGGAAACGATTAATATCGAAGTTCCCGAAGCAGCTGGTTTAGGTGTGGCTATACCGAATAGCAAAGATTATTTTCCAAAAAAAACGGATCTTAGCTTACCAATATTTGATAAAAACAATACTGAATCTTATGTTGAAATTTTTAACCGCGGAAATGAAAAATTAGAAGTTAAACTAAAGAAATTGCCTAAATGGCTAAAAGCTTCTAAAACTAAAGCTGAAATTGGTGAACAGGAGCGTATCGTTTTAGCATTAGTTTCTGAAAAATTACCTAAGAACATTACCAAAGAAAGTTTTGTAATTAAATCTGATAATGAAAAAGTAAAAATAGAGGTTTCTTACCAGCCATTTAGTTTTGTTCCTAAAGGTTTTGTGGCTAAAAACGGAATTATAAGTCTCCCTGCAAACAAATTTTTGGAATACAAAGGCTGGGAAATAATTCCTGATTTAGGGCGAAGAGACATTGCCTTAAGACCAGAGAGCAGTTTTAGTCAGGAAGCTTCTGAAAATGCAAGCCTAACGTATCAATTTACGATTAAAGAAAATACTACAGCAAAAATAAACTTTTTAATCTCACCAAGCTTAGATTTCCTCGATAATGGCGGACTCAAATTTGCTTATTCCATAGATGATGGTACGCTAAAAACCCTGAATTTGCTTAAGGACACTAAAGATCACTGGGGCATTGCTGTAAGTAATAATGTCACTAAAGTTGTTCAGGATCTAAGCTTAGAAAAAGGGGTGCATCAACTAAAGATTTATGCGGTAGATCCGGGAGTTGTGTTACAGCAAATTATTATTGAAACCAGTACCTCAAATCCGTTACAGACTTACTTAGCGCCAAAAGAATAATTGTATGTTCCATATACAATTAGTTTAGTTTAATTAGAGTAAAGTCGGGTGGTACCCAGTCATGGTCGGAAGATTATTCTTCCGACTTTTTTGTTATAAAGACTTTTTTCTTAATTATAATACCGAAGGAAATATATGAATAACCTACTGGTTATCAGATAAATAACTTGCTTTTATTCTTTGTTTTTTGTATCT